>CAVIIX010000001.1:0-173398 GCA_963643225.1 Lachnospiraceae bacterium
CGTAGTGCCGCTTTTATATGAGCAAGTAGCGAAGCGGATTGCGAATATCATTGACTATTGTTTGCCGCTTTCTAAAATCTGAATAAGAGTATCAATGCTGTCAAATAATTTGTTATCGTAGCGCTCAACGCTTGTGACGAACAGATAGTCTGCATTTAAAATATCCTTTGCAACATCATTAAGGCTTCCCTTGTCTGCAATTGTAGTGTAGGTAAAGTCCTTTGACAGGTAATAGGCCATGAGGTTTTTATAGGAATCACCTGTAATAACCGCACGTAATTCATTGCCGGCAGTTGAAACGCTTCTGGTAATTAAGGGTTCTGAGCCTTCAATCTCATTATAATCTGAATAAACTTCAGGCTTATAATCTACACGATAATCATAATCCTCACCGTAGTTTTCGCGGCTTAAGCCTGCAAGATAGAGTAAATCGTTTCTTGAGGTATAGTCTGAATAGACACTTGCGTTAATGGGATTTGTGGTATCAAGCCCTACTGCCTTGTACATAGACTGTAAAGCGATAAAGGCACCCATATGATTCCAATGGGTATCGTATTTATAATAAACGGGCCAGTAAACCTTGGCAGAAATAAGTGTATCTAAAGGATAAATAATTGTCGTGTCAGTGGTAAGGCTTAAATAATCTAAAAGAGCTTTCTCACGTTTTGTTTCTGAGCTTACTTCAAGTGTAGGAAGGTATTCAGGGTATACGTGCTCTTTGTTAGGAAATATTGAAATTGATAATTTAATGCTTCTTTCATCACAAAGTGCCTGAAGCCTGTTTATTTTTTCTGCAAAAGAAGCAAGTGTCTCTGAATCATATAGATTAGTCCCTTTATAATATTCAAGGTTTGCTTCACCTGCATAGAACATCCAGTCAAAGCGTCCAAGAAGGGTAGTGTCGTTAATAATCTGCGGCGCCATATAGCTGGTGTCTATGTATTTTGCCACAAAATCCTTATATTCAACCTTGGCGCAAAGCGTGCATATATATTTTTTGTAGCCGTACGTCAGATACGAAACAGTGGATTCCTCGAGCAAAATCCAGGAATGCTCTGCAGGCGGTAAGGCTTTTGTGTATCTGCTTCCACATTCGCATTCATAAATTTCAACACCGGATTTTTCACAGGTGGCAGGAGTAGATTCAATAACCACATAATTATGCTCGTGTCCTGGAACGGTTTCTTCAGGCTCTGTATTTTCTTCGTTTATTAAAGGGTCTTCAGAGGCGGTATCGTATGTTGAAGCAGTACTTTCATTAAATTCATCAAAATCGGTAAGCTCTTCTGATACGGTACTGTGACCACCCTGTAAGAAAATCGAAACCTCTCTGTAGGTGTTCTGATAGGCTTTTTCAAGCTTACCGGTATATTTTTGATATAAATCGATTAAAAAGCGTCTGAAGGGAACACAGTCATCTATGAAGGCAGAAAGCTCGTCTCCGGAATCCATTAAGGAGGAAATTTTAAAGGTGTTTCTTTCGCGATTTTCTATGGAAACGTCACTTTGCTCCTTATAAAAGTCTGCGTCAAATAAAGCTACGATTCCCCATAAAAGCCATGGAATGGTTAACGTCGCTATAAATAACAAAATATAGAGCTTTTTTAAAGAAAAATGTCTTTTCATAAAACTCCTAGAACTGGAAATATATAAAAGGATTGTAGGTGCTGTTTGCAAGGCACACAATGCTTAAAAGCAATAATATGTAGGCAAAAATGTAGCCTATAGAGGATAAAATTTTACTGCCCATTTTAGGAAGAAGGCGCTGCAGTGGGCCTGAAAACAAAAAGCATAATATGAAGGCAAGTAACGTCTTACCGTTTAAATAATGCAGAATTCTGTATTCTGAATGATAATCGGTAAACATGCGCTTTATAAAGGTAAAGGCATCTAATAAATTATCAGCTCTGAATATTACCCAGAAAAGCGTTACGATTACAAAGGTAAGTAATCTGTTTAAAAATTTTAATTTACTCTTTTTTAAAAGGTCACCTAAAAAGGCACGTTCCAAAATCAATAAAATGCCGTAGCCTACACCCCACACTAAAAAGGTCCAGTTAGCTCCGTGCCAGATTCCCGTCAAAAGAAAAACTATAAAGATGTTTATGTAAGTGCGCTTTTTGCTGATTCTGTTGCCACCTAAAGGAATGTATACATAATCCTTAAACCATGTTGATAAGGAAATGTGCCAGCGGCGCCAAAAGTCCTGGACAGATTCAGCAAGGTAGGGTAAATTGAAATTTTCTTTAAAATTAAAACCAAACATTTTGCCAAGACCGATTGCCATATCGGAATAGGCACTAAAATCATAGTAAATCTGGAAGGAATAGGAAATTGCACTAAACCATGCAAGACCGAAGCCTAAATGATTTAAATTTAAAGCCCATACCGTATCCACAAGCTCTCCCATGGTGTTTGCAAGAAAGACCTTTTTGGCAAGACCAAAGGAAAAACGCTTTATGCCCTCTGCAAAAAGAGAGGGTGATTCGAAACGCTCCGTTAACTGAAATTCTATGTCTTTATATTCAACTATAGGGCCTGCAATAAGCTGTGGGAAAAAGCAAATATAAAATGAAAAGCTTAAAAAATTCGGCTGAAGGAAGCAGGCACCTCTGTATACATCGATAGAATAGGAAAGGGCCTGGAAGGTATAAAAGGAAATTCCGATAGGAAGCACTATTTCAGGGATATTTAAAGCTCCGTTACCGGTTAAGGATAAAACATTTGAAATTACAGAGCCTGACTCTGAAAGCTGTGAATAAAATATATTTTCAACGGTAGAAACAGCTAAATTAAAATATTTAAAGAAGAAAAGAATGGATAGATTTATTACTGTGTTTAATACAAGAGAAATTTTCCTACAGGTAAGAGAGTGGCGGCCGGGAACACATAAAAATCCCGATATCCAGTTAATAAAAATGATAACGAAAATTAAGGCAAGATATTTAACCCCGCCTAGTGCATAAAATATAATGCTGAAAATCAGCAATACTAAATTTTCACGCTTATGTGCATTGTCTAATTCCCTGTCTGTAAAAAAGAATGCGTAATAGACTAAAAGACATATGGGTAAAAATATAAGTAAAAAGAAAATTGAACTAAAGACCATAAAATCCACCAAAACAAAATTCTATTAATTATATCATAGAATTACTGGAAAAAGATAAGTTTAGAGAAATTTAAAGGTTGAGTGCCTTAAGAGGCTTTGTAACAAGCTTACAAGTTATTCCGATAAGAGCGCCTGAGGCTATTCCTGAAATTAAAAGAATTGGGAAATAATAAAATATATTAAAGCTTTTAAGCACAAGAAAAGCAACTGAAAGCTGCCCGATATTATGAAAAACAGCGCCTAAAATGCTGACTCCCAGCTGACTGAAAATATTCAGCTTTTTAAATACATACATAATTAAAAAACTTAAAAGTCCTCCTGCAAGAGAATAAAGTACAGAAGATAAATTACCAAACAAAAGGCCTGATAAAAAAATTCTTGTTATGCTTATTAAGAGCACTAAAGGGGCGTTTAAAATATACAGACCTGATAAAACCGCTAAATTACCAAGACCTAATTTAATGCCCGGGATACCGGCTGCAATCGGTACTAAGCTTTCTATATAAGAAAATATTAAAGAAAGTGCAGCTAATAAGCCTGCTGCTGCAAGGCGCTTTGCCTTGTTGTTTTCTTTTGCTATATTATTCAGAAACGGCATCTATATTAATCCCTTTTGATTTATTCACTATTTTGATTTCAAGCTTATGAGGAAGACAGATAATTGATTCTCCACTCCTTGAAACAGGCTTGTGCTTTGCGCAATATTTATCCGGGCAGTCTGCATTTGACACATAAGCCTCGCCCTTTTCAATAACTATTGTGTTTGTCCCGTTTTCAGTAACGATTTCCTTTGTAATATTTTCCTTAAGCTTTAATTCATATAAGGCTTCCCCGTTAACACGTACAATTACATAATCACCAGGGTCTTTATTATAAAGGTCCGTAAAAAATAAAAGCACGAATCCTGAAATAAGCAATATAAACAACAGAATTAAATCATTTTTTACAGATTGTGTAATGGTAGTCTGATGAAAAGTCATTCTTTATTCCTTCAGTTATAATGAGTTCTTCTTTATCCGTAAATAAAATACAGTCAAAAGCGTCAGCATTTGAACGCCAGAATTTTACAGCCTCATCGGTTCCCATTACGTAAAGTGCCGTTGAATAGGCATCTGCAAGAATCGGATCCTTTGAAACAATTGTAACGGACAACAGACCAGAATCTGCAGGGTAGCCGGTTTCAGGGTCGATTATATGATGGTAGATTTTACCATTTTCCTCAAAAAACCTTTCATAGCCGCCAGAGGTAATGACGCATTTGTTTTTTACTGATATGTAACCTAAATAATCAAGGCTTTCTATTGGACTCTTTATTGCGATGTTCCATTTTGTACCGTTTGATTTTGTACCAAGGGCATAAACGTTACCGCCAAGGTTCAGCAAAGCGCTTTTTATATTGTTTTCTTTACAGATGTCTATTAATTTTTGGGTAGCATAGCCCTTTGCAATGCCTCCTAAATCAATTGAAGCACCATTTGATAATAAGGCTTTATTATCCGTTAAAGTAAGAGCTGAGGAATTAACTGTTTTAACCAATTCATTTATTTTTTCTGTATTTGGGACATTATAGTCTTTTGTTACAAAGCCCCATTCCATAACCATGGGATATACAAAGGGGTTAAAGGCGTTATTGGTTTTTTCTTTATAGGATAAGGCTAAAGAAAGGAGGGTGGCGGTATCTTCTGAAGCTAAAGCCTTTCCATTATTGTTTAAAGAAAAAATTTCACTGTTTTCATTTTCAGTAGAAAGCAAAGCTTCTAAATAAGAGATTTCTCTATTTATTTCATGAAGGGCAGCTTCTGAATTTTTACCGTTTAAGGTAATATCCATAACAGTATCAAAGGCGTAGAGGGTAGAGGAAGACTGAGCCTTGTTTTTAAAGAAGAAAATACCATTAAAAATCAGTAACGTAATTAAAATAACATAAATAATTAAAGTAAGTACTTTTTTACTCATAAATAGATATTAGCAAAAGTTAATTGAATATACCAGTGAAAAAAGATTAACGCTTTGCTAAAGGAAAACATTGTTTTAAAAAAATCAATATTTATTCTTGACTTTTTGGGAATTGGAAATTATAATACTGATATGCTTTAAAGCGTTAAAGCGTAACGCTTTTATGCGCTGAAGTAAAACTACACTTTCATAGGAGGAAAGAAAAATGGTAAGTAAAATTGTATTATTAATTATTTTCTTTGGAATTATGATTGGTGTAGGCGTCTATTCACGTAAGTCAGCAACCGATGTTAATGGTTTTGTCCTTGGCGGTAGATCAGTGGGTCCCTGGCTTACTGCATTCGCCTACGGCACTTCATATTTTTCAGCAGTAGTGTTTGTAGGATACGCAGGACAGTTTGGATATAAATACGGTCTTGCATCCACGTGGATCGGTATCGGAAACGCTTTAATCGGATCCCTTTTAGCCTGGGTGGTTTTAGGCAGAAGAACAAGAGTAATGAGTAAGCATCTAGGCTCTGCCACAATGCCTGATTTTTTAGGCAAGCGTTATCACTCAAGAGCAATTCGTGTGGCAGCAGCTTTGATTTCCTTTATATTCTTAATCCCCTACACGGCTTCGGTTTATAACGGCTTATCAAGACTTTTTGGCATGGCCTTCAACGTTCCTTATTCCGTATGCGTTATAGTAATGGCACTTTTAACAGGCGTGTATGTAATTTTAGGCGGATACATGGCTACCGCAATCAACGACTTTATTCAGGGCATTATAATGCTCTTTGGTATTGTTGCAGTTGTAGTGGCGGTGTTAAACAATAACGGAGGCTTCTTTGAAGCCTACACTTCCCTTTCCATAATGGAAAGCGACTGTGCTGTAACTGAAGGCCTAAAGGGAGCTTATGTTTCTTTCTTTGGCCCGGATCCGGTTAACCTGATGGGCGTTGTGATTTTAACAAGCCTTGGCACCTGGGGACTTCCTCAGATGGTTTCTAAATTCTATGCAATTAAGGATGAACGCTCAATTAAGACAGGTACAATTATTTCAACCTTTTTTGCAATTGTGGTATCAGGTGGCTGTTATTTTTTAGGTGGCTTTGCACGACTTACGGATATTAACGAAATCACCGTTAACGAATCGATTGTATACGATGCTATTATTCCTAACATGCTTTCAAAGCTTCCGGATATTTTAATCGGTATCGTGGTGATACTGGTGCTTTCGGCTTCCATGTCAACTCTTTCAAGCTTAGTGCTTACATCAAGCTCCACAATTACACTTGATTTAATTAAGCCCTATGCAAAGGAGTCCTTAAGCGAAAAGAAACAGCTTTTGATAATGAGAATCTTTATCGTAATATTTATTGTGGTATCTGTAATTATGGCACTTAATCCCCACACATTTATTGCTCAGCTTATGGGTATTTCCTGGGGCGCTTTGGCAGGTGCATTTTTGGCTCCCTTAGTATACGGCTTATACTGGAAGGGGGTTACAAGAGCAGGAGTCTTTGCAGGCTTTGTGGCAGGCATAGGCATCACTCTTGTCAATATGGCATGTAGCTTTACTTCCCCCATTAATGCAGGTGCAATTGCAATGGTGGCAGGTCTTGTGGTAGTGCCTTTGGTATCTTTAGTTACACCTAAGCTTGATAAGGGAGAAATAGATTTCTCATTTAAGTGCTATGATAAAAAGAAGGTTATAGAAGAAAAGATTGCGCTTCCAGAAGATGTAATTTCAGAATAGGAATTTTTGAATTTGGTGCGCTCCGTTTTCACGGAGCGCATTTTCTTTTGCAGAAATTTGTGCTATACTGTCAAAAGTTTCTCGACATTTTAAGAAATATTTAAGACTCTTTTGGAAAATAACGAAGGCTATGCGTGCATAATATAAGTGTAGCAATTGATTAGCATAGGGAGATTGCAGCTTGATTAAAGATAATCAGAGAGTATTTAACAGACTGTTTGTACTTATTGATATTTTAATAATGTTTTTTTCTTTGCCTGCGGCTTATATTGTAAAATTTGAAATTTTAAGCCCTAATGCAGTCGGGGTACTTCCTTTTGACAGGTATACTTCAATTTATATAATAATTGTACCGATTTTCATGCTGGTATATTTCATTATGGGTGTATACGACCCAAAGCGTACCAGCCGTATAAAAAGTGAATGTAAAAACATTTTAAAGGCTGATTTACTGGGCATGAGCTTTGTAATCGCCCTTATCTTTATCGTAATTAAGGAAATTAACTATTCCCGTTGGGTTTTGGGACTGTTTTTTTTGATAAAATTTTTCTTAACCTGTTCCTTCAGGGTTGTGTTAAGACGTTTTCTACGTTACCTTCGTAAATACGGTTATAACCAAAAACACATTTTGCTGGTGGGATATTCAAAGGCGGCTGAAAGTTTTATTGACAGAATCGTGGGAAATCCACAGTGGGGCTTTGACGTATTTGGTGTTTTAGACGATGCTATGGAAGCAGGCTTTGAATATAAAAATGTAAAGGTAGTAGGTAAATTAAAGGATTTAGAGGCGCTTTTACAAAACGAAGACTTACCGGAAGTGGCAATTACACTTTCACTTGATGATTACGGCAAGCTTGAAGAAATGGTAAGGATCTGTGAAAAGCAGGGTGTTCACACCCAGTTTATTCCTGACTATGTTAAATTTATTCCAAGCCGTGCCTACACTGAAGATTTATTCGGTCTTCCTTTAATTAATATAAGATATGTGCCGCTTGCAAACGGAGGCTATGCTGCAATAAAGAGAATTGCGGATGTTTTAATGTCCTTCTTCGGCATTATTGTTTTTTCACCTGTAATGTTAATTGCGGCAATTTTAGTAAAGCTTTCAAGTCCGGGGCCTGTTATATTTAAGCAGGAACGCGTCGGTTTACATAATAAAACCTTTAATATGTATAAATTCCGTTCCATGCGCCTTCAGACAGATGAAGAAGAGAGGGCGGGCTGGACTACAGAAGGGGACCCAAGAGTTACCGTAATAGGAAGCTTTTTAAGACGTACAAGTTTAGACGAGCTTCCTCAGCTATTTAATATTTTTGTCGGCAATATGAGCCTGGTGGGCCCTCGTCCGGAAAGACCTCAGTTTGTTGAAAAATTTAAGGAAGAGATTCCCCGCTACATGATTAAACACCAGGTACGTCCGGGCCTTACGGGCTGGGCTCAGGTAAACGGTCTGCGTGGAGACACATCCATTGAAGAGAGAGTAAAATACGACATTTACTACATTGAAAACTGGAATATATTTTTTGATATAAAAATTATACTTATGACATTCTTTACAGGCTTTATAAATAAGAATGCGTATTAAATAAGGATTAATAAATGGCGCTTAAGGTAATGGAAGGGCAGCTTGACTTCTTAGGTATTTTAAATGAATATAAGGATGATACTGGAGCAACGGTAAGAGTAAGAGAGCCAAATGCAGAAGCGATTAAGGTAAAGGCACCAAAGGCGTCTGCAGGCGCTGTGTCTGTTAAAATGTCTGAGCCTGAACTTAAACAGTTAAAAATCGACTTTGAAAGTCAGGCTGAAGTTAAGCCTGAAGTAAAGACCTTCGAAAATAAAAAACCTGTAAAAGAGTCTGAGATTATTGCAAGGACTGAAATTAAAAAGGAATCTGAAAAAGAAGAAAAGGCTGAAATTATAAAGGAGCCTTTAAATAAAGAAAAGCCTTTAAATAACGAGGGAAAAGAGTTAAAATTTAAGCAGTGCAAAAAATGCTGGTGCCTTGACTGTAAGCATAATGGCGCCAATGAGGGCGTGCCAAGAGACATGGGTGGTGTTAAAATGCCCTGTCCTGCCTGTGAAGCCTGCGAAAGCTCTGACAACCCTGAAATCTGTCCCATCGGTGATTACAAAGAGGGCTGCAAATTAAGGGCAATTGAAGAAGGCATTTTTGTACCAGAGAAAGTAGAATAATAATATAAGGTGAAAATCATGAAGATAATCATTGTGGGTTGTGGAAACGTAGGTGCCACCATCGCGCGTAACCTTAGCGATGAAGGTCATGATATTACGATTGTTGATGTAAACGATTCTTCCATAAAGGATCTTTCAAAAGAGCTCGATGTAATGGGAGTCATAGGAAGCGGTACAGAGCTTTCCGTATTAAAGGAAGCAGGTGTGGAGGCTTCAGATCTGGTAATTTCCGTTACGGATTCAGACGAGCGAAATCTTTTATGCTGTCTTTTATCTAAAAAATCCGGGGCAAAGAAAACTATAGCCAGGGTCAGAAATCCAGAATACAGTAACGAAATTGAATTTATAAAGGACGACCTTGGTCTTTCTTTATCCGTAAATCCGGAGCTGAGCGCTGCGGATGAAATGCTGCGCCTTTTAAAATTCCCTTCGGCCATTGAAATAGATACCTTTGCAGGAGGCAGAGTTGAACTTTTTAAATTTGAAGTAACAAAAGAAAGTCCTCTTTGCGGAGTTGCATTAAAACATATGTCTAAAAGGCTTGAGGCACCGGTGCTTGTATGCGTGGTTGAAAGAGGGAACGAAACCTTTATTCCGGATGGTAATTTCACCATGTGGGAGGGTGATAAGGTATCGGTTGTGGCAAGCGGCAAAAGGGCTGCTGCTTTCTTTAGGGTCGCAGGGCTTAATAAGGGTCAGGTTAAGGATGTAATGATTACAGGAGGCGGGGATATAAGCTTTTATCTTGCAAAAGCATTAATTGCGTCCTCTGTAAACGTAAAAATCATAGAAGAAAACAAAAAGCGCTGTGAGGAGCTTTCAGAGCTTTTACCTAAAGCAATTATTATAAACGGGGAATGCTCTGATAAAAATTTACTTTTAGAAGAGGGAATTGAAAAAATCGGTGGCTTTGTGGCCTTGTCAGACTCTGATGAAGAAAATGTCATGCTTTCGATTTTTGCAAAATCCGTCAACCCGGAAGTCAAGCTTATTACAAAGGTACACAAAAATGCATATGATGACATAATTTCCAATATGAATCTTGGAAGCATCATTAATCCAAAGCTTTTAACCGGCGAAGCAATAGTTAAATTTGTAAGAGCCATGTCTTTAAAGACTTCAAGCAGTATGGAATCCTTGTACAGATTATGCAATGAAAGAGTAGAGGCTTTGGAATTTAGGGCAGAAAAAGGCTCGCCTCTTATCGAAGTACCCTTAATGAAGCTTAATATAAAAGAAAATGTGCTGGTTGCTTCAATTGTACATAAGGGTGCAATCGAAACACCAAAGGGTTCTTCCGTAATATATGAAGGAGACTCTGTAATAATTGTTACCACCAATAAAGGATTTAAGGAATTAAGCGATATACTGAATTAGAGGATTTATGAATAAATCAATTATCAGATACATTTTATCAAGAGTAGTGCAGTTTGAGGGACTTTTTTTAATGCTCCCTGTAATTGTAGCAATTATATATAAAGAAAAAACGGGTATTTTCTTCTTCTTTACGGCACTTTTATGCTTTTTAATTGGGACTCTTGGAAGCTTTTTTAAGCCTGAAAGCGACGTGTTTTATGCAAAAGAAGGTTTTGTGACGGTATCACTTTCATGGATTTTATTATCACTAATTGGTGCAATCCCTTTTGTGTGGTCTAAAGAGATTCCTTCATTTGCGGATGCTTTATTTGAAACTGCTTCCGGCTTCACCACTACAGGCGCCACGATTTTATCAGATGTAGAAGGCCTTTCAAAAACAGCACAGTTCTTCAGGTGCTTTATTGTATGGATAGGCGGAATGGGTGTGCTTGTGTTTATTATGTCAGTTTTACCCTTATCAGGCTCTCACAATATGCATTTAATGAGAGCTGAAAGCACAGGCGCAGATGTAAGTAAGCTTGTGCCAAGAGTAAAGGAAACTGCCAAAATATTATATTCAATTTATATTGCCATTACGCTTGTTCTGATTACTCTTTATTTGCTTTCTGGACTTGATTTATACAATGCCCTTATACTTTCCTTTTCAACGGTTGGTACCGGGGGCTTTGCCAATTTAAATGCAAGTCTTGCAGGCTTTTCAAAGGCTGTTCAGGTTATTACGATTATATTCATGATATTGTGTGGCGTTAACTTTAATGCCTATTTCCTTATTTTAAATAAAAAATTTAAGGATTTATTTAAGCTTGAAGAGGTGTGGGTATATTTAGCAATAATTTTTGCAAGTGCCCTGATTATTACCATTCAGATAAAGGGGTCATATCCTGATTTTAAAGGTGCCTTTCATGATGCCTTATTTCAGGTATCTTCAATTATGACTACAACAGGCTATTCAACGGTGGATTTTAATTTGTGGCCCTCCCTTTCAAAGGCTTTGCTTGTGATGCTGATGGTAATAGGAGGCTGCGCAGGCTCTACGGCAGGCGGTATCAAGGTATCAAGAGCCATAATTTTAAGACGTACTGTTTCTAAGGAAATCGAGCATTTAACACATCCTGGAAGTGTAAAAAAAATAAAATTAAACAATCAAAGCGTAAATTCTGACACAATAAAAAACGTTCAGACCTTTATAACGGCATACCTTGTATTAATTGTATTTTCAACGCTTTTAATAAGTATTGACGGCTTTGATTTTACCACGAATATAACTGCAGTAATTACCGCAGTAGGTAATGTAGGCCCTGGACTTTCTGTAGTGGGACCTACTGGAAATTTCGGTGGCTTTTCACAATTTTCAAAAATAATTTTGTCTCTTGACATGCTTACGGGACGACTTGAAATATTCCCAATGCTGGTGCTTTTCCATATCGGGACATGGAGGAAGGCTTGAAGAAACACAGAATTTTGTTTTGGCTTATTTTACTTATGCTTGCAGCCTGTGAAATGGTGCTTGCCTGGAAGGTTGAAGGCTTTTCAGATATATACGTAAAATATGTATTTAGGCTTTTTGGAGCCACCTATGCCCGTTTAACCGGGCTTTGCAGTTTTTCCCTTGGAGAAATTTTAATTTATGCAGGGGTAGTGTTTGTGATATTTACGATTGTTGTCTGGATAACAAGAGTCGTTAATGTGATTGATAAAAAGCCAAGGCTTAAAATTTTGAATCGTATAAATTTTAAAATTTTAATAAGGCTTTTAATATTTATAGCTTTAGTACAGGTGCAAAACTGCTTTGTGCTCTATCATACGACCCCTTTATATGAGGGTACGGAATATGAGAATTATGAGGCTGATTTAGAGGATTTAATTTCTCTTCGTGAAATGCTTGTTAAGCGTGCCAATGAATTATCAGAGACCTTTGAGCGTGATAATAAAGGTGAAATAATATATGATGGAGATATGTCCGGTATTGCAAAAGTATCCATGCAGGGACTTGGAGAGGCTGCAAGGAACCGAATAGAAAACGGAAAGGCCGAAGTCTTAGACGATAAATTAAGCCTTTTGTCCGGATATTATCCTTTTGTTAAACCCTTTTTAAAATCAGATTTCTTTTCCCAGCAATATATAAAGGGATATTATTTTCCTTTTACACTTGAAGCAAATTACAATAATTTAATGTATATAGCCAACATTCCTGACACCATGTGCCATGAATTAAGCCATTTAAAAGGCTTCATATATGAAGACGAGGCTACGTTTTTAGCATATCTTGGATGCTTAAATTCAAAGGATGATTTCTTTATATACAGTGGCACTATAAATGCCCTTACTTATGTCAGTAAGCAGCTTAAAACAGAACTTGCGTTAAAACCTGAAATAAGGGAAACACTAACACCGGTATCTGAGCTTGTTTCTTTTGACGCAACCTTTTTAACAAAGGAAGCCTGGGAAATAGTAGAAAGCGATGCATGGTTTGAAACGAAAAAAATAGAAAGAGCTTCGGATACCTTTCTTGATACAAACCTTACTTTAAATGGAGTTAAAGATGGAATTTCCTCCTATTCAAGAGTGGTTGATTTATTACTAAAATATTATTATGGCGGTAAAAGCAATGGTTAAAGAAGAAATCAGATTAAGAAAAGTGATTTTGCATATACTGGATTCCTCAACAGGAGAGCCGGTACTTTCGGATGACTGTCTTGACATGGGGCCAGAGCTTCAGGACTTTATTAAGGAGCACATCGCAAAGATTTTTGAAGGAGACGATTCAAAAAAGTGCGAATTTCATAAAAACGAATCGGAAGTATACGGTCTTTTAAACGAATACGATGACGAAGATTTTGTTAATATAAGCAAGACTTTAGCTAAGCTCTTATATGACATTATGAATGCAAATATCGACATTCCGGCAGCAGATCTGTTCATTGCACGTTTCACAAGCGATTCTTTGGAATACCTTGCTATTTTAAAGATGAATTACAAAGCAATGTATACACATCGTTCAATTCCGGAAAATGAATTTATCCGTAACGAAATCTACCGATACAAGGAGCTGCTTCCTACAGAAGGACAGCGCCTTGCGGAGGCCTGTGTCATAAGACTTAACGACCTGGCAGTGTGGCTTATAGAAAAGAAGGCTGAAATCAACGGGAAAAAGGAAGATTATTTCAGCGAGCTTTATTTAAAGTGTAAAACAAAGCTTTCGGATAAAAAGAAGCTTTTGATAGTGCAAAAGGCAATTGAAGCAGTTAACAATTCAGCCTTTGAAGAAACAGAGCGGTACGAGCCGCAGATGAAGGCAAAGGCTGTTATACACGAGCAGCTTGACAAAAACGGCGGATTTATGGTGGAGGAAATAGGAGATCTTGTATTTAAGGAAAGAGAGGATTTGCGCATTGCCTACCAGGACAAGATGGAAAAATATAATCTTGTAAAAGAAGAGGTACTGCCTCAGAGTGAGAGCACCACTAAACGCTTTGAACGTCAGTGCCTTATGACTGACACAGGCATTGAAATTAAAATCCCAATGGACCAGTACGAAAACAATAACGTTGAATTTGTCACTAACATAGATGGCACCATGTCATTGCACATAAAGAACATCGGTAACATTGCTGCAAGGTTCTAGCTTAGTCTAGAAATCCCACTTCCCTAAGCAATAGCGAAGGTGTTGGTTATCGCAGGCTATATTTTTGTATTCCTGAAGGCAGGAGAATTATATGGGAAATATTGTTGATTATGTAAAAGAATATTCAGCTGTAAGCTTTAAGGACAGGGCGTTTTGCATAGAGGACGCAATGGTATTGTGCCAGTTTGCATATTTGAAATTTGATAAAATTTTAAAACCGTTATCGGAAATGCCGGTTGAATTAAAGGATTTATCAAAATACGAAGAATTTGAATCCCTGTTTACGGATTTTAGGCATGAAAAGGATAATAGGGCTTTATTTAATGTGCTTTTTGCTTCCGACAGATTTAAGCACGTTAAACTATGCATGTATATTAACCGAATCGAAATAAAGGAAGAAACCCAGTTTGCGGCAATTACTTTTTTATGCCCCGAAAATAACATACTGATTGTATTCAGAGGCACTGATGAGAACATAGTGGGGTGGCAGGAGGATTTTGCTCTTGCCTTAAATAAACCGATTACAGGTCAGAAGCTTTCAGTTAAATACTTAAATGACGTAGCTGAAAGAATAAGCGGTGAATTTTATGTTGCAGGTCATTCAAAGGGAGGAAATCTGGCACTGTTTTCTTCAATGTGTGCGGGTGAAAAGGTGAAAAACAAAATAAAAGCTGTTTTTTCTTTTGACGGACCGGGCTTTCGACCTGAATTTTTAGTAGAAAATAATTATGATGAAATAAAAGACAGGGTTGTAAAGGTTATACCAAAGTCCTCAGTTGTGGGAATGATTTTAAATAACGAAGAAAACGCAAAGGTAGTTGATGCTTCAAGCTTAGGCCTTTCACAGCATTATTTATTTAACTGGGTTATAGAGGCAGGAGATTTTAAGGAAGCTTCTTTATCAGATCAGCATAAGATGCTGCTTAAATCAATGAATGACTGGATTTTATCTCTTGAGGAAGACAGGCTTGAGCGGTTTGTGCATCTTTTAGATAAGCTTTTGGATGCCACACAGGTGGATACAACCCTCGATTTTACAAAGGATATGTTTAATTCCTCATTAAATGTCTTAAAGGCGACAGAGGATGTGGATGATGAAACCTGGAATTTTCTTTCACAGTTTATAAAATCTTATTTTACACAGGCAAAAGAAACAGTAAAGGAAGAAGCAAAGTGTAAAGCAGAAGAGGCCTTACAGAAAATTGAGGCAACATTTGACAATACAAAGGAATGGATTAAAAAGAAAGGGTGAGAGATCCTTTCTTTTTTTACCTATATAAAATTGCGCTGCAATTCCTATAGGTAAAAAAAGCACTGCGTGTAAGCGATGTGCACTCGCGCGTAAGGAATATGTCACAAAGGCGACCGCGCTCGGCGTAAGTTTTGCAAGCAAATTTGTCATACTAATGTAAACGCTTACATTTGTTCAAAATTTGCAATGTTTTCAGCTAAAAATGAAAAGAAACTTGAAAAATTTTTTGTTATACTACAGATAGTGAAAAGCTAAACGGAGGGTAAAAATATGGAATTAAGAACAGCATCAAGTCCTAAGGACATGAAGTCTTATGACACGCAGAGATTAAGAGAAGAATATTTAATCGACGATCTCTTTAAGGCAGATGAAATTAAACTTGTGTACAGTCATATTGACCGTATTATAACAGGCTCTGCGGTACCGGTTAAGCCTTTAAAGCTTACTGCAGGAGACGAGTTAAGAGCAGAATATTTCTTGCAGAGAAGAGAAATGGGTGTTATCAACATCGGTCCTGCAGGCTATATCACCTTGGATGGTAAAAAATACGAAGTGGGCCACAAGGAAGCCATGTACATCGGAATGGGTACAAAGGATGTTATTTTTGAATCCGTGGATCCAAAGAATCCGGCAAAATTTTACATTAATTCAGCTCCCGCGCACATGACCTACCCTACAAAGCTTATCAAGCTTGAGGGGACTCCTTCAGAGGATGTGGTTATTGTAAAGCCGGAAAACAAAAAGGAACTTGGTTCACTTGAAGAAGCCAACCACCGCACCATCAATAAATTTATACTGCCGGGTCAGGTTGAGACGTGCCAGCTTGAAATGGGTATGACCCACTTGGAGCCAGGCTCAGTATGGAATTCAATGCCCTGTCACACGCATGACCGCAGAATGGAAGTTTATTTATATTTTGACATGGACGACGATCAGATGCTTATGCATTTTTGCGGCGAGCCTCAGGAAACAAGACACATTGTAATGCACAATGAACAGGCTGTAATTTCCCCCAGCTGGTCCATTCATTGCGGATGCTCTACCAAAAACTACACCTTTATCTGGGGCATGGTAGGAGAAAATCAGGACTTTGACGATATGGACGATGTAGCTCCTATCGATTTAAGATAATCATTAATAACATTAATAATAAGAGAAAAAAGGAGGATTAAAAAATGAGCAATATTTTAGACAAGTTTTCTTTGGAAGGAAAGGTAGCATGGATTACAGGCGCTTCCTATGGCTTAGGTCTTGCATATGCGAAGGCTTACCATGAGGCAGGCGCAAAGATTGTATTTAACGACATTAAGCAGGAGCTTGTAGACAGAGGTCTTGAAGAGTACAAAAAGCTTGGCATCGAGGTATATGGTGCTGTATGTGATGTTACAAAGGAAGAAGATGTACAGAAATTTGTAGCTGACGTTAAGGAAAAGGTAGGCTCAATCGACATCCTTGTTAATAACGCAGGTATCATTAAGCGAATTCCCATGCACGAAATGACCATGAATGAATGGAACGCAGTTATCAATGTAGACCTTACAGGTCCTTTCATCTGCTCAAAGGCAGTTTTACCCGACATGATGGCAAAGGGAAGCGGTAAGATTATTAATGCCTGCTCCATGATGTCAGAATTCGGAAGAGAGACAGTTTCAGCATACGCAGCTGCAAAGGGCGGCTTAAAGATGCTCACAAGAAATATCTGTTCGGAATATGGTCAGTACAACATTCAGTGTAATGCAATCGGACCCGGCTATATCGCTACTCCACAGACTGCACCATTGCGTGCTAAAGGACCTAATGGCGAAATGGCACCTTTCGACAGATTTATCCGTTCAAAGACACCCGCACAGAGATGGGGACGTACAGAAGACCTTATGGGACTTGCAGTATTTCTTGCTTCTCCGGCTTCAGACTTTATTAACGGTCAGGTGGTTTACATTGACGGCGGCATTTCAGCATACATCGGCCAGGATCCTTCCAACCTAGATCCTTCTAAATTTATGGATGAGGAAGAAGAAACCCCTGATATCATTGTTAAGGACTGATAAGGAGCCGATATGAAAATAGCATTAATTAACGAAAATTCACAGGCAGCCAAGAACGCCCAGATTGAAGCACAGCTTAAGGCAGTAGCAGAAAGCAAGGGCCATACCGTTTATAATTACGGTATGTATTCGGCAGAAGATGAAGCACAGCTTACCTACGTTCAGATTGGTATTCTTGCAGCGGTTTTACTTAATTCAAGGGCAGCTGATTTTGTTGTAACAGGCTGTGGCACAGGTGAAGGCGCAATGCTTGCCTGTAATTCCTTCCCCGGAGTTATCTGCGGTCATGTAGTGGATGCATCCGATGCCTTCATGTTTACACAGATTAACGACGGAAACGCAATTGCAATGCCCTTTGCAAAGGGCTATGGCTGGGGCGCTGAGCTTAATTTAAAATATGTGTTTGAGCGTTTGTTCGAAATGGAAGGCGGCGGTGGATATCCCCCTGAAAGAGTAGTGCCGGAACAACGCAATAAAAAGATTTTGGATGAAGTAAAGACCCATACCTACAGAGACCTTTGCGACATTTTAAAGGAGCTTGACAGAGATTTAGTAAAGGGAGCCTTATCAACAAAGGGCTTTAAGGATTATTTTGAAGCAAACTGTCAGGATGCAAGGATTTTAGCCTGTGTAAAGGAAATACTGGCTTAATTAAGCATAAAATATTTAGGAGATTTAAAATATGAACGAAGTATTGAAGAAGATTTCAAACATCGGTATTGTGCCCGTAGTGGTACTTGATGATGCTAAAGACGCTGAGCCTTTGGCACGTGCCTTAATCAACGGTGGTCTTCCCTGTGCTGAGGTTACCTTCAGAACCGCAGCTGCCGAAGAATCCATTAAGATTATGGCTTCAAAATTCCCTGAAATGCTGGTAGGTGCAGGCACTGTACTTACTACAGAACAGGTAGACAGAGCAGTAAATGCAGGGGCAAAATTTATCGTAAGCCCCGGCTTTAATCAAAACATCGTAAAATACTGTCAAAAAAAGGGAGTTCCCATGGTGCCCGGCGTCAACAATCCCTCTAACATTGAGGCAGCACTTGAATTAGGCCTTGACACCGTTAAATTCTTCCCTGCGGAAGCATCCGGTGGTATCGAAATGATTAAGGCTATGGCAGCTCCTTACACAACCGTTAAATTTATGCCTACCGGTGGTGTAAATGCAAAGAATATCTGTGATTATCTTTCTTTTGACAAAATAATTGCCTGCGGCGGCTCCTGGATGGTTAAAAAGGATCTGGTTGCAGCAGGTAAATTCGATGAAATTGAAAGACTTACAGAAGAAGCAGTACGTACAATGCTTGGCTTTAATTTACGTCATATCGGCATTAACTGTGAATCTGAAGAGGCGGCTGTTACGGTTGCAGATTCCTTTGACAATTTATTCGGCTTTGCCAAAAAGATTGGTAATTCTTCCGTATTTGCAGGTGTTGAAATCGAAGCAATGAAGTCAATCGGCCGTGGCAAAAACGGTCACATTGCAATCGGCACAAATTCCGTTGCAAGAGCAAAGAATTATCTTGAAACCGTTAAGGGCGTTAAATTTATAGAAGAATCCGCAAGCTACAAGGGAGAAAAACTCACAGCTATTTATCTTGAAGGCGACTTTGGCGGCTTTGCGGTACATTTAGTACAGAAATAAAGGAGAAAAAACATGGCAAAGGTTATTACTATGGGAGAGATTATGTTAAGACTCTCTACCCCTAATTTTGAAAAATTTATTCAGGCCGATGAATTTGACATTAACTATGGAGGCGGCGAAGCAAACGTAGCTGTTTCCCTTGCAAATTACGGCCACGATGCAGAATTCGTAACAGCAGTTCCCAACAACGAAATCGGTGAATGTGCGGTTGCAGCATTAAGAAAATACAACGTAGGCACAAAGAATATTGCCCGCTGCGGCGAAAGACTCGGTATTTATTATTTAGAGAGCGGTTCATCCGTAAGACCCTCAAAGGTAGTTTATGACAGAGCTCATTCTTCAATATCAACAGCTACCGAAAAGGACTTTGATTTTGATAAAATTTTTGAAGGCGCCGACTGGTTCCACTTTACAGGTATCACTCCGGCACTTTCCGATTCGGCTGCAGAGCTTACGGAAAAGGCTTTAATTGCTGCTAAAAAGGCAGGCGTTAAGGTTTCGGTAGACCTTAACTTCAGAAAGAAGCTCTGGTCTTCAGAAAAGGCTCAGAGGGTTATGAAAAACCTTATGAAATATGTAGACGTATGCATCGGCAACGAAGAAGATGCAGAACTTGTACTTGGCTATAAGCCAGGTAAGACCGATGTTACAAGCGGTGAGCTTGAGCTTGCAGGCTATAAGTCAATCTTTGAACAGATGGTAGCAGATTATGGCTTTGAATACTGCGTTTCTTCTTTAAGAGAATCTCATTCGGCATCAGACAACGGCTGGTCTGCATGTATCTACAATTCAAAGACAAAAGAATTCTATCACTCAAAGAGCTACAACCTTCATCCTATCGTAGACAGAGTAGGTGGCGGCGATTCCTTTGCAGGCGGTGTTATCTGCGGCTTACTTGACGGCAAGGACTTTAAGGATGCTCTTGAATTCGGTGTTGCGGCTTCAGCTCTAAAGCACACCATTCCCGGCGACTTTAATTTTGCTTCACGCAAGGAAGTTGATACTCTTGCAGGCGGCGATGCAAGCGGAAGAGTACAAAGATAATTAAAAACTTTTAAAAAGCCTCTTTATTAAGAGGCTTTTTTTGCGCACTCGCGCGTAAGTTATATGTCGTTTTGGAAACCTCGCCCTTTTTTACTGTTTGTCTTGACGGACAATAAATTTTGAAGTAAAATAAAACAAACGTTCGAGAAAGCTCAGATTTATGTGGATATTTTTAGTGTTAGTGTATGGCACCCTAAAGGGCGTCAGAGATTTAGCCAAGAAAAAGGCGCTTGAATATAATGACGTATTGGAAGTGCTTTTTGTTTATACGGCCTTATCCTTTCTATTTACAATTCCTATATCCGGTAATATAACCGGTGTGCCGGCAAAAGAAATGCTGCTTATAGCATTTAAAGCTTTTGTAATATTCATAGCGTTCTTATTTTCATTCATTGCAATTAAGAAAATGCCTGTTTCCTTATACGGAGTCATTGATTTATCAAGACTTTTGTTTTCAATGACTTTAGGGATTTTTGTCCTTAAAGAAACCTTAAAATACAATCAGATTATTGCCATGGTGCTTGTAGCAGGAGGGCTTTTGCTATTAAAATATAAGCCTGAGAATGCAAGAAAAGGTGAAGCAGCAACCGAGCAGGTTGCCACAATTGTCTATGTCATGGCCTTTGCTTCCACCTTTTTAAATGCCATTTCAGGTACTCTTGATAAGATTTTAATGAGTACCGGTAATGTCACAAGCGGTCAGCTGCAATTTTGGTATACACTTTTTACTTTGATATATTACGGTATTTATATTATCATAAGAAAATATAAGATTAATTTTAAGACAGCCCTTAAAAACCCTTATATCTGGGTAATTGCCATTTTATTTGTAGTGGCCGATAAATGCCTGTTTATTGCCAATTCCTATCCCAAATCAAGGGTAACGGTTATGACTCTTTTAAAACAGATATGCTGCATCGTGACCATTGCAGGTGGTAAATTTATATTTAAAGAAAAGAACACGTTACAAAGACTTATATGTGCCCTGGTTATTATTGCGGGAATTGTAATTGCGGCTTTGTAGGTGATGGGTATTTTTTATGAGTATGTATGATAAATTAAATGAACAGCAGAAGGAAGCGGTGTTTACCGTTGAAGGACCTTTGCTTATTCTAGCCGGTGCAGGCTCCGGTAAGACAAGTGTCCTTACTAACAGAATTGCTTATTTAATCGATGAAGTGGGAGTTAATCCCTATAATATTTTAGCAATTACTTTTACAAATAAGGCAGCAGGAGAAATGAGAGAGCGAGTAGACAAACTTGTAGGCTTTGGCTCTGATCAGATTTTCGTTTCTACCTTTCATTCAATGTGTGTACGTATTTTACGTCGTCACATTGAAGCTTTGGGATATGACAATAATTTTACCATCTATGACGGTGACGATCAAAAGGCGGTTATTAAAGAAGTAGTAAAAAAATTAGGATACGATCCCAAGCAGTTTAAAGAAAGAGATGTTTTAAATAAAATCTCTAAATGCAAGGATGAGCTTATTACTCCTGAAAAATATGCTCTTGAAGCAATGTCAGATAAAAAGCTTTTGCCTTATTTATCCTGCTACAGAGAATACCAAAACAGTTTAAAAAAGAGTAATGCCCTTGATTTTGATGATTTACTTATGAAAACGGTGGAGCTTTTTAAGGCAGAGCCGGACATTTTAAAAAATTATCAGTCACGGTGGCAGTATATAATGGTGGACGAATATCAGGATACAAACTTTGCCCAGTTTGAACTTATCAGATTACTCGCCGGCAACCGTCACAATTTATGCGTTGTTGGTGATGACGATCAGTCCATTTATAAATTCAGAGGTGCCAATATCCGTAATATTTTGGACTTTGAAAAATATTATCCGGAAGCGAAGATAGTTAAATTAGAGCAAAATTACCGCTCCACCCAGAATATCCTTGATGCGGCCAATTCCGTTATCAGGAATAACTCAGAAAGAAAGGATAAGAGCCTCTGGTGTAAGAGAGGAGAAGGCGAACGTATTCATTTCAGACACTTTGATTCGGCAATCGAAGAGGCTGAATTTGTGAGCCGTGAAATATTAAAATCAGTGAGGGATGGTAAGATTACCTATGGAGACTGTGCGGTTTTATATCGTACCAATGCCCAGTCCCGTATGATAGAAGAAAAAATGGTGAGAGATAACGTGCCCTATAAGATTGTAGGTGGCATTAATTTCTATGCAAGACGTGAAATTAAGGATTTACTTGGATATTTAAAGACAGTAGATAACGGAAGAGACGACCTTGCCTGCAAGCGTATTATTAATGTGCCTAAGCGTGGTATCGGAGCCACCTCCATAGCAAAGCTTCAAATGGCGGCAGATGAAAGAGGCGCAAGCTTTTTTGATGCGGTATGTCATCCTGAATGGACAGATATTAAAGGCGCAAGTGCAGATAAGCTTCACAGCTTTGCTAATCTCATATTAAGATTAAGAGCTGTTAATATCGAGCAGGGTCCTTTAAAATGTTTAACGGAAATACTTGATTTAACGGATTATATTAATCAGATGGACGTTGAAAGTGAAGAGGAAGCTTCCGAAAGAATTGAAAACATTGATGAATTTATCAATAAAGTAACTTCCTATGAGGATGAGCATGACGAACCCTCTTTATCTGAGCTTTTAGAAGAAATTGCCCTTATTGCAGATATTGATTCTGTTGCAGAGGGAGAGGAAAGAGCCCTTTTAATGACGATTCATTCTGCAAAGGGTCTTGAATTTAAAAACGTATATTTAATAGGCATGGAGGATGGTTTATTCCCAAGCTATATGTCTATTAACTCAGGGGATGCAGAAATCGAAGAAGAAAGAAGACTTGCCTATGTAGGTATCACAAGAGCCAAGGATTCACTGTTTATTACGGCTGCCAGAAGCCGTATGATACACGGTGAGACTCAATATAATCCGATTTCAAGATTTGTAAGGGAAGTGCCAAAAGGATTATTTGATATAGCTCCGGAGCCGCAGAAGCGCTATGACAGAGATTATTACGACTCAGACACTTCCGAATATGGCGGTTATAAAAAATATGATTTCTACAAGGATACTGAGGATTTTAGTTTTTCGGGCTTTAAGCGCACTTTAGATACAAAGCCTTCCTCCTATTCTTCAAGCTATTCAAATCCCTATGCCCAGTATTCTCGCCCTAAGGCTTTTTATGCACCAAAGTCTACCCCTGAAGAGAATAAGCCATTTGTTGCAAGAAAGGAAAATTTATCGGCTTTAACTAAGGGAGCGGATATAGGAAGTTCTTCGACGGATTTAAAGAAGGGTGACAGAGTAAAGCATATTAAATTCGGCGAAGGCACGATTTTAAATATCGTAAAGGAACCAAGAGATTCAAAGGTAACCGTTCAGTTTGACAGCTGCGGACAGAAGATAATGTATGCTTCTTTTGCAAAGCTTGTTAAAATATAGTAATCTGTTAATTAGGATAAATTATAGTTTTATATGAGCAGGCAGCGAAGCGAATTGCGAATATCATTGACAGTGTGAAAGGGGATAGTATTGCATGATAAAAGATGCTATAATTGAAATGTATAAATACATCAAAAGAAAGGTTAGAGGAATCAAAATGAACAGCAAAATCGAAGAATTAAGAGAACTTTTAACTGAGTACGGTATTTATCCTAAGAAGGAAAAATCAAAAAAAACTAATCCTTTAGTTATCGTACTTGCGGTACTTGGAGCTATTGCAGCTGTGGGAGCTATTGCTTATGCAGTATTTTATTTCTTCTGTCCGGAAGATTCAGAAGATTTTGAAGACTTCGATGAAGATGAATTTGAGGATGACGACTTAGAGGGTGACGAATAATTTTAGAAAGAGTGGGATGCCTCGAAAGAGACATCCCTATTTTTATGGACTGTTATGAAAAAAGGATCTGAATTTGAAGGAATTGTAACTAAGGTTTCTTTTCCGAATAAAGCAACCGTAGAAACAATAGAAGGGCCGGTTACCTGTAAAAATGCCCTGCCGGGAGATAAGGTTAAAGTAAGAATTTTAAAGATGCGTAAAAATAAGCCTGAAGCCATGGTACTTGAGGTGCTTGAAAGGTCAAAGGATTCTGTGCCACAGCAGTGTCCTCACTTTGGTGTGTGCGGCGGCTGTACTTACCTTACAATGCAGTATGAAAATTCACTTAAATTAAAGGAAAAGCAGATTAAGGATTTACTTGATTCTGCCATTGATTATGAATATTTCTTCGAGGGTATCAAGGCAAGCCCTGTCTATGAAGGGTATCGTAATAAGATGGAATTTTCTTTTGGCGATGAATATAAAGACGGTCCTTTAAGCCTTGGCATGCATAAGCGTGGCAGCATGTTTGACGTGCTTATGACGGATTCCTGTTATATATGCGACAGTGACTACCGTAAAATTTTAAGAGCGGTAAGAGATTATTTTGCAGATTCTGATTTGAAATTTTATCATAAAATGCGCCATGAAGGCTATTTAAGGCATCTGCTTGTGAGAAAGGCAAAGCACACAGGAGAGATAATGGTGGCACTTGTTACCACAAGCTCTGAAAATCCCGATTTAGAGTCCTTTAAAAATATGCTCCTTGATTTAAGCCTGGATGGGGAAATTGTAAGCATTTTACATACTGTTAACGATTCGGTTTCCGATGTTGTTAAAAATGATTACACGGATATTTTGTACGGAAGAGACTATATAAACGAAACCTTATTAGGCCTTAAATTTAAAATAAGCGAATTTTCGTTTTTCCAGACAAACTCCCTTGGAGCAGAGGTGCTTTATTCAACGATAAGAGATTTTATCGGGGATTTGTCTAACGGAAACAAGCCTGATAAAACTGTTTTTGATTTATATTCAGGCACCGGCACCATTACTCAGCTCATGGCACCTGTTTCAAAAAAAATAATAGGTGTTGAAATTGTGCATGAAGCAGTAGAGGCAGCTAAAGACAACGCTTATCTTAACGGAATAGATAACTGTGAATTCATATGTGGCGATGTATTAAAGGCTCTTGATGACATTAAAGAGAAGCCTGATTTTATAATACTTGACCCTCCGCGTGATGGTATTCACCCTAAGGCTTTGCCAAAGATTTTAGACTACGGTGTAGAAAGTATCGTATATGTATCCTGTAAGGCGACTTCCTTAATAAGGGATTTAGAGCCTATACAGGCGGCAGGCTATAAGGTTGTAAGAGCAGTAGCCGTAGACCAGTTTCCTTGGACTGCAAATACTGAGACGGTTGTCTTACTTTCCAAGAGCGCTAAAGGTCCAGTGGACCTTTGCTCAGCGCGGACCGAAGTGGAACGGAGAATGGTCGACAGTAGGAAAGTGAAGGTGGACTTCTCTCTGGAGGATATGGATCTATCTGAATTCAAAGGAAAAGCGACTTGCGAGCAGATAAAGGCATATGTATTGGAACAGACAGGACTTAAGGTTTCATCACTGTATATCGCACAGATTAAGAAGAAGTGTGGACTGGATGTCGGTGAGAATTTTAATTTGCCTAAATCTGAGAATGCAAGACAGCCACAGTGTACGCCGGAGAAGTGATATGCTGTGAACTGTAGATGTCAGATATTCTCGCAAATGTTGATAATTTAGCGAATTTCAACATCTGCTAATACACAACATAGGTGGCTAGCTCATTTGTGGTGAATGAAAGTGCAGATGTTGTAGAAAAGAAGGTGATATTTTTCTTATATGTATATCATAACACAAAGGAAACAGTTGCGTATGGAATTAATATATCATTTAGAAGGTGACTATCTGATATCTGACATTTCATTAGATGATGGAAACAGCTCGAAGAAATTGTGATTCATGAGTTGATATATACTGATTAAATCATAGCAGGAAATCTTAATTGGTTTCCTGCTATTTTTAAAGATAATAAAGTTATTCGGATAATTTCTAAACAGGAAGTATATTAAATATTTGATTGGAATATTGTATATTTTGGTTGGGAATAATAGTAAAATATAGAAATATTTGAAGCGAAAATGGTCAATGATATTCGCAATTTACTTCGCTACGGCTCTACTAAAAGCGGCACTACGTGCCCAACGAGGTACTTATCTTGTAACAAAACACCTCGCAGGGAGCACCCACTGCCTAAAGGCAGTGGGTTTTCTTGAGCTTTTATAAAATAATCTTGTTGATATTATATCAACGTATGATATAATAATTACAAGAAATTAATTCGAAAGACGGAAAGAATATTTCTGACAGTAGGAGGTTACATGAGTAAGCCATATGTAGAATATGTATGTGAATTGATAGCAAATCAGGAAACGGGAAAACCTATCTATGCACATGAAATCAGCAGATGTGTGGCAGAGACATACAATATACCGTTAAAGAAGGCCGCAGGAGCAGTATCTGTTGCATGTAAGCGTATCATGGATGGAAAAATAATCCCTGAATTGAGGTTTTATCAGAAAGGGATTTATTATCGTGTGACAATAACTCCATTCGGTGAAACAGGCATTGATAAGGAACAACTTATAGAAGATAAATATTTAAAGAATGACAACGGGTATGAAACAGGCTTAGTTGTATTACACAGACTGGGGCTTACAACACAGATGCCAAACGAAAGAATTCTGGCAACTAATAAAGCAGGGGACTGTGCAAGAATGGATAAGAAGCTGGGAGTTGTGGTGCGACCTCCAAAGGTTGCAATTAGTGCAGATAATAAACAATATCTGAAGATACTTGATGTGTTGGATATGCTTGATAATGCTCCTGTAGATGCAGAACATCCATATAGAATTATTGGTGAGCACATTGAACGATTAGGCTTGGAATATGTCAGACTGCTTGCTTTAGCTAATAATTATTATAATCGTAACACAATTTTACAGTTAGCTCATGTGGCAGGAGGTCGATAATGAAATTACACGAAGATGTAAATGCTTTCCTGGTGCTTATAAATGATATTCACAAAAAACAGGATATCGTCTTGATGTACTTGAAAAAGACTATTATGTAGTATTGATGTTAGAAGAATTAGCCCAAAAGCAGGAAGAAGGACTTCCTGCATACTTTAAAGGCGGAACGGCTTTGTATAAGGCTTTGCACACTACAAACAGGTTTTCAGAAGATATTGATCTGTCGGTTGATACAAGAGGATGCAGCAGGACACAAAATGATAGAAGACTGGAAAAAGCAACGAAGAAATATACTTCTCTAACTCGTGATGCAGGTCAAGGTGTTACAAATCGTTCAGAGGTTATAGCAGTATATTCTTATAAACCTGTAGCGGATTATGATAGGGATGATGTGTTGCAAAGATTTGGAAAATTGAAGATTGAAGCAACATCATTTACCATAAGTGAGCCGGTTACAAGTATGGAAGTTGCGGCTATGATATATGAGCTTGCAACAGAAGAACAGAAGAAGATTCTGGAAGAGATATATGATGTAAAACCATTTTGGGTACAAACAATTACATTGGAAAGAATCTTTGTAGATAAGCTTTTTGCGGCAGAGGCTTATGTGAGAAAAGCGGAAATAAAAAGCAGAGCATTTGAAGCTGCAAAACATATTTATGATTTAGCAGTCATGGGAAAACTTAAACAGATAATTTCCTTGATTAACAATGAAGAACCATTAGACAGGCTTCTTGATATCCGGATGAAAGAGGAAACTGGCAGACTGGATGGAGTTCCGGGATTGTTACCAAAAGAATTTACATTCTTTGAGAAGATAAAGAATAACAAACTGATTATCAGCGCATATGAAACAATGCAGAGGCAGTATGTGTTAAGAGAATGTGACAGAATTCCCTACGGAACAGCTCTTAAAGAATTGGAAGATATCCAGCAGGCATTAAAGAAAAATGTTGCGTGGAATACTGTGATTGCACATGATATTAAGTCCTATAATGAGATACTGTCTGAACGAGATACTTCAAATCGTGGTGGCAGATCCAGATAAGTAAGCTTTTATAAAATATGTTTCAGAAGATATTGGGTATAGTAGAGCCAGTATTTATCAATGGCGAAAGCGTTATTTAAAAGAAGGTACATTAGGTCTTATGAATCATAAAAATATTACTCCGGGAACATTAGTAGAAGGCTCAACTTCAAGTACAGATATTTCTTCAGATGATATAAATCAGTTGAAGGCCCAAATGCAAGATATGCAATTAGAAATAGATATTCTTAAAGAAACGATAAATGTATTAAAAAAAGACCCAGACATCGATCAGAATGCTCTCAGCAACAGAGAAAAGGCAGTGATAATCGATGTCTTGAAAAATAAATACTCACTGCCGTTATTATTACAGAAGTTACAATCTACCAAGAATTTTTAACACGCCGTGAGCAAGAAATCCCCCACCTCTTAGGTGGCGGTATGAATTGCGATAAACACGGCGTTTCTTGATTTTTGTATCTCATAGCATTACAATCTTTATTATAAATCAGCCGTATTTATAAAAGCTCAAAAAAACCCACTGTCTTTAGGCAGTTGGTGCTCCCCGCGAGGTGTTTTGTTACAAGATAAGTACCTCGTTGGGCACGTAGTGCCGCTTTTAGTAGAGCCATAGCGAAGCGAATTGCGAATATCATTGACCAATGCTTATAAGTCTGCAAGCAGCAGGCTTATAAAAAAGGAATTTCCTCAGATACGCAAATTTCTCTGGAAAGAGATGTTCTGATCGCCGAGTTTTTGCCTGCTGACCACGGGTGGAGCCACCGTAGATATTATCAAACAGTATATAATATCAAGGTAAGAAAGATGGCAAACAAAGCAATTAAGTACCGATTATATCCTACAACTGAACAAAGTGTTATATTTGCTAAGACATTTGGTTGTTGCCGCAAGGTCTATAATCTCATGCTGTCTGACAAGATTGAAAGCTATAAGTCTACAGGGAAATTTGCAATTGTTACTCCCGCTAAATACAAGAAAGATTATTCATATCTCAAAGAAGTGACAGTCTTGCCCTTGCCAATACGCAGTTAAATTTACAAGGAGCTTTTAGAAACTGTTTTGGCAAATCTCGTAAGAAACAAAATGGCTTTCCAAAATTCAAATCAGCAAAGCACAGCAGAAAATCATATACCATCAACAATCAGAAAGGTACGGTTGCTTTTGCAGATAATAGCATTAAGTTACCTAAAATCGGTTTTGTAAAAGCTGTTATCCATCGCAAGCCTGATGATAGTTGGATTATCAAGTCAGCTACGGTATCACAGGAATCGGACGGTAAATACTATGTATCTGTGCTTTTTGAATTCGATAATCCTGTGAATACCTATGTAGCAGATAAGACCAAAGCTATAGGTTTAGACTATGCTTCTGATGGGCTTTATGTTGATGATAAAGGCAATATCGGCACTAATCATAGGTATTATAGAGAAAGCCATAATAAACTTGCCAAAGAGCAGCGAAAGCTTTCCCGTATGGTAGGTTCACAAAAAGGTGAAACGAAATCAAACAACTATATGAAGCAACTTCGTAAAGTAAATAAAATCCATAGACATATATCAAATCAGAGATTGGATAATCTGCATAAAATATCTACTGAGATAGCCAATCAGTATGATGTCGTATGTGTGGAGTCCTTGAACATGAAATCTATGTCTAATAAAGGTTTTGGCAATGGCAAAGCTACTCTTGACAATGGATATGGTATGTTCCTGTCCATGCTTGAATACAAACTTGCTGATAGAGGAAAATATCTTATCAAAGTTGATAAGTGGTTTCCATCAAGTCAGATATGCCATTGTTGCGGTAGTGTTCATTCTGAAATGAAAGACCTGCGTATTCGTACAATGAATTGTAATTGTGGTCTTACAATCAGTCGTGACCAGAATGCTGCAATAAATATAAAGAATGAAGGACTACGTATACTAAGTTCGAAAACTTTTGTAGCGTAAACTTTATGATAACTGGTAGGCTAGGAACTAGTCGAACCTAACGCTTGTGGACACTGTGTAAGACTTTGCAGTATCGTAAGGTATTAGCCAAGCAGTAGTGGTTGAAGCAAGAAGCTCCGACTTCTATAAGTCGGAGTAGTTCACGAAAGACAAATAATTAAACGGAGATACGTAATGCAGATTAAAAAAGAACAGGTTGAAACACTTCTTAATACAAAATTTTTAAAGGTGTACGACCTTCAATACGATAAAGATAAGCATTATTATGATGCCACACGAAGAGATTTGGAGGCTCTTACAGCAATAAAGAGCGATGAAGAATTTTCTGATCTTGAAGCGGATGCAGCAACCTGCTATGTGGTGCTTGTGACCCCTAGGGAGGAACCAAGGCTGCTGCTTCACTATGAATACAGATATCCCTGCGGCCATTATCTTTTATCGGTTCCTGCAGGCTTAATTGATAAAGAAGATAAGGGAAAAGAAAATGCTTTAATCATTACGGCAGAACGGGAAATAAAAGAAGAAACAGGAATTAAGGTATCTGAAAATGATAAAATTTTTGAAATTAATCATTGTGTTTTTTCAACTCCTGGCTTAACTGATGAGTCAAACGGTCTTGTTGGTGCTATAATATATTTAAAGGATTTATTTTCACTTACAAACGACAATGCAGAGGGCAGTGAGGCCTTTGGTAATTTTCTTTTGGTGACAAAGGAAGAAGCGCTTAAGCTTTTAAAAACCGGTAAGGATGAAAACAACAATTTCTATCCCATGTACACATGGGGAGCTTTAATGTGGTTTGTAAGCGATATGTGGAGGGAATAAATGATTAAGAATGTTAAAATCGAGACAATCGAGGATGTACTTCCGTTAATTACAGAGCAGGAATACAGACCGGATTTAGGAAGAAACAGAAGCCTTTATTTATACAGAGGTATGACGGACGTAGACTTTAAAATATATACAAGTCTTTCTAGAAACTGTAAGGAAAATAAAAAAGAGCTTGAACCCTGTATACTATCTAATTTCACAAAATACGGAGCACTGGAAGATCCTTTGATTGAAAGAAGCGTATGGAGACAGATGATTTTAGGACAGCATCACGGACTTCCCACGCGACTTCTTGACTGGTCACAGTCTCCGCTTATTGCTCTTCATTTTGCTACAACAGAGCATAATTTGGATAAGATGGAAGACCACGACTGCGTAATATGGCGTATTGATATTAAGGAGCTTCATGCAATGCTTCCGGGAAGATACAAAAAGGTTTTATCCGATAATCAGACATCGGTATTTACCGTTAACATGCTTAACGAGGTGGCGGCCAATTTAGACCAGTATGATGAGGATATGCAGGATAAGGCAATGGTAGTGGTAGAGCCTCCTTCAATCGACCCTCGAATTGTTAATCAGTATTCCTTTTTTGCAATTGTTCCTAACGACATTGACGATATTGAAGGCTTTTTTGATGAATATACAAGCAATACCGTAAGATATGTCATCAGTAAGGATTTGCGCTGGCGTATAAGAGACATGCTTGACCAGCAGAATATTTCAGAGCGTATTCTATATTCCGGCCTTGATGGCTTATCAAAATGGCTTGGAAGACATTATTACGTAAAGGATAAAAACGATAAATAAAAATCGATAAATAAAAAAACACCTTAGGGATTTTCTAAGGTGTTTTTTAGTTTTGCTAATTATATATTAAAATATAAGCTTCAAAATTATCTGGTCTTTTTCTTCGACCATAGGAAGTATACACCTATAAATACCCATACTGCAATCAAAACCGAAATTAAAATTTTTGAGGTTATGGGCAGTGGTCCTAAGTCTTCAGTAAAGGTCTGGCTTCCGACTGAATCCAAATGATACAGAGAAACCGTGTTATCATAAAGCTTTTGAATATAGTCTGCATCAACAGCTTCTTTTCTTTTGACGGATTTTGTGACACTTTCTATTAAGCTTCCGCAGGCTTCTCTTAAGGAAGCGGAGCCGTTAAACACAGGGGTAATAAAGGTGTTTTCTGTATTATTAATTAAAAGACGTGTTGCATCGATTTTAATGCTGTAGTGAGTGTCATCGTCTTCCCCGCTTTTTGATAAATAATCAAGATATTCAGGTGAATTCTGAGCCTTTAATGTAACCGGTACATAGCCTTCTGTTTCTGCATAGCCTGTCTGAATATCATTTGTCAAAAGAAACTGGGTAAAGAGCCAGGAAGCAAGTACTTCTCCGTCATCCTCTTTATTAAAGATACAAATGGAAGGGCCCTGGGAAATCATAACAGGGTTTTGGGTATCATATTGAGGAATTGGTCTTACAACGGTTTCAAATTCCACAAGCTGGTCTTTACTGATATCAAGTAAGGGTGCCTTGCATCCCATCCAGGTAGAGCCCGCAGTTGAATCGATTGCAAAAATACACTGGCCTGCATTTAAAAAATTGGCAGGATAGCTTGAAATCTTAAAGGTAGAGAAGGACCCTGTTGAAGCGTGAAGGGCTATAGTATTTAAAATTTCGGTCGTAGTATCGTTAAATAAATAAATGTTTCCGTCTTCATCCGATATCTTTTCGTTCTGCTGCTTAAGCATCTGAATCATCATGTTATCGGTTGATTTATAGATGAAGGGAATGAGGACGTTTTGGTTATTTAATTTAAAGGTGCCGTCTTCATTTTTCTCAACTGCCTTTTCTGATACCTCCCACACAAAGTCCCAGGTGACTACATCCGGCACCTCATAGCCTAAGGCGTTAACGAAGTCTTTGTTAATGTAAAGGGCCTCGGTTGAACGCATATAGGGAACGGCATAATAGCTTCCGTACAGCTTACATTCTTCTAAAAATTCAGGCACCATTTCTGAAAAAGTGGGAGCATCAAAATCAATTTCACTTCCGTTTAGACCGAATTTTTCATCGGTTAAAAGCTCATCCAAGGGCACCACCACGTTATCGCCTTCCATATAGGTAGCAATGTGGTCTGGATAGGTAATGCACACATTAGGTGTAGTCTGAGTTGAAATATTTGTGATAACGTCGTTATAAATTTTTGAATAGTCTGTATAAAGTCTTGTATTTACCTTTATGTTAGGATATATCTTTTCAAATTCGGTAACGGCACGCTCATAAATTTCTGTCTGGGCTTTGTTTGTATCGTTTTTTGCCCAAAAGGTAATTTCGTACTGCTTTGAAGTGTCGAAATTTTCTGGAATTTTAAATTCCTCAAAGCTTTTATTCCCATGGCAGCCTGTTAAAGAAAAGGCTGTCAAAAGTAAAAGTATGGCAAAAGAAAATTTTGATTTTGAATTAATCATCCCTTTGTACCTCCTCTTGATACGCCTTCCATAATCTTTTTATGGAATATTAAAAAGATTATTATAAGAGGCACTGAAATTACCACAACGGCAGCCATCATGGCAGGTATGTTTTCTCGACCGAAGCCGTTTTCACGTATTTCCTGTATTCCGTTTGAAACAAGGAAATAATCTGAGTCATCTGTTACAAGACGTGGCCATACGTAAGAATTCCAGCATTCGATAATCTTTAAAATAACTATCGTTATTATTGTGGGCTTACATATAGGCACCATTACCTTAAGCAGGTATTTTAAATCTGAGGTGCCGTCTACCTTGGCAGCTTTATATAATTCCCTGGGCACCTGTTCGAAATTTTCTTTTAACAGATAAATATAGAAAACCGAGGCGACAGACGGAAGTATGAGACCAGTAAAGGTGTTGCGCATATCCCAGTTTGTGATGGTGACGTAATTTGTAATAACCACAAGCTCTGTAGGAATCATCATTAAAGCTAAAAACAAAGCGAAGGTTAAAGCCTTGCCTTTAAAATCCAAAATTGCAAAAGCGTAGGCTGCAAGGACCGTTACCACAAGCATCACTGCAGTTGTAATAAGGGTAAATATGATGGTATTTAAAAAATATTTTCCTAAAGATACGGTTGTAAAGGCATCCACGTAATTCTGAATTGTAGGGGATGCAGCATAAAATTTAGGAATGTATTCTGAATTGTAGGAGCCGTAGCTTTTTATGGAGGTAAGTATCATCCAGTAAAAGGGGAAGAGCACGATCAAAGCCCAAAGTGATAATAAAACGTAGGTAATGGTCTTTGATATATTAGTACGTGCTCTGGAACTTTTTTCAATTTTAACCAATTCTGAATCAGCCATGTGCACCTCCTAATATTGTACGTTTTTCTTGCTGATCATTAAATTAATGACAGTAATTGTAAAAACGATTGCAAATAAAATTAAGCTTGCCGCAGAAGCATAGGAAGGATAGCCTCCGGAATTTCCGTAGAGCATATCGTAGACGTAACCTACAATTGTATTCATGCCGGCAGCGTTTAAGTTGGTTCCGAAGATTGCCACTTCATCTGAATATGCTTTAAAGGCGCCTATGAAACCTGTGATTACAAGATAGAAGATCATAGGGCTTATCATAGGAAGCGTAATCTTATAAAAAATTCTGAATTTATTTGTGCCGTCTACCTTGGCAGCCTTGTAATAATCCTGCTTAACGGAGGCAAGAGCACTTGTTAAAATCAAAATTTTAAAGGGCATTACAACCCATATTGTGTAAAAACACATTACAAACATTTTGGCCCAGTAAGGTCCGTCAATAAAGTCGACAGATTCACCTCCGAAGGCATTTATAAGTAAATTGATTAAGCCGTCTGAATAAGCAGTTTTCTTGAATAAAATCATGAAAACAAGGCCTACAGCCAGGGTATTTGTTACATAGGGTAAAAAATAAATGGTCTGAAATAATTCCTTTAAAGGCTTAATTGAATTTAAGCCAAGGGAAATCAGTAAGGCGATACCTGTTGATAAGGGTACCGTAATTATTACGATTATGAAGGTGTTCTTTATGGCCTGTAAAAAATAGGGGTCGTGAAGTACATACTTAAAATTATATATACCGTAGCCCTTAAAGGACTGGGAGGCAAAATTGTAGCCTTCCTCCAAAGAATAAATGCACACGTCTATTAAGGGATATATCATAAAGAAGCCTAAAAACAATATGACAGGCAGTAAATAAAGCCAGCCCTTAAGCTTTTGTAATTTTTCCATTTGCTTTCTCCGTTAATTAAAATAGATTCTTTCTTCGGTTTCTTTATCAAAAATATGAACTTTTTTGGGTTTAAGGGAAAACCGTATTTTTGAAAGTGAAGCATCTGGTGCGTTCTCTGAAGCTATAATTGCACGGATTTGAGCATTTGTCATGGCTTTATTAGTGGCTACAACGCTTGTGTCTCTTCCCATTACTTCAACAGCCACAAGGTCACACTCAAATGCACCGTTTTCATCGATTACAAAGCCCTCGGGACGTATGCCCACATAAACCTCCTTGTCAGGAGCACCAAGAACCTCCATAACTGAAACTCCGTTAATATAAAGCTTTTCAGATTTAATTTCACCCTCAAAGGTGTTGATGGCAGGAGTACCTAAAAATTTGGCCACAAAGAAATTTACAGGGTCGTCGTAAACCCTCTGAGGCTTATCCATTTGCTGTAAGGCACCGTCCTTCATTACCACAATCATATCGGAAATGCTCATGGCTTCCTCCTGGTCGTGAGTGACAAAAATGGTGGTAACGCCGGTTTTACGCTGTATTCTTTTTATTTCCTCTCTTGTCTGAAGCCTTAATCTTGCATCAAGATTTGATAAGGGTTCATCCAGCAAAAGAACGCGTGGTGTTTTAACCAAAGCTCTTGCAATGGCAACACGCTGCTGCTGACCACCCGATAATTCAGAAGGCTTTCTTTCAAGATATTCTTCAATTTGTACAAGTCTTGCGGCATCCGTTGCTCTTTTCAGCATTTCTTCTTTTGATAATTTTTTATCTCCCTTTAAATTCTGAAGGGGGAATAAAATGTTATCAAGCACCGTTAAATGAGGGTAAAGGGCATAATTTTGGAATACAAGACCAACCCCTCTGTTTTCGGGGGGAAGATTGGTAACATCATCCTCTCCAAAGAAAATCTGTCCGCTTGTGGGCTTTTCCAAACCGCTTATCATGTTAAGAGTGGTGCTTTTGCCACAGCCTGAAGGCCCCAAAAGCCCGATTAATTTACCGTCCGGAATTTCAAAATCGAAATTGTTGACGGCTATAACGTCTTCCTTGATTTTTTTGTTGCGGTTAGGGAATTTTTTGGTTAAATTTTTTAATACTACTTTCATAGTGTCCTCTTTTTAATAGTAAATGATATTCGAAATACGCTTAACTGCCTGCTTATATAAAAGCGGCACTGCGTTTTCCGGGCTTTTATAAATTTTGAAGCTGTTTTATACTTCTTTTCTTCACATATCCGTCCTTTTAGATTATATTAGAATAAGAAGAAAAATTAAAGTATATGCATAATAAAAATAATTGCAGGAGATAAAAATGTACGATCCCGTTGATGCAGCATTAAATTCATTATTAGGCCCAAGAAACAATTATACCGAAGAAGAAATAAACAGGGCTCAGGCCAGAAAGAAGCGTTACGGCGGAACGCTAATGGAAAATTTAGAGGTGGTAACCGGCAGAGGCTTGGCACCTGCATTTAATATGGATTCAATTGATCTAAATTCAGAAATAGATTCCTTTTCAAAAGAATTAAAAGGGTATACGGAGGAAAACAAAAAAACCGTGGAAACCACCACCCATGAAACCGTTAAAGAGGATGAAGCCGTTAATGCCTTTAAGGATTTACAAAAAGTCATAACCGGTACGGTTTATGGACAGGAGGAATTTATTAAAAGATTAATCATTGCTTTTAAACGTCCCTTTGTGCTTGCACCGGAAGGAAGCAAATGCAAAAACGCAATTTACATTACAGGGAAGGAGGATACCGGCAGGCATTTAGCCTTAAATACAATTGTCAGGGAATTAAGTAACAGGCGTATTTTAAAAACAGACAAAGTGAGATATATGGATTTGTCCCTATATCAGAGCGCTACCGAGGAAAAGATATTTTTACAGGATTTATATTCAGCACTTAATTCAAAAAGTGAAGTAATAGTATTTGAAAATTTTGAAGACTGTCATACCTCCTTTTTATCAAGAATATCAGACCTTGTAATTAAAGGCTTTTGTGCATTAAGTGAAAGATATGTAAGCCAGAACGGACAGCTTGTAAATGTACCGAATTCTTTAGCCTCAGAAACTGTAGGCGCATTGTATGCAAAGGACAAATATTTTATTTTCATAAGTACTAAATCCTTAGAAAAACTGGCAGATAAATTCGGTGCACCCTTTATAAATGCTTTAGGAGATGTATGTGAGACAGCTGACCTGTCAGATGAAGCTTTACAGAAAATTTCGAATAAAGAAATGGAAGAATTAAAGGAGGTTTCTTTATCTAAATTTAAATTTAAGATCGAAGCTGCTCCTGAAATCATAAATTACAGTGTGACCCTTGCAGGTAAAAATCAGGGCTTAACTAAAATACTTAAATTTTATTCAGACATGCTTAAGGCTCTCGCCCAGTTACGGCTTGAAAGTGATGCGCTAGGTGAAACAAATGTACATTTAAGCATTAAAGAAAATGTTTTGATTGCTGCCATTGATTCAGAGGAAAAGGAATTGTTCAAGGCACTTCCAGGCACCTATACAGGGGATATCGAAAATGTTAAATCAGAACTTAACAACATTGTAGGGCTTAGAGAAATCAAGGAATACGTATTAAGCCTTGAAGAATATTACGGGGTACAGAAAAAGAGAAGAGAAGCAGGTCTTAAAGCCTCGGAAGTATCTAAGCATATGATATTTACGGGAAATCCCGGCACCGGAAAGACTACAATAGCACGTGTTATTTCAAGATATTTAAAAGCCATCGGCGTACTTACCGGCGGTCAGCTTGTGGAAGTATCAAGAGCAGATTTGGTAGGTAAATATGTAGGCCATACGGCGCCCTTAACCAATCAGGTGCTTCAGTCTGCAATCGGCGGCGTACTGTTTATTGACGAAGCCTATTCTTTATACAGAGGTAAGGATGATATCTTTGGCTTAGAGGCAATTGATACTTTAGTAAAGGGTATAGAAGATAACAGAGATAATCTGATTGTAATTTTAGCAGGCTATTCAAATGAGATGGCTGAATTTTTGACGGCTAATTCGGGGCTTAAATCAAGATTTCCAAATGTAATTAATTTTCCGGACTACACCGGAGAAGAGCTTTTGGCAATTTCTGAAATTACTGCAAAGTCCAAAGGCTATGTAATAGATGAAGGCGCAAAAACCTCACTTCTTGCTTATTACAATGCGGTTCAGGCAGTGAGAGCGAAGGACGCAGGTAACGGACGTTTGGTGCGAAATAAAATCGAAGATGCGATTTTAAAGCAGTCAAGAAGACTTGTAAAGCAAACGGATGCTGATTTAAGCATACTTGTAAGTGAAGATTTTGATTTAAGCGATATTAATCAGGAGACCTCCCTTTAATATTATTTTACTGCTCTGCTATTTGAAGGGCCGCATCAATGTGTTCGCAGAAGTTTTCTTCACCGATTAAAGCATAGAGGCCGCATTTTTTAAGTGCATTCATGGGCTGTTCGTTTACGTGAGATAAAATAAGGCGCACATTTTTCTTTTGACAGCTTTCTGCTAAAGCTCTTAAAGCGTTTGTGGCAGTTGAGTCGATTGCATTAACACTACGCATTCTCAATATCAAATTGGACATTTCTTCTTTAACGGTGATGCCTAAAATCTTGTCGGCAGCACCAAAGAACATGGGACCTGAGATTTCATATACCATGGTATTTTTTGGTACAGCCCTTAATGAAATCGAATCAGGGTCCGTGTCATCATCTACAAGCTTCCAGCCCTTTACTAAGGTTTCCTCGCTCATACGCTTAATGAAAAGCACACAGGTAATAAGCATACCGATTTCGATTGCAACTACAAGGTCAAAGCAAACGGTAAGCACGAAGGTTGTCAATAGCACGATAATGTCAGACTTTGGAGCCGATTTACAAAGGTTTACAAAAGACCTCCAGCCACACATATTATAGGCTACCATGAAAAGGATTGCCGCAATGGTGGGCATGGGAATCAAAGCAGCGTAGGGCATCAATACAAGGAGCACCAGTAAAAGCGTTACAGCGTGCACCATTGAAGCGATGGGGGTTCTGCCTCCGTTTTTAACATTAGCTGCCGTTCTTGCAATGGCACCTGTTGCAGGGATTCCGCAAAACAATGCGCTTGCGATGTTACCTGTGCCTAAAGCTACAAGCTCCATGTTTGAATTGTGTCTTGAATTTATCATTGAGTCTGATACAACGCAGGATAATAAGGATTCAATGGCTGCAAGAACTGCAATTGTAAAGGCATTGGGTAAAAGTTCCTTTATTGCTGCAAAAGAAAATGCAGGCATTGAAAATTTAGGTAATCCGCTTTTAATGGTATATAAATCACCGATTGTGTTTACATTTAAATTAAAGCCAATTACCATGAAGATTCCTGCAAGAACCGCAATTAATGAAGGGGGAATTTTTGAAAGAAATGCAGGCCTTTTAATCCTGGGCCAGAGGATAAGAATTATCAGGCTTACAATTCCCACTGAAAATGCCTGCCAGTTAACTGTATTTATAAATAAAATGTCGTACTTTAATTTATCAAGTGTTTCGATAAGAGTGTGATCGGCAGTTACAGTTAAGCCTAAAAAGTCTTTTAACTGACCGATAAAAAGGGTTACTGCAATGCCTGCCGTAAAGCCAGTTGTAATGGTATAAGGAATAAATTTAATTAAGGTTCCTAAATGGCACAGGCCCATGATAATAAGAATGATGCCTGCCATAATGGTGGCAATTATTAAGCCCTCCATACCCTCTTTTGCCACAATTCCTGCTACTATTGTTGCAAAGGCTGCGGTTGGACCTGATACCTGGACACGGCTTCCGCCTAAAAATGCAATTACAAAGCCTGCAACGATTGCGGTGTAAATACCCTGTTCTGGAGCCACGCCTGAAGCAATGGCAAGTGCAACGGATAAGGGCAGAGCAATAATTGCAACGATGATACCTGCAATTAAGTCCTTGATAAACTGTTCCTTTGAATAGGTTTTCATTACAGAAAACAGCTTCGGCTTTAAAGTACTCATATATAATCTCCTTTGTAAATAACGAAACTATTAGATTATAGGACTCATAGTTAATACAAACAATTGTAAAAATACATAAAAATCCAGTCTTTAAGGCTGCCGGTTTAGTAAAAAAAGTTTCGCTTACGAAACTCTTAGGCACGAGTGCGCATCCTTGGCACGTAGTGCCTTTTTTAACACATAGTGAATTGCAACGCAATTTCCTATGTGTTAAAAAGCATGTCTTAATTAAATATTTGTGTAATAAACCTTGCACTTTACCCTAGTTTTCGTTTATACTATTTCAGACTTTGAAAGGAAACGTTATATGACCGGTTTGACAAAGGGTAAAAGAGCAGCCTGTATTTTGATGGCTTTTATAACCTTAATCGTGGGAATTTGTTTTTTATGCGAAAAAACAGATTCTGTTTGTATGTCAAGCCTTCCTGGCGGTTGGTCCTGTAACGCAACCATTCAAAAGACTCTCGAAGTGGACCTCGCAGATATGGTAATTATCCGCGACAAAAACGTATTCTTAGGAAGCACTATTTCTGAAGCTAAACCCAAGCACATTCAAGTTAGAATTCTTGAAATCTTAAGAATACTTTCTTTTGCAGGCATGCTTACCATAATTTCGCTTTCACTTCTTAAGACCTTCGGCAGGGTCGTTTCCGATACTGTCGTTTCAGTCTTTCTTTCCATTATTCTTTTTATTCACAATAAGGATGGCTCTAAACTGATTCCTGCCTAAAATTTCATGTTGGAAACTCAAGGCTTCCCCTTGGGCTTATTTGCGTTGCTTTAAGGAGAAAATTTTATGGCACAGACAATTTTGGTAATCATGATGGTGGCTGTAGCTGCTGCTGCAGGCATCTGGGTATGGTTGCGCGAAAGATAAAAATAATATAGAATCAGGAGACATTTAAAATGAGTAATATAGGATTATGGCCCATTATTATTATTGGCGGACTTGCAGGTATACTTTCTTCAATTTATATAGTAGTATCTTTATTCGGTACTATTATTTACAAGATTTACAGAAAGGTTAAATACCACGAAGCCATCATGTAATGGAGGATAAGGGGCGGTTAACCGCCCCATAAATCCGTAAGGAGCATATAGATGAGAAAAACTAAAATTATTTGCACAATCGGACCTGCCAGCGAAGATGAAAAGATTTTAACTGAGCTTTTTCATGCAGGCATGAATGTGGCACGACTCAATTTTTCCCATGGTTCTTATGAAGAACACGGCAAAAGAATTGAGCTGATCAAAAGATTGCGGGAAAAGGAAAAGCTTCCTATAGCAATCATGCTTGATACAAAGGGACCTGAATACAGAGTCAAGACCTTTGAAAACGGCAAAATCACTTTAAAGGACGGTTCGGAATTTACCTTTACAACCGAGGATGTTGTGGGTAATGAAAAGAAGGTTTCCGTTTCCTATAAAAATCTTCACAAGGATTTAAGCAAAGGGGATAAGGTGCTTGTTAACAACGGCCTTGTGATTTTTGAGGTTGTTGAAATTAAAGAAAAGGACATTAAGTGTAAGGTTATTACAGGCGGAGAGCTTTCCGACAGAAAGAGCATGAGCTTTCCTGGAAAAGTTTTAAAGCAGGACTTTTTGTCAAAGACTGACAGAGAAGATATTTTATTTGGCATTAAAAATGGGGTTGACTTTATCGCAGCTTCTTTTGTATCCACAAAAGAAAATGTACTGGATATAAGAAAGCTGCTTGATGAAAACGGTGGCGAAGACATCGAAATTATAGCAAAAATCGAAAACAGAGCCGGCGTTGACAATATAGATGAAATTTGTGAGGTTGCAGACGGCATAATGGTAGCAAGAGGAGACCTGGGTGTCGAAATTCCTTTTGTTGAAGTACCTTCCGTACAGAAATATTTAATTCAGAAGTGTCGCTTACTTGGAAAACGTGTAATTACAGCGACGGAAATGCTTGAATCCATGACTCACAATCCTCGCCCCACACGTGCTGAAATCTCAGACGTTGCTAATGCGGTTTATGATGGCTCAAGCGCCATTATGCTATCGGGGGAAACAGCTGCAGGTAAATATCCCGTGGAAGCCGTTAAGAACATGGCTGAAATAGCGGAATATACGGAAAGAGACATTGATTATATTAACCGCTTTAAAACCAAGGAATATTTAATCAAGAGCACAACAGACGCAATTTCTCATGCCACATGCCAGATGGCAATTGATGTAAATGCAAAGTGCATCGTGGTTAATTCCCTTACCGGGGCAACGGTACGCATGGTATCCCGTTTCAGATGCCCCATCGATATTTTAGGCACCACCACCTCAGAGCGTGCCTGGAGACAGCTTAATTTAAGCTGGGGTGTAACTCCATACTTAAGCAAGGCCTATGATTCGCTTGACGTTATTTTCTATCAGGCGTTAAATAATGCTAAAGAAGCGTTCAATTTAACCAAGGGTGATAACGTGGTATTGACAGGAGGCCAGATAAACGGCTCCGGCAATACCAATACCATTAAGGTAGAAACCATAAAATAAGCGAGTCAATGGAAAAAGTTACCTACTATTCTTTAAATAAATATTTGCATGATACATTTAACTCTAAGGTATATAAGGTGTCCCTTAACGGTGGGTTTTCCTGTCCTAACCGTGACGGTACTCTTGATACCCGCGGATGTATCTTCTGCTCGGCGGGAGGGTCTGGTGACTTTGCCGCCGAGCCGCATTTACCCATAAAGGAACAGTTAAAGCAGGGTAAGGCTTTAATTAAAAATAAGCTTCCGAAAGCTGAACCGGTTAAATTTATTGCTTATTTTCAGGCCTTTACAAACACCTATGGTGACATTGATACCCTGAAAGAAAAATACAGTGAGGCACTTTTAGATCCTGAAGTGTGTGCCATCTCTATTGCCACACGTCCGGATTGCTTAAGCGAAGAAGTACTTTTTCTTTTGCATAAGCTTAATGAAATAAAGCCTGTGTGGGTGGAGCTTGGGCTTCAGACCATTCATGAAGACAGTGCAAAATACATACGAAGAGGGTATGAATTACCTGTGTATGACAAGGCTGTTAGAGAACTTTTATCAAGAAAAATATATGTAATTACACATGTTATTTTGGGGCTTCCCTTTGAAACAAAAGAACAGATGCTTGAAACGGTTAAATATGTTGGAGATTCTGAAGTAAGGGGCATAAAATTGCAGCTTCTGCATGTGCTTAAAAACACGGATTTAGAGAAGGAATATGAATCCGGGAAATTTAAGACATTTAAGCCTTATGAATATATAGATATTTTAGTTGATGCGGTAAAGCTTCTGCCGCCTGATATGGTAATTCATCGCCTTACTGGAGACGGGGATAAGAAAATTTTAGTGGCGCCTTTATGGAGTGGTGATAAAAAGAAGGTATTAAATGAAATTAACAAAAGGCTTGTGCCGATGAAATAAATAAAGAAGCAAATTTCAAATATCATTGACCTATAGGAATTGCCAAAAGGATTACCGAAAAAGTTAAGAAATAACCTTGACTTTAAATTGGTCCTATGGTAATATCAGTTTCGTGCCAAAGAAGGGCATGGAAAATGTGCGTGTAGCTCAGCTGGATAGAGCGTCTGGCTACGGACCAGAAGGTCGAGGGTTCGAATCCTTTCACGCACGGCTAAGAGCGATTCTTACGAATCGCTCTTTTTACGATATAATAAATATCATATAGTAAATATCATATAGTAAACTTCGTTCCTATACGATAAAAAGAGCTACTAAAGAATCGCACTTCGGCGGAAGGAAACAGGATGCAGAGGAAAAACAAGGTTAAGCTTCTGGTACTCAGTGTATCGGTGCTGCTACTTTTAATAATTGTATATTCTGCCGGCACTAATCGCACTCATGATGAATCCTCAGGAAAAACGTTGGCTACAATCGTAAGAGAGGCAGCTTTAAAAACGTCGGCCTTCTTTAAAGACTCCTATTCAAATTTTAAGGCAAAACAGGAATTAAGAAGAGAAGAAAAGAAAGCAAGAGAAGCCGCGGAGGCTTTTTTGTTTAATTCTGAAAATGAAAACGTAATAAATGAGGATGCACCTCTTTTAGAGGAGCCTGACATTACGGAAGCCCTAGAAGAATATGTTACGGAATATGTGGATCCCTTTGAAATAAATGTTCCTGATGAATTAAATATTCCCGCGGTTGTGGGAGATACAGAATTTAGAAGCGTACGGGATTACGTATATGCAAAGGAAGAGGCTAATTTATATGAAGACCCATCCTGTGAAGGGGGTGCCCTAGGAAAAAGTTTTCTTTGGCAGGAATTTTTGCGTGTTGGAATTTCAAAAGACTGCTGTTATCAGCTTGTGACAGAAGACGGAAGACTTGTATATTCAGACGGGTCCCACTATAAACGGAACAGGGAAGACATGCCCTTAACGGAAGAGATTACACTTCCTGAAGGCGACAGTGCTTTATTGGACGTTGAATACGTAAGTCAGTTTCCGACACTTCCTAACGGATGTGAGGTAACAAGCCTTGCAACTGTTTTAAAATATTTAGGCTTTAATATAACAAAGGATGAACTTGCCGACTCCTTTCTTCCAAAGAAAAAGGTAGGAAAAGCCAATTTTTATTATGAGTTTGTGGGGGATCCCTCTAGCAGAAATTCCTATGGCTGCTATGCCCCGGCTATTGTGACTACTGCCACAAACTATTTTGAATTTGCTGAAAGTGATTTACAGGCAGTTGATTTAACGGGCTTTAGCTTTCAGGATTTATTAATAAAGGTTAAGGCAGGCTATCCTGTTATAGTATGGGCGGCTGCCAATCTTGAATCGGAGCCGAAAGATGCTACAGAATGGATTGTTGACGGGGAATACCTTGTATGGAAGGATAACCTGCACTGTATGGTGCTTATAGGCTATGACATTTCAAGAAATATCGTAATTGTGTCAGATCCCATGAAGGGTATTAATGAATATGACATGGACCTTTTTATAAAACGCTATAAACAGTTTTATTCCCAGGCTGTTTTGATTGAACAAAAGCCTGCAATTACCGATTGAGCAAAAGCTCGTGATTGCTTGAAATTTCTAATAATTTACTTTATAATTTTATGTATGTTTTACCATGCTTGGGAGGAGGGTATGATCTGGAATATTGAATTTCAGTTTGCAGCATTATTACTTGCGTTTGTAGTCGCCGGCATGTGTCTTGGCCAGAGACGCCTTAACTTTGCAGCGGAGAGAGCTTTTACAAAGCTTTTGGTATGTGTCATTATCTGTATCGTTCTTGATATTTTATCCGTTTTTGCCATTAATTACAGAAATGTAATAGGAATAATAGCCTGTGACATTGTGTGCAAGCTTTATCTTTTGTCAATCACAATGGTGAGCTGCCAGTCGGCATGGTTTGCAGTTGCAGAAATTCGTTATTCCTTCAACAAATTCTGGGTAAATATCACGGCGGCTCCGCTGGCTATAGAAATTCTTGTATTGCTTTTTGCACCTATTTATATTCACGCAGAAAACGGAGAGCTATATACCTATGGTATTCCTGTATATGCGACCTACGGCTTTTGTTTTCTTTACATTATTGCCACCCTGGTGATGGTAATTGTATTAAGAGAAAAAATCGGGGCAAAAAGAAAATATGCAATTTATTTCTGGATGATATGCTGGAGCGTTGTGGCAATTATTCAGCTTTTAAATAACCAGCTGTTACTTGTAAGCTTTGCAATGTCGCTTGCCATTATGTATATGTACTGTAAGCTTGAAAATCCCGAATATCATCTTGATTTTGCCACAAATGTATTTAACCGCAAGGGCTTTTCCATGATTATGGCAGAGCATCTTAAATATAACGAAAAACGTTCCGTCATAACCCTTACCGTAGGCGATATGAACATGGTAAATGAAGTGTTCGGAACTCATGCTGTTGAAAAGATTATTTTGGCAATTTCCGAATTTGCGGACGGCATTCCAAACAGTACTCTTTTCAGAATTGAAGACAATCTTTTCTGCCTTTCGGTAGAAAAGCCAGAGGAAGCTGAAAAGGCTCTTGAAACTATTATTAAGAGATTTTGGTTGCCTTGGAACATCGGTGGAGTTTCACTTGAAATAGGTGTATCCTTATCCTTTATAGAGGATGCTTCCGCCTTTAATACGGTAGAAGATTTAGAGGAAGTGGTACATTATTTTGCAAGGGAAGCTACAAAGTATCCTTCCGGAGAAGTTCTTTTGGTTAATGAAACGGAGCTTCATTTAAGGCAGCGCAATATCGAAATGCAGCATGCTCTTGAATGGGCTTTCAACAATGACAGTGTAGAGGTTTATTATCAGCCTATATACAATATTAAAGAAGGTAAATTTTCTTCAATCGAAGCTCTGGCAAGACTCAGGGATGAAAACGGTGTAATTATTATGCCGGGGGAATTTGTTGAATTTGCTGAAAAGAATGGTATGATTTTACGCCTGGGTGAAGCGGTGTTCAGAAAGGTGTGCGAATTTATACAGCGCACGCACATTGAAGAATACGGTATTGAAACCGTTCAGGTAAATCTTTCCGCTGTTCAGTGTATGCAGGAAGAATTATCAAGGCTTTTTAAAAACATAATGGGTGAATATCAGATCCCTCCTTTTTTCATTAATTTTGAAATTACGGAAACGGCAGCCATTAATTCAAAGAAGACAATTGAGAAAAACATGAAGGATTTAATTGCCTACGGCGCAAGCTTTTCTTTGGATGATTACGGCTCTGGCTATTCAAACATTTCATATGTTGTAAATCTTCCCTTGAAGATTATTAAAATCGACAAGCTTTTGGCAGATGCATATTTCACCTCCGAAAAGGTAAGGATTGCAACAGAAAGCACCATCGATATGATTCATAAATTAGGTCTTAAAATAGTTGTGGAAGGAATTGAAACACAAGAGCAGTACCTGGCCTTTAAGGCATTGGAGGTTGAATACATTCAGGGCTTCTATTTTTCAAAGCCTTTACCAAAGGACAAGCTTATTAAATTTATTCAGGAGTGGCTGTAATTAATGAATTTTCAGTGTGAAAATTGCGGCGGAAACATGGTATTTTCGCCAAAGAAACAAAAGATGTACTGCCCCTACTGTGACGGTGAAGACTGTCACGTAAAAGCAGGAGACAGATCTATAACTGTATGCCCTTCCTGCGGCGGTGAACTTACGGTAGGAGAATTTGACAGTTCTTCAAGATGTCCCTATTGCAGTAATTATCTTGTATTTGATGAAAGAATAGAAAACGAATATAAGCCAGACACCATCATCCCCTTTAAATTAGAAAAGGAAGACGCAGTGGCTGCAATGGAAAAGGAATTCAGAAAGCGTATTTTTACGCCTGCTTCCTTTTTAAGTGAAAAGACACTTGACAGCATGAAAGGCTATTACGTACCCTTCTTTCTCTATGATTTTGATGCCCATGTAAATTACAAAGGACGCGGCAAAAAAATCCGTACCTGGAGACAGGGAAATTATGATTATACAGAGACAAGCATTTATGATGTTTTTCGTACGCTTGATGCAAAATACGATAATATCCCGGTAGATGCTTCTCTTGCAATGCCCAATGAAGAAATGGATTTACTTGAGCCCTATAATTACAAGGAATTATTAAGCTTTGAGCCTGAATATCTGGCAGGATTTTTTGGAGAAATCTACAGTGAAGACAAATATTCCTTACGCGGAAGAGCAGAAGGTAAGGTAAAGGCTTCAACTACTGCATTAATTAATGATTCAATTAAGCATTACAATACGGTAGAGACTGTTGAAAATGATTTAAAATTGGAAGATGGAAAGATGGATTTTACCCTGTTTCCTGTTTGGCTTTACAATTATAAATACAAGGACAAGGAATACCGTTTCTTTGTAAATGGTCAAAACGGCAAGGTAATCGGCGAGACACCTGTATCTGCCATAAAGGTTATAATTTATGCCATAACCGGAGGCGGTCTGTTATTTGCAGGATTAGATTTATTATTTAGAATTATGGGGGTAGTGCTTTCGTGAAAAATAACGAGATTAAGCGATATTTTAAGCATTTTTTAGTGCCCATAATTATTGTGGCGGTTTTGCTTGCAATATTCCTTTTTGCATCAAATTCTGATATTAATGAAACAGCTTATGATTATGAAAGCACCAATACTGAAAGAGTGTATGGGGATCAGAGAATATTTGACTATGCTGAGCTTTTAACGGAAGAAGAGGAGGCTGAGCTTACCGCCTACATTCATGAAAATGAAAAAGCATCCTGTACGGATATTGTAATTGTTACCCTTAATGAATCCTTAAAGGAATTTTCTGAAAGCTATTCAGAAACTTACGGGCTTTCAGACACTACTCCGGATGAATATATAATGCGTTATGCAGATGAATTCTGGGAAAGCTATAAATTCGGATATAACTGTCCGCAGGTACTTGACGGAGGCACCGATACAGGCGATGGTGTATTGCTTGCTGATAATATTTTCAGAGAGCCTGAAACCGGTAAAATTTATACCTGGCTTTGCACTACAGGGGCTTCTGAAGAAAGATTAAGTGATTACGACATCGACTATATACTTGATGCCTTTTATGAAGATGCAGACTACGATTATTGTGCTGCCTGCTATGCCTTTATAGACAGTTACATAAGCTGTTATTTTCAGGAAAGTCTTTTTTCAAAGGTCCCTTATAAGCTTATTATAATTTCAGTTATAATATTCCTTCTTTTTTATATTATATCCCACATTAAATCAAAGAAGGGAAATGTTACAACCGACAAAAACTCCTATTTAATCCCCGGTACTGCAGGCTTTACGGTTAATGAGGATGTTCTTGTTAACAAGCATGTTACAAAGCGTTATAACCCTCCTTCGTCATCTTCAGGCGGAGGTGGCGGTCATCATTCTTCCGGTGGTGGCGGTAGCCATGGCGGCGGAGGACATTCCCGTTAAACAGACAAAATAAAACCCGGTTCGCATGACGGTACGAACCGGGTTTATTTTTTGACATATTTTTTTAAATTTATTCAGCGACTGATTATGCCATTTTGTTGACAGCAACGCTCATGCGGGAAACCTTTCTCGCAACGGTGTTCTTATGATAAACACCCTTGGCACAAGCCTTATCTATAACTGAAGTAGCATTGATTAATGCTTCCTTAGCAGCGGCCTGGTCCTTAGCGTCGATAGCAGCATAAACCTTCTTGATCGCTGTCTTAACACCTGACTTAATAGCTTTGTTTCTGGCAGCCTTTGTCTGGTTTACTAAGATACGCTTCTTTGCAGATTTGATGTTAGCCAAGACTACACACCTCCATTTTTGATAAACTAAGTTAATAGGACGCGTGCATTATTCCGGACACGGACGATTTAATGTACGCACACTAGATAATATTAATCGACAAAGCTGTTTGTGTCAATAGGGAAAATCTGATTTACAGAAATGTTTTTTTTATGATATACTGAATCATAATTTTTTTAGGAGTATTTATCAGTGAACCAGGACCACATTCGTAATTTTTGTATTATTGCTCATATCGATCATGGCAAATCCACACTTGCAGACCGCATTATCGAAAGCACAGGACTTTTAACAAGCCGTGAAATGCAGGCTCAGGTGCTTGATAACATGGATCTTGAAAGAGAACGTGGCATTACCATTAAAGCGCAAACCGTCAGAACAGTTTATAAGGCTAAAAACGGAGAAGAATATATTTTTAACCTTATCGATACTCCCGGTCATGTAGACTTTAATTATGAGGTTTCCCGTTCTTTGGCTGCATGTGATGGCGCAATTTTGGTGGTTGATGCAGCTCAGGGTATTGAGGCACAGACTCTTGCCAATGTCTACCTTGCAATGGACCATGACCTTGATGTGTTTCCGGTTATTAATAAAATAGATTTACCTTCGGCAGAGCCTGAAAAGGTTATAAATGAAATTGAGGATGTCATCGGTATTGAAGCGCAGGACGCTCCTTTGATTTCTGCCAAAAACGGCATTAATATCGATAAGGTACTTGAAGCAATCGTTGAAAAGATACCTGCTCCAACGGGTGATAAAAACGCACCCCTTCAGGCACTTATTTTTGACTCTCTTTATGATTCCTATAAGGGGGTAATTGCCTTTGTACGCATTAAGAACGGCACCGTAAAAAAGGGTGTACAGATAAAAATGATGGCAACCGGTGCAACGGCAGAGGTTGTGGAGGTGGGATATTTCGGAGCAGGCCAGTTCATTCCCTGTGACGAGCTTGAAGCGGGCATGGTAGGCTATATTACCGCATCCATTAAAAATGTAAGAGATACGGCAGTAGGCGACACCATTACAAATGCAGAAAATCCCTGTAGAGAGCCACTTCCAGGTTATAAAAAGGTACAGTCAATGGTATATTGCGGCGTATATCCTGCAGACGGCGCAAAATACGGAGATTTGCGCGATGCCCTTGAAAAACTAAAATTAAATGACGCTTCCTTATTTTATGAGCCTGAAACTTCAATTGCTTTGGGCTTTGGCTTCAGATGCGGCTTTTTAGGATTACTTCACTTAGAAATCATTCAGGAAAGACTGGAGCGTGAATACAATCTTGACCTTGTGACAACTGCTCCAGGCGTTGTGTACAGAGTACATAAGACAAACGGAGAAATGATAGAGCTTACTAATCCTACGAATTTACCGGATCCTTCCGAAATCGAATATATGGAAGAGCCTATTGTAAACGCAGAAATCATGGTGACAAAGGAATTTGTGGGTTCCATTATGGAATTGTGTCAGCAGCGAAGAGGCCGCTACGTCAGCATGGAATATATGGAAGAATCAAGAGCCTTGATTAAATACGAGCTTCCTTTAAATGAAATTATTTATGATTTCTTTGATGCGCTTAAGTCACGTTCAAGAGGCTATGCTTCCTTTGACTATGAGCTTAAGGGCTACGAACAGTCAGAAATGGTTAAATTAGACATTTTAATTAACCATGAAGAAGTTGATGCACTATCCTTTATTGTGCATAAAGAAAGTGCCTATGAACGCGGAAGAAAAATGTGTGAAAAGCTTAAGGATGAAATCCCAAGACATTTATTTGAGATTCCAATTCAGGCAGCCGTTGGCGGTAAGATTATCGCACGAGAAACCGTAAAGGCTATGAGAAAGGACGTGCTTGCCAAGTGCTACGGCGGTGATATTACACGTAAAAAGAAGCTTCTTGAAAAACAGAAGGAAGGTAAAAAGCGTATGCGCCAGATAGGTAATGTGGAAATTCCTCAGAAAGCCTTTATGAGTGTATTGAAGCTTGATGAAGAATAATCAGAGGGCCGTTTTGTCAGATTACTATTGCCAAAATTTCAAGTAATGGATATACTAAAAACAGATTTTTACATTTGTTAAGGGGTTACAAAATGCATTTTGTAAAAACTCAGGATTTGAAAACGGGTATGCGAATTGCCCGCCCTATCTACAATAAAAAGGGAGTCCTTCTTTATGACAGAGATTCCAAATTAACGGCTTCAAGCATTGAAAGTGTTAAAAATTTCGGCCTTGTGGGAATTTATATCCTTGACCCTGCCGAGCCGCTTCCTCCCATGACGGAAGAAGATGTCGAATTTGAAAGATTTCAGTCTGTTAATGTCTTTGCCATTCAGGACGAGCTTAAGGAGGCTGTTACAACGCATCATCTTCATAAGCTCGAACAGATAGTGGCAGGCATTTCACGTACCTATGGACATATCAATCATCGTATTAATTTTACCCAGAATATAAGAAGCAGCGAGGACTTTGTTTACAAGCATTCCTTAAATGTTGCAATTCTTTCTGCCATGATGGCTTATAAAATGAATATAGCCGTTGCAGACACCAATGATTTACTCTGTGCGGCAATTGTACATGATATAGGAAAGACTACTGTACCAGAGACTTTATTTAAGGGTGAAGACAGTGAGGAAATCGAGCGTATACTTGATAATTCACAGGATACCGGTTTTGAAATTATTGATACACTGTTTCCCTCCAATCCTAACGTAAAGCGTATCTGTACCCAGACTTACAGAATGCTTACGGATCTAAAATATGAAAGAGAAGTGGATAAGATGAAGGTGCTTTCTGGCACAAGAATCCTGCTTGTGGCAGAGACCTTTGATACAATGACTGCCATGAATCCTTTTTCCGGCGCAGAGCCTGAATCCTACGTGGAGGCCTTAAGATATTTATATAAATATCCGGATATATTTAATAAAAAGGCTGTTGAAGCTTTAATTGACTCTGTTCAGATTTTATCGGAGGGTGTCAGTGTAGAGCTTTCAAACGGCTCAAAGGCTTTGGTTATTTCTGAAAATGCCGGAAATATTCTTTATCCAAGGGTGCTTGAATTTGATACCAATCAAATATTGGATTTAAGCGACAGAGACCTTTACGGGGATATTGATATTGTTGATGTAGTTAAAAAAATGGATAACCGCTATGTGATGGATGGGAGCGGTTTTTCGGATTTAAAATAAAAATTATACGGGCCTTCCGTTCAACCGGCAGGCCCGGTAAATTGTATTAAGCAATCGTTTGTTTACCGGGAGAAATTTAATTAAATATGGTTTATAAGGTTTACTCCGGCAGAGTCGGAGGTGTTTTTGGTGACCTTATTACGGTGGAGGTGGATGCTTCACCTGGGCTTCCGGGCTTTGATGTTATAGGTCTTGCAGGGTGTGAGGTAAAGGAAGCAAAGGACAGGGTAAGAGTTGCACTTAAAAATGAAGGAATAAATATGCCCTCAATGAAGGTGATAATCAACCTAAGCCCTGCAGATGAAGCTAAAAACGAAACAAATTTTGATTTACCAATGGCGGTGGCATTATTGGGTGTTTTTGGGCATATTGCACCCTTTGAGCCTGAGTCTGCACTGATACTTGGGGAGCTGTCTTTAGATGGAAAGGTGTGCGCCATACGGGGAGTGCTTCCTATTGTAAAAATGGCACGGGAACAGGGCTTTAAAAGAGTTATCGTACCAAAGGACAATGCGGCAGAGGCAGGCATGATAATGGGAATTGATGTAATTCCCGTTGAAACTTTAGGCTCTTTAATTGCCTTTTTACAGGTGCCCTTTAACGACGGTATTCACTTTATTAAGCCCTTTGCAAGAGAAGAATTTGAAGGATATTTAAACCGTGAAGAGGAGGAACCGGATTTTTTGGATGTAGTGGGCCAGGAAAACGTAAAAAGAGCAGCGGCAATAGCAGCTGCGGGCTTTCATCATCTGCTTATGACAGGGCCTCCGGGCACGGGGAAATCCTTAATAGCAAAAAGAATACCGGGGATTATGCCTAAGCTTTCCTATGATGAAAGCTTAGAGGTAACGACCATTTATTCTGTTTCCGGGAAATTATCGGAGGATCTCCCCTTTGTGAAAACCCGCCCCTTCTTCAGTCCTCATCACGGGGCTTCTTCGCAGGCTATAATCGGTGGCGGAAGCTTTTCCCGCCCCGGACTTGTTTCTTTAAGTCACAGAGGTATTTTATTTCTTGATGAAATGCCTGAATTTAAAAGAGAAACGATAGATATGTTAAGACAGCCCTTAGAGGATGGTAAAATCACGGTTTCCAGAGCAAAACAAACCTATACCTATCCTGCTGAATTTATGCTTGTTGCTGCCATGAATCCCTGCCCCTGCGGGTACTTCCCAGACAGAAACAGATGCACCTGTACAGGCACTCAGATACAAAAATATCTATCAAAAATATCTGGCCCTATTTTAGACAGAATTGACATTTGCGTGGAGGTGGCAAGAATGGACCCAAGAGATGTGCAGGAATCTGTTGGAACGGGCACTTCGAGTGAAGAATTAAGAGAAAAAGTATTCAGGGCTGTAAAAATGCAGGAGGAAAGATACAGAAGCGAAAATTTCAGGTTTAATTCACAGATTCCTTCAGGAAAAATACATAAATATATTCCGCTTGGACATGCTGAAGAAGAATTTATTTATGATGCCTATGAAAAAATGAATATAAGTATGAGAAGCTTTTATAAATTAATGCGTGTAGCACGCACAATTGCGGATTTTGACGGAGATGAGAGGGTAAGGGTTTTGCATCTTGCCGAGGCATCCTGCTACAGATTCCCGGATTATACAGGAGGTTGATATGGGTATATTCAGACAAGCATATATAACTGATAAAGAGGATGAACTTAAATATTTTCTTTTTATTGCTCAGACCGGGTGTATCGGAATAAATACGTATACAAAGATGCAACACTATTTTGATTCACCAAAAGCTTTTTATAAAGCATCAAGGGAAACACTTGTAAAGAGTAAAGCCTTTACTGAAAAACAGATAGAAAGAATTGAGGCGGTAAGAAGGGAATATGACCTGACAAAATGGCATGATTACATGCTTAAAGAAAATATAAAGCTTATACCCTATGAGGCATTTGAATATCCAAAACGTCTTATGGACATAAAAGACCCGCCACCGGTTTTGTTTTTAAAAGGAAAGCTTCCTATAGAAGCTTTACCCTGTGCTTCAATTATAGGAACAAGAGAATGTTCTGTATATGGAAGTAACGTGGCAAAACGTCTTGGAGAACTTATGGCTGAAAATAATGTATCTGTTGTGAGTGGCATGGCAAGAGGAATTGACTCCTTATCACAAAGAGCGTGCATGGAGGCAGGAGGATATTCACTGGCTCTTTTAGGAGGCGGCGTTGACATTATTTATCCAAGAGAATCAAAAGAGTTATATAAAAATTTGTGCGAAATGGGCGGAATACTATCTGAATTTCCACCGGGTACAGCTCCTAAACGCCCTTTTTTTGCACTACGCAATCGCCTTATATCGGGGCTGTCTGATGTGGTATGTGTTATTGAAGCAAAGGAAAAGAGTGGTACGTTAATAACGGTTGACTGTGCCCTTGACCAGGGGCGAGAGGTTTATGTTGTGCCTGGAAGAATAACCGACTTAACAAGCATGGGTACAAATGAGCTTATAAGGCAGGGCGCTGGAATTATAGCGGATTTAGATGGCTTTGTTGAAGAATTTTTGAATAACTATTCAGAGAGTAAAGGGATTTTTGCCAAAAATGTTGAGAATAAAACAAAGGCTTCAGATATAAAGGGCTTTAACAATAATGAATTAAAAATAATAGGCTTACTTGATGAAAATTCATTTACTGCCGATAAGCTTTCCGAAAATATAAATTTGCCATCCTATGAAATATTAAGCTTATGCATTTCGCTTTCGACAAAAGGAATTTTAAACATAATGGGGGGCGGCCGATTTGTCGCCACAAGCTTAGGAATCGATGTGCGCAATGTATTGCTTAAGGAAAAAAATGAAGAAGAATGACTAAAAAACAGTAAGGTTGTAACAGGAGTAAAATTCTTCCTCTTGACAACGAAGATTTCCTAAAGGTTGTTGAGGACGCAAAGAGTTGTAACAGGAGTAAAATTCTTCCTCTTGACAACACTCTTGAAAAAGGGTATAAAATTAAACTCCATGGGTACATGTGGGTAAAAGGTACAAGTAAAGGTTGCACATTTGATTTTTTTAAGATATATTTACACGTGTTGTAACACTAAAAACAAGGGGAAGTGTGATGGCAAAGAATTTAGTTATAGTGGAATCACCCGCTAAGGTTAATACAATTAAAAAATTTTTAGGTACAAATTACGAGGTGGTCGCAAGCTACGGTCACGTTCGTGACCTGCCAAAGAGCCAGCTGGGCGTTGACGTGGAACATGATTTTGAACCTAAATATATTACTATCAGAGGAAAGGGAGACGTTCTTTCCACACTGAGAAAAGAAGTGAAGAAGGCTGATAAGATTTATCTTGCAACCGACCCTGACCGTGAAGGAGAAGCAATTTCCTGGCATTTGTATGAAAGCCTTAAGCTTGATTCCAAAAAGGTATACAGAATCACCTTTAACGAAATTACAAAAAATGCGGTAAAGGAATCCTTAAAGAATGCCCGCTCTATCGACATGGATTTAGTAGATGCCCAGCAGACAAGAAGAATCCTTGACCGTATGGTTGGTTATAAGATTTCCCCTATTCTCTGGGCTAAGGTTAAGAGAGGCTTAAGCGCCGGAAGAGTGCAGAGTGTTGCTTTAAGAATTATATGTGACAGAGAGGAAGAAATTGATAACTTCGTGCCAGAGGAATACTGGACAATAGACGCAAGCCTTAAGGCTGAGGGCATCACTAAGGAATTAAAGGCAAAATATGCTTGCCAGATTAAAAATAGAGAAGAAGCTGAAAGGCTTTTAAAAGAAATAAAGGATAAAGAATTTAAGATTGATGATATAAGGGTAAGCGAACGTATTAAAAAAGCACCCTTACCCTTTACAACCTCCACTCTTCAGCAGGAAGCAAGTAAGGCATTGAATTTTTCTACTCAGAAGACAATGCGCATTGCCCAGCAGCTTTATGAAGGCGTTGAAATCGGAAATGTTACACAGGGTATCATTACCTATTTAAGAACAGATTCAACCCGTATTGCAGATGAAGCTCTGGCGGCTTCAAAAGATTATATTAAAAGCAGATACGGTGAAGCCTTTGTAAGAAAAAATGAAGCTAATGGTAAGGATTCATCAAAGATTCAGGATGCGCATGAAGCAATTCGTCCTACACTTATTACCCGTACTCCCGAGGATGTAAAGGATTATCTTTCAAGAGAGCAGTTAAGACTTTACACACTTATCTGGAAGCGATTTGTAGCCTGTCGTATGGCGGATGCGGTTTATGAGACCACAACCGTTAAGCTTTTAGCAGGAACACATAAATTTTCCATGAGCGCTGCAAAGCCTAAATTTGAGGGTTTTATGAGCGTTTACATGGAAGCTGCTGAAGAAAACGAAGAGGATGAATTTTTAGGCAATTCCTTTACAGGCACTCTTGATAAAAATACTGTTTTAAAGCTTGTGAAGGTAGATGACAGGCAGCACTTCACACAGCCTCCGGCTCATTATACAGAAGCTTCTTTGGTTAAGGCCTTAGAGGAACTCGGAATAGGGCGTCCAAGTACCTATTCACCCACGATTTCCACAATTCTTGCCCGTCATTATGTGGCAAAAGAGGGTAAGAATATTTTCGTAACGGATCTTGGCGAAGTTGTAAACAATATGATGAAGGAAGCATTCCCTACAATTGTTGATGTAAACTTTACAGCCAATATGGAAACCCTGCTTGACGGTATTGAAGCCGGCAACATAAAATGGAAAACCGTTGTTTCAAATTTCTATCCCGATTTGGATAAAGCTGTTTCTTTGGCTGAAAAAGACTTATCCGAAGTAAAGGTACAGGACGAAGTGAGTGAAGAAATCTGTTCTGTATGCGGCAGAAACATGGTTATTAAATACGGTCCTCACGGAAAGTTTCTGGCGTGTCCTGGATTCCCTGAATGCAGAAACACCATGCCTTATTTTGAAAAGATTAACGTACCATGCCCTAAGTGCGGCAAGGACGTTGTCATAAGAAAGACAAAGAAGGGAAGAAGATATTATGGCTGCATTTCAATTCCAGAATGTGACTTTATGGTATGGCAGAAGCCTGTAGACAAGCGATGTGAAAAATGCGGAAGCATTTACTTATCACGTGGCAACAAGCTTGTGTGCTCCAATGAGGAATGCGGCAATACAATTGACAAATAATTGAGATAAAAGGGGCGAAATGGTACTTTCGCCCTATTTTTTTGCTTTAGTGTTAAAAACACCAAAAAATTTTTGAATTTTATGATATTAACGCAAAATTTATGAAAATTGTTGTAAAATGATTGATTATTTATCGGTTGCATGCTACAATGATGACACATTTGAGACAACAGTATCAGGGGGAAGGTGCGCATAAGTTTAGGAGGCTTAAACATGAGCAGTGTACAGTTACTTGATAAGACAAGAAAAATCGGAAAGCTTTTACATAACAACAATTCAAGTAAGGTTGTTTTCAATGATATTTGTAAGGTAATGAGAGAAATCTTAAACTCAAATATCCTTGTTATTTCAAAAAAAGGTAAGGTTTTAGGCGTAGGAAACTGCCAGGGAATTGATCCGATTGATGAATTAATTCAGAATAATGTGGGTGGTTTTATTGATCCCATGCTTAACGAGCGTTTACTTGCGGTTTTATCCACAAAAGAAAACGTAAATCTTGCAACACTTGGTTTTGAACATACGGACATTAATAAATTTCAGGCGGTTATTTCTCCTATTGAAATAGCAGGAGAGAGACTGGGTACGCTTTTTGTATACAAATGTAACGTTCAGTACGACATTGACGATATTATCCTGTGTGAATACGGCACCACGGTTGTGGGCCTTGAAATGCTGAGAGCAGTCAACGAAGAAAATGCAGAGGAAGCCAGAAAGCTTGCGGTAGTACATTCCGCTATTTCTACACTTTCTTTCTCCGAAATGGAAGCAATTACCCATATCTTTGATGAACTTGATGGTATGGAGGGCATTTTGGTAGCTTCTAAAATTGCAGACAGAGTGGGCATTACCCGTTCCGTTATCGTTAATGCCTTAAGAAAATTTGAAAGTGCGGGAGTTATTGAATCAAGATCTTCGGGCATGAAGGGTACCTACATTAAGGTGTTAAACGATGCGGTGTTTGATGAAATAGAAAAGCTTAAGAAAGAAAAAACTTTATAACAGACACTAAATTAAATAAAATTTTATCCGATATATTACGTACAGTAATGGACTACGATTTAAAAAAGGGACTTTAAAAAGTCCCTTTTTTGCGTATTTTTTGTTTTTTTATAAAAGCTCAAGAAAACTCACTGCCTTTAGGCAGTGGGTGCTCCCCGCGAGGTGCTGGGTTACAAGCCCAGTACCTCGTAAGGCACGTAGTGCAGCTTTTATATGAGCAAGTAGCGAAGCGAATTGCGAATATCATTGACGAGGTTACAGGAAGCAAAAACGCTTCCTATAATCGGATAAGCCACATTATGTAAACCTACATCTTGTAGAAAAACAAAAATAAAAACACAAGATTATGTGGTTTTTGCCGAAAATTTACTTGTGTTTTTTAAAAAAGCATCTATAATAAAATAAGGTGGGTGTAGTGTAATGGATAAAAGCTATACGCTACCGGTAAGGAGGAGTCAATGATCAAATCAAACGCATTTGATTACATCAACGTTCTTGACAAAGCGGCGGATGCATCCTGGCTAAGAAATGAGGCGATTGCCAATAATATTGCCAACGTGGATACACCCGGCTATAAGAGAGAAGACATTACCTTTGAGAGTGAATTAAGCAAAGCCTTAAAGCATTCAAGTTACACGTCCATGGACAGTAAGGTTAAGAATTTAAGAACAGACCAGCTTGAAGCCCGTACCTACAAGGATTACTCCGGATATTCCTACCGCTTGGACGGTAATAACGTGGACATCGAGACCGAAAATACAATGCTTGCCAAAAATCAGCTGGTATATGAAGGTCTTCTTAACAGCATCAGTCAGGAATTCACCAATCTCCAGACTGCCATGAAATAAGGAGAATACTTATGGGCATGTTTACATCTTTTGATATCAATGCTTCCGGTTTAACCGCACAGAGATATCGTATGGATATAATTTCAGAAAACGTTGCAAATGCAAACACCACCCGTACCGAGGATGGTACACCTTACGTAAGAAAGGTTGTTACCTTTGAGGAAAAAGGTGGTCAGACAGTATTTTCAAGAGTTTTAAATAAGGCTTCAGACAAATATTCAGGCGAAGGCGTTAAGGTTTCTAAAGTGTATGAAGATACGGCTACTAAGATGAATATGGTTTACGACCCTTCTCATCCCGATGCCGATGAAAACGGATACGTTACGTATCCTAACGTAAACATCATTACAGAAATGACAAACCTTATCGATGCAACCCGTTCCTATGAGGCTAACGCAACAGCATTTACCGCAAGCAAGTCAATGGCCTTAAAGGGTCTGGAGCTTGGTCAGTAATTAAGGAGTAAAAATGGACATTAATTCATTGCTTGGTACTTCCTCGATAACAGGTAGCGATTCACTTAATCTTAGTACCACTACAAAAACCACAACCGACAACATGTTTTCTACCATGTTAAACGCGGCGATTGACAATATAAACAATACAAACAGCTTACTTTCCGATGCCGAAAATGCGGAAATAAGCTTTGCGATGGGTGAAACTGAAAATACCCACGATTTAATGATTGCCCTTCAGAAGGCATCAACGGCATTACAGTATACGGTTGCCGTGAGAGATAAATTTTTAGATGCATACAAGGAAATTATGCAGATGCAGATATAATCACTTGACATGAGCAAGCAGCGAAGCAGATTGCGAATATCATTGATTGTTAATTAGGCGATATTTAGTACAGGGGAGTAATACTGTTATGGCAGAAAAAATTCTTAACAGGCTTAAGGAACTTTGGAAAAAGCTCCGGGCCTGGTGGGACAAATTTACATCTAAACAAAAAACACTTATAGTGGCAATCGCGGCGGCTGTTGTCGTTGCTTTTGTTGTTCTTTATGCAATTTTAACATCTCCCAACTATACCCTGCTTCAACAGTGTGATTCCACAAAGGAAGCAGCAGAGGTGACGGAGGTTTTGGATGCTGCGCAAATCGGTTATAAATTATCCGATGACAGCCTGCAGATTAAAGTAGCTAAAAACGATTTATCTACAGCGCGTTTAACTCTTGCAAGCTCAGGCATCACCACAACCGCTTACACCCTGGATGAAGCCTTATCCGCAAGCTTTACTGTAACGGAAGCAGACAAAAACAAAAAGACAAAGCTCTATCTTGAGAGCACCTTTGCAGAAGATTTTGTAAATATTTTCCCTGCAATCAAGGCCTGTACAGTACGCCTTAATTTACCCGATAATGACGGCACTCTTTTATCAAAGGATGAGGAGCCGGGTGCTGCAATTTATTTAAATATTGAAGGAGAATTTAATACAGATAACGCAGCCTTTCTTGCTAAAGCTGTTGCTACTACATTAGGCTGCTCCGATACAAACAACATCGTCATCATGGATTCGGAAGGAAATATGCTTTTTTCCGGAGATGATTCTTCTGCAGCAGGCAATGCCTCAAGCCAGTTAGGAGTTAAAACAGATGCTGAAAACATTCTTAATTCTGGTGTTAAAAAGGTATTAAGCGGTACAGGTGTGTTTGGGGATATTAAGGTTACCTCCAATCTTGTAATCGATTTTTCCACAACCGAGCATACAATTCATAATTACACTCCTGCAGATGGACAGTCACAGGGCCTTTTATCTGAAAGAAGCTCTTATACAGAAGAATCTTCCGGCGGCACAAGCGGCGTGCCGGGTACAGACTCAAATACGGAGACCACCTATTATTATTCAGACAATGATTATTCTTCTTCTACCATAGAAGAGCTTTATGAAAAATATCTTCCAAATGAAGAGATTAAATACACATCTATTCCTGCAGGAAGAGTTACCTATTCGGCATCCTCTCTTGCGGTATCCTCCATTAACTACATCATCGTAAAAGAGGATGATGTAAAGGCGCAGGGCCTTTTGGACGGCATCACCTGGGAAGAATACCAGGAAGCAAATTCCGAGCGCTGGACGGTTGATGTAACGGATGAAATGATTAAGCTTGCAAGCGATGCTTCAGGCATCCCTACCGATAACATCAGCATAGTTGCCTACGAGGAAAACTTTTTTGTGGATTCGGAAGGCTTAGGCGTTGATATTTATGATGTTATTCAGATTGCATTAATAGTTATTATTTTAGGCCTCCTTGCACTTGTGGTAATTAAATCCATGTCAGGTGAGAAGACTTCGGAACAGCCAGAAGAGCTTTCTGTTGAAACGCTTCTTCAGTCAAATCCAGAGCCTGCACTTGATGATATTGAAGTGGAACAGATTTCAGAGACACGTAAGATGATTGAGAAATTTGTAGACGAAAACCCAGAGGCTGTTGCCAATTTGCTTAGAAACTGGCTCAACGAGGGATGGGAATAAGCTAAAAATACAGTTGTTTTAATAATATTAACGGATTAAAAAGGCAGGATGGAACGGTTATGGCCAAGGATAACTCGATAAACGGAATACAGAAGGCAGCCATATTACTTATTGTACTGGGTCCCGAGCGCTCATCGAGCATATTTAAGCACCTTAAGGAAGAGGAAATTGAGGAGCTTACTTTAGAGATTGCAAATACGAGAAGCATTACGCCCCAGCTTAAGGAAAGTGTAATAGATGAATTCTATGAAATATGCCTGGCTCAGCAGTACATTGCAGAAGGCGGTATCGGCTATGCAAGAGAACTCCTTGAAAAGGCCCTTGGCTCAGACAAGGCTCTTGACGTTATAGGTAAGCTGACTGCTTCCTTGCAGGTTAAGCCCTTTGAATTTGTACGCAAGACGGATGCATCCCAGCTTCTTAACTTTATTCAGGATGAACATCCACAGACCATCGCCCTTATTTTATCTTATCTGTCCCCTAATCAGGCAGCTCTTATTATTTCTGCTCTGCCTCCGGACAGACAGTCAGACGTTGCAAAGCGTATAGCGGTTATGGACCGTACGAGTCCTGACGTTATCAAAGAGGTTGAAAAGGTATTGGAATCAAAGCTTGCTTCCCTCATAAACCAGGATTACACCATTATCGGTGGCGTAGATGCGGTTGTAGACATTTTAAATACTGTAGACCGCGGTACGGAAAAGCACATCATGGAAACTCTGGAAATCGAAGAGCCGGAGCTTGCCGACGAAATCAGAAAGAAAATGTTCGTATTCGAAGATATTCTGCTGCTTGAAGACAGAGCTATTCAGAGAGTACTCAGAGAGGTTGATAATAATGACCTTGCCATTGCTCTTAAGTCGGCAAACGAACAGGTACAGAGTGCAATTTTCAACAACCTCTCTAAGCGTCTGGCAGTAATGATCAAGGAAGATATGGAATTTATGGGTCCTGTACGTATGAAGGACGTAGAAGAGGCTCAGCAAAAGATAGTAAATATTATAAGAAAATTAGAGGACTCTGCAGAAATCGTAATTTCAAGAGGTGGAGGAGACGAAATAGTTGTCTGATCGTGGTAACGTCTATAAGTCAAGCTTCATAAAGTTTAACAACGGTAACACGCGTGTAATTGATTCAAGCGCTTTGGTGGCAAAACGCATGGAGGGATTTACGGGTGTTCTTAGGGAACAGGAAGAGGAGACTGCTCCAATTGAGCCTGTTTACGATGAAGAGGGTAATCTTATTTGTGATGCTTCTATAGATATGCTGACAGGTGAAGAAGGCGCTGAATATTCAGAAATTCCTGAAGAAAAAGCGTCTAAAGAAGATAATGCATCAGAAGGCGATGCGGGCTTTATCCAAAAGAGCCCTGCAAAGGGATATGTATTAAGCCCTGATGAAGTGAGAGCCGAATGCGAGGAAATGCTAAAAAAGGCAAATGCAGAGGCAGAAAACATAAGAAGCCTTGCAAGGGATGAAGCTGAAAATATAAAAAACAGCGCTAAAAATGAAGGCTATAACGCAGGCTATGCTGAAGCAATGGCAGAGCTTGAAAATGAAAAATTCAATTTAGAGCAATACAAAATTCAGTTAAACGACGAATATGAAGCTTTGCTTGCCAATGCAGAGCCTAAAATGGTAGAGACCATTACGGAGGTGTACGAGCACGTATTCGGAGAAAATTTTTATTCAAGAAGAGATGTAATGGTATGTCTTATAAACAGAGCTTTAATGCACGTTGAAACAAGTGACTCCATTATTATTCACATAAGCCCTGCAGATTACGACATGCTTATAGGCATGAAAAATTCACTGTTTGAAAAGGTGCCTCTTAAAGCAGAGCCTGAAATCAATCAAAGAGAGGATTTTGAAAAGGGTATGGCAAAAATTGAAACCCCCTTTGGTATTGTGGACTGCAGTATAGATACGGAATTAAAAGAATTACGTCGTGCTTTAACCGTTTTGTCTTACGGAGGTGGCTCACACTCATGAGCTTAGGCAGTTTTTCTTTGGACATAGAATACGATAAATATAAAGAGCTTGAGACGCACTGCTTCCATAAATCTCAGGGTAAGATTGCAAATGTAGTAGGCCTTACCCTGGAAAGCTACGGCCCTGACGCCAAGCTTGGAGACATATGCACGATTTACGCCAAAAACGGTGCAAGACCTTTGGCAATGGCAGAGGTAGTGGGCTTTAAAGATCAAAAGACACTATTAATGCCCTATGAGCATGTGGACGGCGTAGGCATAGGCTGCATAGTTGAAAACGAAAACCATCCCCTTGAAGTGGTGGTGGGTGACGATATATTGGGACTTACTCTTGATGGGCTTGGGCGTCCTAATAAGGACGTAAAAATTAAAGGGGTTGCTTATCCTATAGAGGCACCGCCTCCCGATCCCATGTCAAGAAAGATAATTTCAGATGTACTGCCTCTTGGAGTAAAGGCGGTTGATGGCCTTCTTACAATCGGAAAGGGCCAAAGAATCGGTATTTTTGCAGGCTCCGGTGTAGGTAAATCGACACTTCTTGGTATGTTTGCAAGAAACACAACTGCCGATATAAACGTTATTGCCCTTATAGGTGAGCGAGGAAGAGAAGTAAGAGAATTCGTGGAGCGAGACCTTGGGGAAGAGGGTATGAAGAGAAGTGTCCTTGTAATTGCCACAAGTGACAGACCGGCTCTTGAACGTACAAAGGCTGCAAAAACCGCTACGGCTATTGCCGAATATTTCAGGGATCAGGGTAAGGACGTGCTGCTTATGATGGACTCTCTTACTCGTTTTTCAATGGCACAGCGTGAAATAGGTCTTGCAAGCGGTGAGCCTCCAGTATCTAGGGGGTATCCGCCCAGTGTATATGCAGAGATGCCAAAGCTTCTTGAAAGAGCAGGCTGCAGTGACAAGGGCTCCATTACAGGACTTTACACAGTGCTTGTAGACGGTGACGACTTTAACGAGCCCATAACCGATACCGCAAGAAGCATTCTTGACGGACATATAGTGTTAAACCGTAAGCTAGCCCAGAAAAATCACTATCCGGCAATTGACGTACTTGCCAGTATTTCAAGATGCATGTCCCAGATTGTGGATAGGGAACACAAAAAGGATTCCGGAAAATTTAAAAACCTTATGGCTACCTATGCAGATGCCGAAGACTTAATTAACATCGGCGCCTACAAAGCCGGCAGCAGTGATGAAATAGACGAAGCGATAAACAGGCATAAAGCGATAAATGAATTCCTTCTTCAGGAAACCGATGAAAAGCTTACCTTTGAAGAAACAATTCAGAGACTCCATGACTTATTAATGTAAGGGGCACAAATGGCTAAATTTCATTTTCGCCTTCAAAGTGTACTGAATTTAAAAGGTCGTCTTGAAAACCAGCAGAGAAATGTATTTTCTGCCACAAGAAAAAGACTTACAGAGGAAGAAGACAAATTAAAGGAGCTTTACAATCGTCTTGAATTTTATGAAGAAGAGGGACGAAAGCAAAGAGAGTCTTCGCTTCACATTCAGGACATTCTTGAAAACGAGGAAGCAATTATAAGAATTAAGGAATACATAGAAGAACAGAAAGCCCAGGTACGGCTGTGGGAAAAGAAGCTTGAAGAAGAAAGAATAAAGCTTGTGGAAATGATGAAGGAAACAAAGACCTACGAGCGATTAAGAGAAAAAGCTTTGGAAACCTATCTTGAGGAAGAAAAGCACGAAGAGGGCGTACTAAACGACGAACATAACAGTTACGTCTATGGTGTAAAAGAAGCGTAAAGGTGGATTTTTATGGCAGACGATAACAAGGCCGAAAAAAGACAAATAAAAGAGGAACGCAAGCGCTTAAAGCAGGAAGAAAAGCAACAAAAGCAGGAAATTAAGAAGCGTGCCAAGGAGATATCCAGGCGTGAAGCAGAAATCGAGGCTGAAGAAGACACAGGCGGAGGGGCCTCCTCTTTTCTTGTGACCATGATAATAGTGGCGGTGTGGATAGCGATACTTTGCTTTTTAATAAAGCTTGATGTAGGTGGCTTTGGTTCTGAAATTTTAACTCCCTTACTTAAGGATATACCGGTAATTAATAAAATTTTACCGGGAGAACCGGAAGAAACCGAGACCTTAGATGAAGGCAACTACGGCGGCTACACTTCCCTTAAGGAGGCGGTGGAGTACATAAAGGTATTGGAGCTTGAGCTTGAGCATGCCCAGACTGTTAACAATGCAAATTCCGAAGAAATTACAGAGCTTAAGGCAGAGGTGGAACGGCTTACGGGATTTGAACAGATGCAGGTAGAATTCCAGCGAATAAAGGAACAGTTCTACGAAGAGGTTATTTATTCGGATAAGAGCCCCGGTATTGAAGAATACCAAAAATTCTACGAGTCAATGGACCCGACCACAGCTGAGGCTTTATATAAGCAGGTTCTTTTGCAGATAGAAGAAGACAAGGAAATGGATGCCTACGTTTCAAAATATTCACAGATGAAGCCTAAGGCAGCAGCTGCAATCTTTAACGAGATGACAGATAATCTTATGCTTGTGGCAGAAATTCTTACCGCTATGGACCCGGATGCGGCAGCAGACATTCTTGCGGCGATGGATTCAGGTACGGCAGCAAAATTAACCGAAATAATGTATCCTGAGGGTTAAGTTTTTTGATTTAATACCGATATATAGTATGTGGGACAAGGGTAATAGGAATATTACGCTTGTCTTTAGGATATTAAAAAGCACCTTGACAACTGAAGAGAGGAGGAATGAAATGACCAGTACACCTGTGACAGGTCTTGATAATTCTGTTTTAATGAATTATAAGACTCAGACACAAAGCATGGACTTAACCGGTACTTCCGATTTTAAAAGCTTCATGAACAGTTCAAAAGCTTCTTTAAAGACAGACGAAAGTAAGACTCTAAAGAAAAATGATACTGCTTCAAAAGAAACGGACAAAACGGAAGCTGACGATAAGCCCATGGAAACAAAAGAGGTTTCGGATAAGAAGCCTAAAAAGTGTGAAGAGGTTACAAAAAACGTTAAGGATGAGGACGTATCAAGGGTAGAAAAAGCGATCAACGAAGTGCTTGAAGAAATCAGTGAAGAGCTTGATGTATCTTTAGAAGACATTGAGGCAGCTCTTGAAACTTTGGGTCTTACGACGCTTGCTTTGCTCGATGCGGAAAAGCTTCCTGAAATTGTTGCTCAGATTTTTGGCCTTGAAGACACAATTTCTTTGGCTACAGACGATGCAGCCTATGAAGGCCTTTTAAACATCACTGACTCGGTTAAGGAAACCGTTGAAGAATTGTGTAAGGATGTTGAAATCCCTGCGGAAGAATTCAAGGAAGCTTTGAAGGTGAATGAAGAGCCTGCAAAAGAAAAAGTTTCTTTAAATAATGAAGAGCCTGCAAAAGAAAAAGTTTCTTTAAATAATGAAGAAGCTGCAAATGAAAACGTTTCTTTAAATGAAGAACCCAAACACTTTGAAGAAAAGATTACGGTTTCAGACAATCGAAAAGAGCATACCTATGAAGGAGGGGCTGACAATTCTTTGGAAACTAAAGAGGTTGAAGCTTTTAAAATCGAGGTATCAAGGGAATTTGACGGGGAAGATAATAAAGGCTTCAATCCTGACACAAATTCCCAACAGAATCCTTTAAGCTTTGCAGAAAAATTACTTGAAAGAGTAACAGAGGCTTTAAATAAGGAATCTGAAACGGTATCCTACACAAGCTTTGATGCACAGAACATTTTAGACCAGATTACGGAATCCATTAAGGTGGATGTAAGCAGTGAAACAAGTGAAATTAATTTAAAGCTTCACCCTGAATCACTTGGTACGGTAAGCGTTAAGGTTCTTACTAACAGCGAGGGCGTTTTGACAGCCGAATTCAGAGCACAGAACGACGCGGTTAAAGCAGTAATCGAAAGTCAGGCAGTTGTGCTTAAGGAAGCCCTTGAAGCTAAGGGTGTTACCGTTGAAGCGGTAGAGGTACTTGTACAGAGTCATCAGTTTGACAGAAATTTAAGCGATCAAAGTAAAGGCTATAACGAAGAAGCACCTAAGAAAAGGGGCTTAAGAAGAATTAACCTTTCGGATGAAATGGCGCTTGAAGAAACTGAAGATTCAGAAGACACATTGGTAAAAGAAATGATGGCACAGAATGGTAACACTATTGATTACAGTGCATAATCATGTAAATCAGAAAGGAACGAAAAAATGGCAAGCAGCGGAATTTCAGCAGTAGTTAAAGACGGAGTATTACAGGAGACAACAGCTTCTTCCCTTTCTTTATCTACAGAAACCACATCAGGTTCCTCAAGCCTTGACAAAGATGCTTTCTTACAGCTACTGGTAGCTCAGATGAAATATCAGGATCCTTTGCAGCCTACCGATAATACGGAATATATTTCACAGCTTGCTACATTCTCAGAGCTTGAAGAAATGCAGAATATGACAGCCAGCAGCAATTTGCAGAGAGCAAGCGGTCTGGTGGGTCAGGAGGTTATTTGTAAGGTTACCAATTCATCTACAGGCGCTACCCAGTATGTGCAGGGTCAGGTTGACTACGTGGTATACGAAAATAACAAAGCCTATATATCAATTGAGGATGCGCTTTATTCAATTGATGATGTATACGAAGTTATCGATTCAGGCTATTCTGAAGCATATTCACTTGCTAAACAGTTTGTATCTGCCTTATCGGCTTTCCCAGAGGCTTCAAATCTTACAACCGATTATGAATCGGCACTTACAACCCTGAGAACAACCTACAATGAGATGAATTCTTACCAGAAATCCTTTATTTCAGGTGATGTCGTTACATTACTTGAAAGCTATGAAGCCAAAATGAAGGAATTGAAATTAACCTGTGAACAGTAACTTTTCTTTTGAAACACGAGGTGAGGAATATGGATATTCAAAAAAACAATTTCCTTTCTATCGCCCAAATTAAAGATCAGTATTTAAATAATACTGAGAAAACACAGGAAACCAAAAAGTCGGAGGTTTCCTTTAGTGACATATTAAAGCAGAAACAGGGCATTAGCTTAGATAAAGAATTAAAATTTTCAAAGCATGCGGCAAATCGCCTTGTGGACAGAAATATTTCACTGTCAGATAAGCAGCTTGAACGCCTTAATACGGCAACGGTTCAGGCAGGGCAGAAAGGAATCAAGGAATCACTTGTGTTGGTGGATTCTCTGGCTTTTGTAGTCAACATCCAAAACAATACTGTGATAACCGCTTTAGACAAGTCGGAGACTGATCTAAGCATTTTTACAAATATAGACGGAGCAGTAATTATTTAGCCGGACCTTACGGAGGCTAAAGCTTCTGACTGACAGAGGAAGCTTAAACTGCAGTTCTAAAGGAGGTCACTCACTATGATGAGATCAATGTACTCTGGTGTTTCAGGTCTTAAGACCCACCAGACTAAAATGGACGTTATCGGTAACAATATCGCCAACGTCAACACAGTGGCTTATAAGTCACAGTCAATAACATTCTCTGAACTTATGTATCAGACCACCCAGAAATCTTCGGGCCCCAATGAATTAACCGGTACCGGTGGTACCAATGCCCGCCAGATTGGTCTTGGTGTTCAGTCTGCAGCTATTAACACAGCAATTACCACTCAGGGTGCTACCCAGACAACAGGCAACCCTTTCGATTTATGTATTACAGGTGAATCATTCTTTATCGTATCCGATGGTTCATCAAATTATTTCACCCGTGCCGGCGCTTTCTCAGTCGATTCAGTTGGTAACCTTGTTATGACAAGTAACGGTTATAACGTAATGGGATGGCAGGTAGACGAAGAAACCATGACCATCAAGCAGGATACCGTATCCGCTTTGAGAATTATGAGTGCCGACAACATGACTTATCCTCCGGAAGCTACAGAAAAGGGTTATTTATCCGGAATTCTTGATAAAAACGATTCTGACGTTGGTACTGAAGCGGGTAAGGCAATCAGCTTTTCTTTCTACGATAGCCTAGGCTATGCATACACTGCAAAATTTTCAATCCATTCAACAACTGCTGATGGTGAATATTACGTACAGCTTGATGATATTCTGGATTCAAATGCTGTATCCATTACTGAAAAATACGAAGACGCTGAACTTGCAGATTTAGTAAGCATTAACGCAGATTCCGCTTTTGATGCAAACGTTAATCAGGCAGTTAACATGCTTGACACCGCTTCTTTTGACGGTACGAATTTTACATATACTGATAAAGACGGCAATTCACAGACACTTGCATTAACAGCATTTACAACGCTTAATAGTGACGGTAAATACGAACTTTCAACTACGCTTACAGATGCCACAAAGGATGCCTTAAAGCTTATTTATGGTGACGACCTTGATTTAGACAACATTAAGGCGGCCTTAATCGGTACTGACGGTAATATGACAATTTCCTCTCTTCACGTTGCCGGTGCATTGCTTAAATATTCAACGGATGACGGCTCCTTTACTTCCATCGGCAGCAAAAAGGCAATCACACTTGACTTCCTTGATGCTGTAGGCGGCAGCGGTGCAGATGCAGGCACCTCCTTAAAGCAGTTTTCGGATATTGAAATCGACTGGACTGCCACAAATATGTACAATAATTCCGGTACCTCAACAATCGGAGCTACCTCCGGTGATAAGGATGGTCTTGGTGCAGGAAGAAAGCTTGGCAACATGACAGGCGTTACCATTCAGACAAACGGTATGATTTATGCTTCCTACGACAATGGTATGACACGTCTTATGGGACAGATAGCAGTTGCAGAATTTTCAAATGCCGCAGGTCTTGAAAAAGCCGGTGATAACCTTTATTCAGCATCCCTTAACTCCGGCGAATTTGACGGTGTGGGCGTTGATATTACAGGCTCCGGCGGCTACATGACAACCGGCGTTTTGGAAATGAGCAACGTTGACCTTTCAACGGAATTTACCGAAATGATTACCACCCAGCGTGGTTTTCAGGCAAATTCAAGAATTATCACTGTTTCAGATACTATGCTTGAGGAGCTTGTTAACCTTAAGAGATAATTAAATAGAGAAAGGGGAACTAAACGGATTTGGTTCCCCTTACTTCTGTTTTTACCATATAGGAATTGCGCTGCAATTCCTATATGGTAAAAATGGCACTACGTGCCAGGGCTGTGCACTTGCGCGTAGCGAAACTTTAATTCATTAATAATTAATAAATGAGGCAATGATAATATGATAAATGTGACAAAGCTCAACGGAATTCAAATTACCATAAATGAGAACTTTATCGAGACGGTGGAAGAGACTCCTGACACCGTAATAACCATGTCTACAGGTCGTAAAATTATTATAAAAGAAAGTAGACAAGAAGTTATAAATTTAGTAAAATCGTATAGAAAGGACATTTTTGCACTTCCTGCAGAAACTTAGGGGTAGTTTTTAATGGATATAGCGTCAATAGCAGGCTTATTGCTTTGCCTTTTACTAATTTTATACGGTATTGTTAATGGAGAAAACGGTATCAATTTCGCAGCATTAGAGCACTTCGGAGATATGCCTTCGGTTTACATTACAATCGGTGGCTCCGTAAGCTGTATGCTTATGTCTTGTACTCTTAAAGAATTTGTGCAGAACCTAAAGAGCTATGCGCTTTTCTTTAAGACGCCTAAATTTGAAACCCAGACAATTATTACGAAAATAATCGACCTTTCCAATGTCGCAAGAAAAGAAGGCTTACTTTCTTTGGAAGAAGCCGCCGGAGAGCTTGATGACGAATTTTTAAAGAAAGGTATTTTACTTATAGTCGATGGTACGGATCCTGAGCTTGTAAGAGGTATCTTAGAAACAGAGCTTGCCAGTATTGAAGGACGACACAACAAGGTTATTTCCTTTTACGAACAGTTTGCGGCCATGGGTCCTGCCTGGGGTATGATCGGTACTCTTATTGGTCTTGTTAACATGCTTTACAACATGGAAGATTCATCAAAAATCGGTCCTGCGATGGCAGTTGCACTGCTTACCACATTGTACGGCTCAATGATTGCTAACTGGCTGTGCTTACCAGCGACCTTCAAAATGAAGAAAAATAACGCCATCGAAGTGATGGTAAAGGAAATTATGATTGAAGGTCTTTTATCAATTCAGGCCGGTGAAAATCCACGTGTAATTGAAGAAAAGCTCAAAGCCTTCTTATCACCTGCGGAAAGAGCTGCAGCAACACCGGCAAATGAAGGAGAGGAATAATAAATGGCTAGAAAAAAAGCTGAGCCGGACGGCGGTCCGGGACAACCCTGGCTTAATACCTTTGCAGACCTTATGAACCTGCTCCTTTGTTTCTTCGTTCTATTGTTTGCATCCTCCAACGTTGATGAATCGAAATTCGATGAAATAGCAGCCTCCTTCCAGAGCACCTTCAGCATATTTTCTGCGGGCTCTACGGCAATCGGAGACGGGGTATTAATCAGTAATGGCGTAAGCCAGTTAAACGAGCTTGACAAATACATAAATTCTACAGGCGCAATGGCAGAAAACGATGCTGACGCTGATGAATTTGACGACGCTCAGTCAGAGCTTAAAAACGTGGAAGCACTAAAGCTTGCGGCAAGCGAGGCACTGGCCGAACAGATAGCAGAGGCTTTGGGTGAATACAATATAGCTGATAAAGTGGATGTGGACTTTAACAGTCAGTACGTACAGCTCACACTTAAAGGAGCAATTTTGTTTAAATCCGGCTCGGCAGAGCTGCTTGAATCGGTAGAGCCTATTTTACGTAAGGCAGGCCTTATATTGGAAAGATACGGCAAATACGAAATTGAAATTGAAGGACATACCGATAATGTTCCTCAATATTCAAAACTGTATGCCAACAATGATGAATTAAGTTCAGCGAGAGCTTTATCTGTTTTCTATTTTCTTTTGGATAACACCTCCTTGGACCCTGCAATGCTTAAGCATTCCGGACGAGGCGAATACTGTCCTATAGCGGATAATTCCACCTCAGAGGGCAGAGACAGAAACAGAAGAGTTGAAATTAAAATCTATCATGAATTAAGCAATTACTAAAATTTTTGCAGAGGACAAAAGCATGAAGAAAAATCTGATTTCAATCCTGATACTGGCTCTTATGGTAGTGAATATTGTACTTACCGCCATAATGATGTTTTCAGTAATGGGAACGGCAAAAAAGACTGCAGCACTTGTAACAAACATTGCAAGTGTCTTAAATATCGAGCTTTCAGAGGATGTGGAGGAAACCGATACAACAGTCCAGATTGCCGACTCAGTAGCAGTTGATATCGAGGATACACTTACTATTCCTCTTAAAAAGAGTGACGATGGTAAAGACCATTATTACATGGTAAATGTTTCTTTATACATGAATTCAAAGCATGAGGATTATGAAGCCTATAATGCAACGGTTTCTTCAAATATCAGTTTGTTTAAGAGTATCATAATCGACGTTATCGGAAATCATACCCTTGATGAAGCCCAGTCAAATCCTGAAGGCATGAGACAGGAAATACTTACCCGTATTCAGAGCGAATATAATTCTACCTTCATTTATAAGGTTACATTCAGCAATATCATGTATCAGTAATTTAAGAATGGAATACATGAGTTAAGGAGGTGAACTTCGTGGGCGAGGTATTATCTCAAAACGAGATAGACAGCTTACTTGCAGCCCTAAGTACCGGTGAGCTGGATGTAGATGATATGCAGGACAAAGGGGACAAACAAGTCAAGAATTACGACTTTAAACGTCCGGCGAAGTTCTCTAAAGAGCATTTACGTACACTGGAAATTATATACGAGCATTACGGAAGGCTACTTGCAACAAACCTTCCGGTTTATCTTCGTAAGAACATCCAGGTAAGTGTGGCGAGCTCCGAAACCGTTACCTTTTCGGAATTTACAAACGCGTTATCCAACCCGGTTATATTGGGTATAATAAATTTCCAGCCCTTAGGTGGCAGTGTAATATTAGACCTTGCTGCCAATCTAGGCTTTGCCATGATAGACAGAATGCTGGGCGGAAAGGGCATCCCTCTTGAAAAGAACAGAGAATTCTCGGAAATAGAGATGACCATAATAGAAAAAATACTGATTATATCAATTCAGCTTATGCGGGAGCCCTGGAAAAATGTTCTTGATATAAATCCTGTTTTGGAACGTATCGAGACCAATTCTCAGTTTGCTCAGGTTATAGGCCCCAACGAAATGATAGCAATCGTCACCCTTAATGTAAAAATCGGTGATGTTGAAGGATTCATGAACATGTGCCTTCCTTACTTTACACTGGAAAGCATCATGGATCGATTAAATACAAAGTACTGGTTCTCCACTATGCAGGATAGTGCCGGAGAGGATTATGCAATCTATTTGGAAGCTTTGATTAAGAGAGTGGATGTACCGGTAAAGGTAATTATGGGACAAAGCGCCATCTCGGTTAATGATTTTATTAACCTGCAGCTTGGCGACATTATCAGACTGGACACAAACGTTGATACAGAGCTTGATGTCTATGTTGGTAATATCAGAAAATTTACGGCTGTACCGGGTACTGAGAAAGATAAATACGCGGCACAGATTACTTCAGTAATCAGGGAGGAGGATTAATACATGGATGGAATGTTATCTCAGGACGAAATAAATGCTCTCCTGAGCGGCATGGATCCCAGTGAAGTTGGCGGCGGAGACGCCCCGGCTCCTAAGGAATCATTTACAAGTGGCACAACCGCCTCCGGTGATCAGACCTTATCTGATACTGAAAGGGACGCGGTTGGTGAAGTAGCCAATATCAGCATGGGCTCTTCGGCTACCACGCTTTATTCCTTGGTAAACCGCAAGGTTAACATCACAACACCTGTTGTATCGATGGTTAACTGGCAAAGCGTAATTGATGATTACGAAAAGCCCTGTGTATTTATTCAGATTCATTATACAGCAGGCCTTGACGGCACCAACATTTTAGTTTTAAGAGAACACGACGTTAAAGTAATTACCGACTTAATGATGGGCGGTGATGGTACCAATACAGACGGAGAACTTGGGGAGCTTCACTTAAGCGCAATATCAGAGGCGATGAATCAGATGATGGGGGCTTCGGCAACCTCACTTTCCACAATGCTTGGTACAATGATTGATATAAGCCCTCCGGAAGCCAGCCTTCTTGACTTAACGGAATACAGAAACGGTGAAGATATATCACCCTTTCTTGGCGGTACCTTTGTCAAAGTGGCATTTGCAATGCAGATTGGCGATTTGGTAGATTCAACAATTATGCAGTTGTATCCTTTCGAATTCGCCAAGAAGCTGGTGGATACCTTCATGAGCAGTGCTACTTTAGATGAAGAAGAAGTTAAAGCCCCTGCACCGGAACCCACTCCGGCCCCAGCTCCTGCTATGGAGCCTGCAGCACAGTCTCAGGCCCAGCCTGTGATGAATCAGGGAATGGACATGAACATGCAGAACATGCAAATGCAGAATATGCAAATGCAGAATATGGGAATGGGAATGCCTCAAATGGGCATGAACATGGGCATGATGGGAATGCCTCAAATGGGTATGAACATGGGAATGGGAATGCCGCAGATGGCTCAGATGCAGCAGATGAGCGTACAGCCTGCGCAGTTTCAGAGTTTCTCAGGTGATTATGCCGCAATGCAGGCTAATGAAAATATCGGATTAATAATGGACGTTCCGCTAAATGTTACTGTTGAGCTAGGACGCACCAGTAAGTCCATATCCGAGATACTTGATTTTGCTCCGGGCACAATTGTCGAGCTTGACAAAATTGCCGGTGAGCCAATCGATATTCTGGTTAACGGAAAACTCGTAGCCAAAGGCGAAGTAGTAGTAATCGAAGAAAGCTTCGCAGTACGTGTAACGGAAATTATTAAATAGTTCAATCTAATGCTTACAGGAGTGTAAAATTTTATGGCAAAAAACATTTTAATCTGTGATGATGCTGCATTTATGAGAATGATGATCAAGGACATTCTTACTAAGAATGGTTATGTGGTTATCGGTGAAGCTGAAAACGGTTTAAAGGCAGTCGAAAAATACAATGAGACTAAGCCTGACTTAGTACTTATGGATATTACAATGCCTGAAATGGACGGTATTCAGGCCTTAAAGAAGATAAAAGAAGCAGATCCAGGCGCAATGGTTATTATGTGTTCTGCAATGGGCCAGCAGGCAATGGTTATTGAATCCATTCAGTCCGGTGCCAAGGACTTCATTGTTAAGCCTTTCCAGGCAGACCGCGTTCTTGAGGCTGTAAAGAAGGTTGTAGGCTGATGATTTTATATCTGACATCTACCGCTTCCGGCGTTGGTCAGCTTATTACCGTGCTTTTGATATTTGTATTTGTACTTTTTATCACATTTGCAGTGACAAAGTGGATTGCAAATTATCAAAAGGATAAGGCTAACGGTGAAAATATTGAGATTATCGAGACTAAGCGCATTGCCACCAATAAATTAGTGGAGATAGTGCGCATAGGAGATAAATATTTTGCTCTTGCAATAGGCAAGGACGAAATAGAAACTATCGGTGAAATCAATAAAGACTCCATTCAGAGAAATGAGAGTGCCGGTGGTACATTTTCCTTTAAGGACTTTTTAGAAAAAGCTAAGGATACTGGGGAAGATAAATCTTAAATGAAGAGACTTAAAAGATCAATATGCCTGCTGCTAATGGCAGGCATATTGTTTATCAGTCAGAAATCTTCAGCTTATGCTACAGGGCTTACAAATCATGCGGATACACATCTTGCAGGAGAAACCGAAAGCCGTACGAATATTACGGAGCCGGGGTCCTCTGAAACCGCTGAAGATTTAAAAGAACTAAATATTTCTAACGAACTTACAATTACCTACAATGATGGTAACGGAGAGCTGTCAGGGTCCTTGAGAATACTCTTAACCCTTACAATGATAGCATTAATTCCGTTACTTCTTATCATGCTTACCTCTTTTACACGAATCATCATCGTGCTGCATTTTACGAGGTCGGCACTTAATACCAACACCGCGCCGCCCAACAACGTGCTTATCGGTTTGGCATTGTTTTTAACGTTTTTCATAATGCAGAGTACATTAACAACCGTATATAACGATGCGATTGTTCCTTTCGATAATGGGGAAATAACACAGGAAGAATTTTTTGAAGTGGGAATGCAGCCCTTCCGCGAATTCATGTACGGACAGACACAGACAAAAGACGTAAGATTATTTATGGAAATTGCGGAAGTAGATTGGGACGGGGAGCTTGATTCTATTCCTAACTATATCCTTATACCAAGCTTTGTGGTAAGTGAGCTTCGGTCAGCCTTTCTTATAGGCTTTGTAATCTACATTCCTTTTATTGTTATAGACATGATAGTGGCATCGGTACTGATGAGTATGGGTATGATGATGTTACCACCCACCACCATTTCAATGCCCTTCAAAATATTATTATTCGTGCTTGCAGACGGATGGAACCTTATAATCGGTTCTTTGGTTAAATCCTTTTACTGAGCGGGCAGAAAGGGGTAACGGATGACAATTGATGACGTTGTACAATTAATGAGTCAGGGTTTATACCTTATTATAAAACTTTCTGCGCCTACGCTTTTAATCTCTCTTGTTATCGGTCTGATAGTAAGTATTTTTCAGACGGTTACCTCGATTCAGGAGCAGACCCTTACCTTTGTACCTAAAATTGTGTGTGTATTCTTAGGCCTTATGCTCCTTGGAAACTGGATGCTTACGACCTTAAAGGATTACATTATTGAGCTTTGGTCGAATTTTGCACTGTTTATACACTAGGAGGGTAATTCATGATTGATTTATCCTTTTCAATATATGAGCTTGAATTTTTCTTACTTGTCATGACAAGAGTCACCTGCTTTATTTATGCAGCACCCTTCTTTAGCATGAATTCGGTTCCTAACAGGGTAAAAATCGGTGTGGGCGTTTTTATTTCCTACATAATTTATCAGGGCTTAACGCCTATTGAGCTTCCTTACAATTCAGTTTTGGGATTTGCGATTATTGTAATAAAAGAAGCCTTTACGGGAATTTTAATAGGCTTTTCTGCCAATATCTGTACTTCGATACTTAATTTTGCAGGACATTTTGCTGACACGGAAATTGGTCTTTCAATGGCCTCCTTATTCGATCCTGTAACAAGAGAAAACGTTACACTTACAGGTGTTTATTATCAGTACAGTGTATTGATGCTTTTATTGATAAGCGGCATGTATCAGTATGTGCTTGCGGCAATTTGTGAAAGCTTTAATCTGATTCCAGTTAACGGAGCAATTTTTTCTTCTGAAAAGCTTGTTTTAAGCATGCTTGAATTTTTAGGTGATTATATATCCATGGGCTTCAGAATATGCCTTCCAGTATTTGTATGTATTTTACTGCTTAACGCAGTACTTGGTATTTTAGCTAAAGTAAGCCCACAGCTTAACATGTTTGCCGTAGGTATTCAGTTAAAAATTTTAGCAGGCTTTGCAATACTTTTCCTTACGGTAAGCTTACTGCCTTCAGCGTCCACGCTTATTTTAAGTGAAATGAAAAAGATGGTGACGGCCTTTACGGAGGCACTGCTGTGACACTTAAATATAACCTTCAGTTCTTCGCGGATGGTCCCGGCGGAGAAAAAACAGAACCTGCTACCGAGAAAAAGAAACAGGACGCAAGAAAAGAAGGTCAGGTAGCAAAATCAAAAGAAATAGAAAATGCCTTCAGCCTTTTTGCATTATTTATGATGTTAAAAATCGCTGTTTCAATTCTGGGCGGAAGATTAATAGGCTTCTTTTCACTTACCTATGATGACATTCCGGAATACATTAAAAATTATGACGGTTTAGTAAACTATACAAGCATTTTTACATTATTAACCGAAGTAATGCTTCAGATGCTCATATGCCTGGCTCCGGTATTTTTAATAGCCTTTGCGGTTTCCTTTATTTGTGACGTGGTGCAGGTAAAATGGGAATTCACCACAAAGCCTTTACAGCCTAAATTATCAAAGCTTAATCCGATTTCAGGCTTTAAAAAGATTTTTTCAAAGACGGCTTTGGTGGAGCTTGTTAAATCAATACTTAAAATCGCAATTATATGCATTGTGGTATATTCATATTTAAAAAACAATTTAAACGGATTGTTTCTTTTATATGATGTTACGCTTCAGGCAGGAATTGCCTATGCAGGCAACCTGGTTATAAGTCTTGGTATTCGTGTTTCTGTTGCCTATCTTGTCATTGCTTTTGCAGATTACGCTTATCAGCGCTGGAAGCTAAACGATGATTTAAAGATGACCAAGCAGGAGGTTAAGGACGAGTACAAGCAGACTGAAGGTGATCCTCAGATTAAGGGTAAGATAAGACAGAGAATGCGTGAAGCTTCCCAGCGTCGTATGATGCAGGAATTGCCGAAGGCAGACGTAGTAATCACAAACCCGACACATTACGCAGTGGCCATTTTATATGACGCTGAAAAATACAATGCCCCGATAGTATTGGCAAAAGGGGCAGACTACCTGGCACAGAAAATTAAAGAGGCAGCCAAAGAAAATGACATTGAAATCGTTGAAAACAAGCCTTTAGCCAGAATGCTTTATGCAAACGTTGAGATAGGAGAGGTTATACCTCCGGAATTGTATCAGGCAGTGGCAGAGGTACTTGCCTTTGTATATCACTTAAAGGGTAAGGTATAAAACGGGGAAGGAGGAAAATTATGAGCATGAAAAAAGCTGATTTAGGCGTAGCCGTATATATTCTTGCAGCCTTTATAATGCTGATTGTTCCAATTCCCTCATGGCTTTTGGATATTTTGCTTGCCATAAATATTTCTTTAGCCTTTCTAATTATGTTTGTGTGTATGTTTACAAAGGAAGTACTGGAAATGTCATATTTCCCTACAATTCTTTTGTTTACTACCATTTTCAGAATTTCATTAAATGTATCCTCCACAAGACTTATTCTTACAACCGGTAACCCTGGTAACGTAGTTGAAACCTTTGGCTCCTTTGTAGGCTCCGGTAATGTGGTGGTAGGCGTTATCGTATTTATAATTTTAGTGTTAATTCAGTTCATCGTTATCAATAAGGGTTCAGAACGAGTAGCTGAAGTAACTGCAAGATTTACTCTTGATGCTATGCCCGGTAAACAGATGGCTATCGATGCAGACCTAAATACCGGTGCCATTACCGATCAGGAGGCAAAAATCAGGCGAGAAAAAATCCAGCAGGAGGCAAGCTTCTTTGGCTCAATGGATGGTGCCGTTAAATACGTAAAGGGAGACGCTGTTGCAGGTCTTATCATTACCTTTATCAACTTAATCGGTGGTGTTGCCATGGGAATGATGAGAGGTGAGGATTTTTCTTCTGCAATATCTTCCTATGCAATACTTACAATCGGTGACGGTCTTGTATCCCAGCTGCCTTCACTTTTAATATCTTTATCAACAGGTATTTTAGTTACAAAGGGCTCCGGAAGTGCCGACTTTGGAAATGTTCTTGTGGGACAGCTTTTCGGCATTCCAAAGGCTTTGTATATAGTAGGTGCCACAATTGCCGCTTTAGGTATTGTGACGCCCTTAAATGCAGTTATATTCGTGGTACTGGGCCTTGCTTTTATTGTGGCAGGAAGAGTAATGCAGGGCTCAATAGAGACCTCCAAGATAGAAAAAGAGGTGGAAACGGAAGAGGTGGAGGCTCAGGGTATCAGGCAGCCTGAAAATGTTACGACACTTTTACAGGTTGACCCTATCGAGCTTGAATTTGGTTATGGCATCATCCCTCTTGCAAACGTAAGCCAGGGCGGCGACCTTTTAGACCGTGTTGTTATGATACGCAGACAGATAGCTTTAGAGCTTGGTACTGTGGTGCCAATTATCCGCCTTAGAGACAATATTCAGCTTAATCCCAATCAGTACATTATTAAAATTAAAGGCATACAGGTATCCGAGGGTGAAATTTTATTCGACCATTATATGGCCATGAAGCCGGGATACGTTGAAGAAGAAATTACCGGTATTCCTACATTTGAGCCTTCCTTCCATCTGCCGGCCGTATGGATTACTGAAAGCCAGAGAGAAAGAGCGGAGAGCCTGGGCTATACGGTAGTAGATCCGCCTTCAATTATTGCGACACATTTAACGGAAATTATAAGACAGCACATTGCAGAACTTTTAACGCGTCAGGATGTACAGTCACTTATCAATAATTTAAAGGAATCAAATCCTTCGGTAGTGGAAGAGCTTTTCCCAAAGCTTTTATCCCTTGGCGAAATACAGAAGATTTTGCAAAACCTTTTAAAGGAAGGCATTTCCATAAGAGACCTTCTTACAATTTTTGAAACCCTTGCAGACTATGCACCCACCACAAGGGATACGGATATTCTGACAGAATATGTGCGCCAGAGCTTAAAGCGTTCTATTTCAAGCAAATATTTCCCTCAGAATGAGACCACAAGTGTTGTAACACTTGATCCTAAGCTTGAACAGGAGATTATGGCATCGGTTAAGCAGACAGAGCAGGGCGCTTATTTAACCTTAGATCCGGAAAGGACAAAGGCGATAATAAACGCTACGGGCAAGGAATTAAAGAAGCTTGAAAATTTGGGAAAGAACCAGATTGTTATTACATCGCCAATTGTGCGTATGTATTTTAAGAGATTAACGGAAGACTATTATAAAGACATGGTGGTGGTTTCATACAACGAAATGGATTCCAATGTGGAACTGCAGTCAGTAGGGATGGTTACGGCATAAATGATTATCAAGAAATTTCAAGGAAAAACTGAAGACGAAGCAGTTGAGCTTGCAAAGAAGGAGCTGGGCAACAACGTTGTTATCATGAACGTAAGAAGTGTCAAGAAAAAGGGACTTTTCTCTTTTTTACGCCCTCAGCTTACAGAGATTACCGTTGCATTGGAAGAAGAAACCGAGAGAAAAGAATACGTGCCCTCAGCAGATGCAAGAAGTATAACGGAGGCTCTTGGTAAGATTGCACCGATAGTTGAAAGAGAAGAGGCTAAAAAGGCTGAGCTTGCAAAAGAAAAAGAAATGCCCAAAATATCGGACATTATAAAAGAGGAGCCTAAGGAAGAAAAGAAAGAAAAAGAAATCAGGCCTTCTGAAGCTAATAATGCTAATAACGAAAAGAATGATAAAAAGGAAGAAAAGAAAGAAGAAGACGATGAGCTTAAATGCTTTTTCGACCTTTTATTAAAGACACTTGCTGATAACGAAGTAATCGAAGAATATGCCTCACAGATTATTGATGAAACTGCTAAATCAACAAAAAACGGCACTCCCATAGATGTGGCTCTTGCAGGAATCTATCAGAGGATGATTTTAAAATTCGGTAAGGCTTCTGTAATTGCACCTGCAGAAAACGGTCCTAAGGTTGTATTCTTTGTGGGCCCTACAGGCGTAGGAAAAACTACTACAATAGCTAAAATCGCATCAAAGTTTTCTGTTGAACAAAAAAAGAAGGTAGCACTTTTAACGGCAGACACCTACAGAATAGCGGCGGCAGAGCAGTTAAGAACCTATGCAAACATTTTAGAGGTACCCTTCCGAATTATTTACACAATTGAGGAAATGGATTCAGCCTTAAAGGATTTTACAGGCTTTGATTACGTATTTGTGGATACGGCAGGTCACTCCCATCAGAACGAAGAACAAAAAAACGTTATGGGAAGCTTTATACATTCAGTTGACGGCAATTACGAAAAGGAGGTTTATCTTGTAGTAAGTGCTACCACCAAATACCGCGATTTACGCTCGATAGCGGATGCTTATTCTGAAATTACGGATTATAAACTTATTTTTACAAAGCTTGATGAAACAACGGCTTTGGGAAATCTTCTTAACTTAAAGCTTTATACAGGCGCTGACCTTTCTTATATTACATGCGGTCAGAACGTACCCGATGATATTGAGGATTTCAGTGCACAGGGTACGGTTAAGAACCTTTTAGGGGGCAAAAAATAAATGGATCAGGCTGAACAGCTTAGAAATATAATAAAAGCACAGACAGTGTCGCAAAGACCTTTAGCCAGAGTAATTACCGTTACAAGCGGTAAGGGTGGTGTAGGTAAATCAAATACCTCAATAAACCTTGCCATTCAGTTTCGTAAAATGGGACAAAGGGTAATTATTCTTGATGCTGATTTCGGTCTTGCGAATATTGAAGTAATGTTTGGGACAGTTCCCAAATACAATCTTGCAGATTTAATTTATCAGGGCAAAAACATTAAGGAAATTATCACCTGGGGGCCCATGGAGGTGGGCTTCATTTCGGGAGGCTCCGGTATTGCCAGTATGTCAAATTTATCAAAAGAACATTTGACATATATTATTCAAAATCTTGCAGAGCTTGACGCAATTGCTGATATAATAATAGTGGATACCGGTGCTGGCATTTCGGATGCGGTTTTGGATTTTTTGGTAGCAAGCGGTGAAGTTTTAATTGTTACAACTCCGGAGCCTACTTCCATAACCGACTCATATTCATTACTTAAGGCATTTGCAAGACACAAAAGATTTTCATCAGAAAATTCACAGATTAAAGTAATTGCCAATAAGGTTGAAAATGCTGCTGAGGGACAGGCTCTTTACAATAAATTCAACGCGGTTGTGGCACGTTACCTAAAGCTTCCAGTAAGCTACCTTGGTGCGGTGCCTGAGGATCCGCTTTTATCAAAGGCAGTAATGCAGCAGATGCCTGTATCGATACAGAATCCCAATGCCAAATCCGCTCTTGCCTACGAGCAGATTGCAAGGAATTTAATGAATAATGAAAGCGTTGAAACTGTCAAGAAGCGCGGTATGGCAGCGTTCTTTTCACATATTGTGATAGGAAAAAAGAATCAGACGCTAAACAATAATTAATTTGGAGGATATCCATGTTATCAAAGATAGTTGTAGACGGAGACAAGGCAGAACTTCAGCCTGTGGATCATCTCTTTAATAAAGAAGGAGAAAAATCCAAAACCTATACTACAAAGGTATATACGGTTATATCAGATGACAGATTTGAGCTTATGATGCCAATGGAAAAGACAAAGCTTATTCTTTTGCCAATAGACGGAGAATATGATATTTGCTTTTATTCGGCACAGGGGCTCTATCAGTGCTATGCAAGAATATACGACAGATATAAGAGCAATAACGTTTATGTAATTGCATTAGAGCTCACCAGCAATTTAAGAAAGCACCAAAGGCGTGAATATTTCCGCTTCAGCTGTGTGCTTGATATGAAATCAAGAGAATTAAAGAAGGAAGAGGCAGAATCTCTTTCAACAAACAGACCGGTAGTGGTGCCGGGGCTTCCTTTAAGAAGAAGCTTAATCTGTGATATAAGCGGCGGCGGCATGAGATTTATTACAGATGTCAATTACGAGGTAGATTCCTTTGTATACTGCTCATTTTCCTTAACCCAGAACGGTAAGTCAAAGGACTATGAGATTATAGGAAAGGTTTTGACGGCTAAGGAGCTTTCTAATCGCCCGGGTGAATTTGAGCATCGTATCCAGTATGAGGGATTGGACAGAGACACCAGGGAAGAAATCATTAAGTACATATTCGAAGAAGAACGAAGAGTACGCAGAAATAATCAAAAATAAGAAATAGACTGAAAAAGAAAAATATATTCAAAGTTTAAAGAAAATAGTCAGATAATTTTAAAATATTAACAAGTTATTAACAACAAAACTTGTAAATTGGAGCAAAAAATATGAAAAACATTCTCGTGGTTGATGATTCTGCACTCATGAGAAGAGTCATCTGTGATATAATCAATTCGGATTCAAGATTCCACGTGGTGGATCGGGCTACGAATGGCGAAGAAGCCTTGGAGCTGTTATCAAGAAAGACATACGATGCGGTTATTTTAGACGTTAATATGCCAAAGATGAACGGCCTGGAGCTTCTTAAAGCATTACGAGACCGCAAGATTGTAGCAAGGGTGATAATGGCAAGCACCGATACAAGGGAAGGAGCCAAGACCACACTTGATGCGCTAAGTCTTGGAGCTATCGATTTTGTCCATAAACCCGAGAACGCAATGGACTGCAGGGATGGAGTCTTCAATGTAAGGCTTTTAAACATTCTCTCAGTCGTATGTGACAGTAAGGAAGCTTCTTTTGAAGAAGAAACCGAAGCAGAAAAGAAATCAAAGGAAGATACAAGAGCTAAATTATTAGAACTTGCTTCCAAATCTTCAAAGGCTATTAAGGACAGACAGATAGTAGCCATTGCAAGCTCCACAGGAGGCCCTAAGGCCTTACAGGAGGTCGTTTCAAGACTCCCTAAAAACCTTAAGTGCCCGGTGGTAATTGTACAGCATATGCCCAAAGGCTTCACACAGTCACTGGCAGAACGTTTGGATGAATTAAGCGAATGCACGGTGACAGAGGCAAAAGAAGGAGAGATCCTTAATAACGGTCAGGTGTACATTGCAATGGGAGGCAAGCATCTTAATTTAGAAAACTCGGCAGGTAAATACAAGGTTCATTATTCGGACGAACCCTCCAGAGAAGGCGTTAAGCCTTCAGCCAATTACATGTACGAGTCCCTAATTAACTGCAGTCAGGACAGAGCAGTCTGTGTAGTGCTCACAGGAATGGGCTCAGACGGTACCGAAGGAATCAAGAATCTTAGTAAACGAAAGAACATATTTGTTATCGCACAGGACGAAGACTCCAGCACCGTCTACGGAATGCCAAAAGCTATATTTAATGCAGGATTAACCAACTCAGTTGTTCCGTTAAAGAATGTTGCGCAGGAGATCATAATGAACGTGGGGGTCAACTAAGATGGATGTCAGCCAGTACCTAGAGATCTTCCTTGATGAAACCAAGGAACATTTACAGAACTTAAACACACAGATTTTGGAATTGGAACAGGATTCCGAAAACATGGATACCATTAATGAAATTTTCCGTGCAGCTCATTCCCTTAAGGGTATGGCAGGTACCATGGGCTATAAGAGAATGCAGAATCTTACCCATGATATGGAAAATGTATTTTCAGAAGTGCGTAATGGTGCCATTAAGGTTCAGCCGAACATGATAGACATTTTATTCCAGTGTCTTGACGCTTTGGAGGGTTATCTTGATGCTATTCAGACTACAAGTGATGAGGGCACAGAGGATAATGAACCTTTAATTAAAGCCTTAAACGAAATTCTTGAAGCTAAGGGCGGCGCAGCACCAGCGACCAAGGAAGAAAAGAAGGAAGAGGTTAAGGAAGAAAATAAAGAAGAAAAAACTTCCGGCTCAAAAGAAAAATGGCAGGAAATTAAGCTTACTGATACGGAAAAGTCTCTTTTTACTAAGGCTAAAGAAGATGGTCAGCATTTCTACGGCTTTACCGTTTATGTACAGGAAAGCTGTATTCTAAAGGCTGCCAGAGCCTTCCTTGTATTTAAGGCACTGGAAGAGCATGGTGAAATTATTGTTTCAAAGCCTTCCACACAGGATATTGAAGATGAAAAATTCGATTTTGATTTTAGCGTAATTGTAGTATCGGGAGATTCCTTTGATGCTGTTAAGGACGCAATCAAGAGCGTATCCGAAATAGAAGATGCATTCGGTCGTGAATTAACCGATGCAGACTTTAGCGGCGCAGGTGAAGATACTTATGAAGCTTCAAAAGAAGAGCCAAAGGCAGAAGAAGCACCTAAGGCTGAGGCTCCAAAGGTTACAGAGACAAAGCCTGCAGTTACCGATAATAAGGCAGGCGATAAGAAGCCCGTTGCTGCAAAGCCCGTTGTAAACAGAACAGTACGTGTAGATATCGAAAAGCTCGATGTACTGATGAATCTTGTAAGCGAATTGATTATTGCAAAGAATTCAATCGTTTCCTCGTCAACCATGGAAGAATCTTCACGTAATTCAACCTTTACAGAACAGATTGAATACCTTGAAAGCATCACAACACAGCTTCATGAATCTGTTATGAAGGTTCGAATGGTTCCTATCGAATCAGTTGTAAGTAAATTCCCTCGTATGATCCGAGATATGCAGAAAACTCTCGGCAAGAAGATGGATTTACATATGTCAGGTGAAGAAACAGAATTAGACCGTACAGTAGTAGACGAAATCGGCGATCCCTTGATGCACCTGTTAAGAAATTCCGCAGACCATGGTCTTGAATCTGCAGAAGTAAGAAAAGAACGCGGTAAGCCTGAAACGGGTAATATTTACCTGGATGCTTATCAGGATGGTAACAACGTCGTAATCGAAGTAAGAGATGACGGTAATGGTATTGATGTTGCAAAGGTAAGAGATAAAGCCATTCAGAGAGGTACGATTACTCCGGAGCAGGCAGAGAACATGACTGATAAGGAAATCATTGATTTACTTTTCCTTCCCAGCTTCTCTACCAAGGAACAGGTTTCCGAAATTTCCGGCAGAGGCGTAGGCCTTGACGTTGTTAAATCAAAGATTGAAGCTTTAAGCGGTGAGGTTGAGGTTAAGAGTAAGCTTGGAGAAGGCAGTACCTGGACCGTAAGACTTCCTTTAACACTTGCAATCATTCAGGCGTTAATGGTAGTTGTAGGCAACGAAAAATATGCTATTTCCCTTGGCTCCATTCAGACTATCGAGGATGTAAAGCCACAGGATGTTAAGCTTGTACAGGCTAAAGAGGTTATTCAGTTACGTGGCTCCGTTATTCCTCTTATCCGTTTAAGCAATGTAGTTGAAACAGAATCCACAAAGACCTCTGAGGATAATTTAGTAGTAGTAATCGTTAAGAAGGGCGACCGTCTTGCAGGTCTTGTTGTTGATGAACTTATCGGCCAGCAGGAAATCGTTATTAAGTCCCTTGGCAAATACATCAGCAAATGCAAATTTATCAGCGGTGCAACAATACTCGGTGATGGCGATGTAGCGTTAATCCTTGATGCAAATGCATTGATTTAATGAGGGAGGGACAAAAAATGGATGAATTAAGAGTTGCAGCTGATGCTGAATTAAATACTACCCAGTACATCGTTATCCGTATCGGTGAAGAACAGTACGGTATAAACATTGCTTTTGTAGATAACATTGTTCGTATGCAGAACATTACAAGAGTTCCAAAGGTTGCTCCTTATTTAAAGGGTGTAATCAATTTAAGAGGTATTGTAGTGCCTGTTATGAGCTTAAGGCTTAAGATGGGCCTTGAGGCGGATGAAATCACAAAGGCTACAAGAATTATTATTTTAAAGTTTGAGCAGCACGGCAGCATCGGTATTATCGTTGATGAAGTTAAAGAGGTTATCACTCTTGACAGCAGTCAGGTAGAGAAGGTTTCGAATAATGACACTTCGCCTGACCACATTAACTTTGTATCCTGTGTAGGCAAGTGTGGTGCAGAGCTTGTATCAATTTTAGATCTTAACGCCGTTACCCTTGAGAAGGAATAGGGTAAAAATTGGGGAGTTATACCTATGGATGATTTGAATTTAGATGTCATGAACGAGCAGTACTATGACGTACTGAAGGAGCTTGGCAATATAGGAGCCGGTAATGCTACAACAGCACTTGCTCAGATGCTCCAGTGCAAGGTGGATATGAAGGTGCCTCAGGTAAGACTTTTGGATTTTTCGGAAGTCGGATCCTTAATGGGCGGCGAAGAACAGATTATGGCTGGCATTTATCTCTGTGTAGAAGGAGATATAACAGGTTCCATTATGTTCTTACTTGAAAAGGAAGCTGCAAGACATTTGGTTGGAAAGCTCATGGGTATGGAGCTTCAGGGGGATGAATTCGGCGAGATGGAAACATCAGCCCTTAAGGAAATCGGTAATATTATTACCGGTGCTTACTTAAATTCCTTATCTACCATTACTAATTTGAAGATATTCCCTTCCGTTCCTGACTTGACAATCGATATGGCCGGCGCTATTTTAAGCGTTCCCGCAATCGAATTTGGTGCTTTGGGAGATAAGATCCTTCTTATTCAGACTCAGTTTACTGATGATGCTGAACTGGACGGTTTCTTTATTCTGGTGCCGGATCTTGAATCTTACGCAAAGATTCTTTCTTCATTAGGTTTACGATAAAATTTTGCGGGAGTACATATGAGTGAATTAATAAAGGTTGGTATGGCCGACCTTAAGGTATGCAAAAGCCCCGACAGTGTCACCACATTGGGGCTTGGCTCCTGTGTAGGGGTTGCAATAAGAGATACCTCAAATAAGGTCGGAGGTCTGGCGCATGTAATGCTGCCTGATTCAACTGCGATACGAAATAATACAAATATATATAAGTTCGCCGATACCGGTATTGAAGAACTGGTTAAGCAAATGGAAAAGGCCGGAGCAAAGCGCAGTCGTATGGTTGCTAAAATTGCAGGCGGCGCCCAGATGTTTGCTTTTCAGAATAAATCTGAGCTTGTGAGAGTAGGGGACAGAAATGTAGAAGCCAGCAAGAAGAAATTAAAGGAACTTGGCATTCCGGTTTTAGCCGAAGATACCGGAGACTCCTATGGAAGAACAGTTATTTTTTATCCTGAAACTGGTGATTACGTAATCCGTGCAGTGGGGAAGGAAGAGAAGGTAATTTGAGGTGACAAGAAAACAGTTACCATTAATATTAATGCTGATTGCGGGGGCGGTAACTTCAATTACCGTCTATTTCCGCGGTCTTGGTTTAAAAACAATGCTGCTTGCATTACTTGCAGCATTTGTAGCCTTTTATTTCTTTGGCTCGGTTATCAAAATGATTCTCGATGCCTTTGATAAAAGGAATGAAAAGAGAGCCCTTGATGAGGGTGAGGTTTTTGAAAAGGAAACTAAAGAAGACGAAGAGGACCTTGCGGAAGTAAGCCAGGTTAAGCAGTCAGAATAAGTTCTTATTGGTAATGTGAGAACGATTACAGGGGATGGAATTCTTGCATGGATGAACAGGGAAGAAAAAAATTATGGGAGAAATATTCTTCATCTAAAACAGCTGAAGTAAGAGAACAGCTTATCTTAGAGTACGCTACGTTAGTAAAATTAGTAGCGGGGCGTCTTAGTATGTATTTAGGCTATAATGTTGAATATGACGATCTTGTAAGCTATGGCATCTTTGGTTTAATCGATGCGATAGATAAATTTGATTATTTAAAAGACGTTAAATTTGAAACCTATGCTTCCCTTCGCATAAGAGGTTCAATCTTAGACCAGATTCGTAAAATGGACTGGATTCCCCGTACAGTCAGACAGAAGCAGAGAGAAATCGATCGTGCGATGCATGAAATTGAAATAGAAACCGGCCACCCGGCCTCCGATGAAGAACTTGCTTCAAAATTAAACATTTCCGGTGATGAACTTTTAGAGTGGCAGGCTCAGCTAAATGTTACAAATGTAATTTCCTTAAATGAATTCATGGAATCAGGCGCAGAGGTACCAAATGAAAGAAATTTGGCTTCTCACTTTGAAAGTCCTGAGGAAGTGGTTGATAAGCAGGAATTAAAGGAAAAACTTGCAGAATCTTTGGATATTTTAACAGAGAAAGAAAAACAGGTTATTCTTTTGTATTATTATGAAGAACTTACTTTAAAGGAAATAAGCTATACACTTGGGGTATCTGAATCAAGAGTTTCACAGCTTCACACGCGTGCCCTTCAGAAGATGCGTGAAAAGCTTGGAAAATACATGGGAATTTTGGTACAATAATATTAGTGTTCGTACATTCTGTTTTATGGGGGTAAGCATATGAATGGATATTTTCAGATCGTTCCTAAAGATGGCAGTTGTTTTATAAAGCTTGTACCGCCTACCGGTGAGGGCGAGCCTATCGACAAGGATGAAATATTAGAATATCTTTCCATTAAGAATATGACCTATGATGTAAAGGGTCTTATTCTTGCCATGTCTCAATTATCTGATACACCTGTTTTTTTACCCACCAGCAATGATTTCATACATGCAGACGGAGAATATGTTAAGGTGAAATGTGCTCCCGACAATATGTCCGTAACCGTCAGGATAATTCCGCCATTTGAAGGCGGTCCACAGATGTCAAAAGAAGAATTCATGCGCGAATTTTCTGTTAAGGGTATCTGCTACGGATTTCTTGAGGATGAAATAGATGATTTTCTTAAGAAACGTGAATATTGCACTTCAAGAGTGTTATGTAAGGGTCTTCCGCCCGTTCATGGTATTGATGCAAAAATAGAATATTTCTTTAATACAGACCCAAGAGTTAAGCCTACCTTAAATGAAGACGGAAGCGTTGACTTCTTTAATTTAAATACCATTAATCACTGTAAGGAAGGCGATTTACTGGCACGTTTGCATCCTGCACAATTCGGTGAATCCGGAAAAAATGTTAAGGGTGAATACATTAAATCAAGGGATGTTAAGCCTGCTCAGCTAAAATACGGTCACAACATCCGCATAAGTGAGGATAAGACAGAGCTTTTTTCAGAGGTAAACGGGCATGTATCCTTGGTAGAAGGAAAAGTCTTTGTATCAAATGTATTTGAGGTTGAAAACGTTGATAATTCAATCGGTAACATTGACTATGACGGCTCCGTAAGAGTTAACGGTAATGTCTGTGAAAATTTTTCGGTTAAGGCTAAGGGCTCAATCGAAGTAAGGGGCGTTGTTGAAGGCGCTTATTTAGAGTCCGGTGAAAGCATTACAATTGCAAGAGGCATGAACGGCATGCATAAGGGCGTTTTAAAAGCCGGCGGCAATATCGTCACAAAATTTCTTGAAAATGCCAAGGCTACGGCAGGTGGCTTTGTTGAATCCGAATCGATTCTTCATTCAGAGGTAATTGCAGGTACGGATGTAAAGGTTACCGGTAAAAAAGGCTTTATTGCAGGTGGCAGGACCTGTGCCACCAATTCAATAGAAGTTAAAAATTTAGGCTCAAATATGGGAGCCGATACAGTTGTTGAAGTAGGAATGGATACAACGGTTAAGACTACCATTCAGTCTATTCAGAAGCGTATCGTGGATATTACAAAACAGATTCAGACTATTAAACCTGTTTTGGAAGGTGCAAAGGCCAAGCTTTCCCAGGGCATAAAGATGTCTTCAGACCAGCTTTTGCAGATTCAGAAGCTTGCCACCTTACATAAAAGTCTTGCAGCCGAGCTTAGTGAAAAGACAACGGAGCTTAGCGGATATCAAAGTGAGCTTGATGCGGAGAACATAAACAAAGGCAAGGTTATTGTAACCGGAGATGTTTATCCTGGTACAAAGGTATGCATCGGTGATGTGTCGATGGTAGTTAAAACAGAAATGAAACATTGCCGCTTTATAAAAGAAGGCGGAGATGTTAAAATGGTTGGTATCTATTAACAGACTTTCTGTTGGAGGGGTAAAATGGGACTTGGACCAATGGAAATTTCAGGTGGCATGTCACGCGTTAACGATTATGCCCAGCTTAAGCAGGTGCAGGACAATAAAGGTCTTGTGGATCAGGCAAACTTTGCGGGGCAGTTTAAAAAGGAAGTTGAGACACGTACCGAAACCGTTAAACGGGGAGATGACACAAGCAACAATCAGAAAAAGTTTGATGCCAAGGAAAAGGGTTCAAACGAATATGCCGGTGATGGCGGCAAGAGGCGTGAAGATGAAAAGGAAAGCGATAAGCTAAGTTTACAGGGCAGAGTTATCGTAAAAGGCGCAACATCAAGTTTTGACATAAGGATATGATATTTAAATGAGTGTTACGGAAATAGTATTACTGATTTTAGGAGCCGTTTTTTTCACAGTAAGCTTCTTTATACCCGATAACAGGAAAGAAGAAGAAAGAATTACCGAAGAAGAAATTAAGGCTTTAATTGAAAAGGAAATGGAAGCTGCAAAAAGCAGAATTGACGATATGGTTGAAGAAACCGTCAATTATTCCGTTGAAAAAACAGAGAGAGCCTTAGAACGTCTTTCCAATGAAAAGATTATGGCAGTTGATGAATATTCGGAAACTGTTTTAAAGAAGATTAACGATAATCACAATGAAGCCGTTTTTCTTTATGATATGCTTAACGATAAGGATGAAAAGCTTAAAAATACCGGGGAAGAATTAAAGGTTTCAAAGACTGAATTGGAACTTGAAAAGTCAGAGCTTGAGCGTAAGAAAAAGGAAGAAGAGGAAAAACAAAAAAAGCAGGAAGAAATAAAGCGTATAGAGGAAGAAACAAAGAAACGTCTTGAAGAAGAACAGGCTGCGAAAGAAAAGAAATTACAGGAAATAAAGGAGAAGGAAGAAAAGCCTGTATTTACACCCTTTGTACCTGAAAGGGTTGAGGTGGTGGACGGAGTGGCAGTTACTGTTTCAGAAGCCAAGAAAACTAAAAAGACTGAAAGCGTTAAAAACGAAATCAGATCTGAAGAAAAGCCCTTTAAGGAACTTAAGCCTTCAGATGTAACACTTTCCTTTGACTTAGATAATCAGGGTAAGAAAAATTCCAACGAACAAATAAGAAGGCTCCATGAAGAAGGAAAATCAAACATGCAGATTGCTAAGGAATTAGGTCTGGGCGTAGGAGAAGTAAAGCTTGTAATTGATTTATTTTCATCTAAAAAAAGATAAAGCTTTAAGCTATGGGGAATGAGAATGTCTTTATTTTTTGATAAAGCCTTTAAAAAATCCAATAAAAAGAAGATTTATCCAAAGGCTATGGAAATTAAAAAAGAAAAAATTAATACACCTGACGAAAAATCAACTCCCTTAACAACACCTTTGATTATTCCAAAGGCCGAATATAAGGTTACTAAGGAAGATATTAAGGAAATAGTTACGCAGTCTGATAAAGAGACTTCTGCAGAGACTCTTACAAAAATTCAGGAATTTTTAGATAAGGACTTAACAAAGACAGAGGAAATCCTACACAGAGAAAACGTTAAGGTGTACAGAAACGTTCAGGCAGTGGTGGTAGAAGAAGCAAAGAGGGTTTCTTTGGGGGTTAAGGAAGAAAGCGAAGGAATAAAGAAAAAGCTTAAAGCAGGTACTGTTTTTGCAATTCTTGCATTTTCCTTTGCAGTACTTGATTTAATATTTAACATACTGACATGGCTTGAAATATTGTAAATTAAGTCCCTCTTTATAAAGAGGGATTTTTTACATATAGGAAATTGCGTTGCAATTCAATATATGAAAAAAAGCACTAGGTGCCAAGGATGCGTTTACCTAAGATAAAAAGCCCTGAGAGTATCGCACTGCGGCGGATTGAAACAATACAAGCAGGATTCTTTTGAAAAATACTTGCAAGGGATAGACAATAATGCTATAATCGATACGCTGTGACAAAAAGGCACGTGTATTTTGCATGTAAAAATATGCATATCCCCGTCGGTGCCGGTTGACGCCCGGTGGACGGAAATCAGGAGATACACGGATGATTAAACCAAAATGGAGGATTTTAAAATGAGCGTTATTTCAATGAAACAGTTACTTGAAGCAGGTGTTCACTTTGGACACCAGACCAGAAGATGGAACCCTAAGATGGCTCCCTATATCTTCACAGAAAGAAACGGTATCCACATCATCGATCTTCAGAAGTCAGTTGGTAAGGTAGACGAAGCTTACAACGCAATTTCCGATATCGTTGCTCAGGGTGGTACAATTCTTTTCGTAGGTACAAAGAAGCAGGCACAGGATGCTGTTAAAACAGAAGCTGAAAGATGCGGTATGTACTACGTTAACGAAAGATGGCTTGGCGGTATGCTTACAAACTTCAAGACCATCCAGTCCAGAATTGCAAGATTAAAAGCAATCGAAACAATGTCACAGGATGGCACCTTCGATGTTCTTCCTAAGAAGGAAGTTGCAAAATTACAGAAGGAATGGGAAAAGCTTGAAAAGAACCTTGGCGGTATCAAGGACATGAAGAGAATTCCCGATGCTATCTTTGTTGTAGATCCTAAGAAGGAACACATCTGTGTTCAGGAAGCACATGCACTTGGTATTACCTTACTTGGTATCGGCGATACAAACTGCGATCCTGAAGAACTTGACTATATTATCCCCGGCAATGATGATGCCATCAGAGCCGTAAAGCTTATCGTTGCAAAGATGGCAGACGCTGTTATTGAAGCTAACCAGGGCGAAACAGCTGATGCTGCAGACGCTAATGCTGATGCAGAAGCTGAAGCTACAGACATCGAAGAAGTAGCAGAAGCTTAATTTACTCACTTAAATTAAACTAAATTACAAAAGGAGAATATAATCATGGCAGAAATTACCGCAAGCATGGTAAAAGAATTACGTGAAATGACCGGTGCCGGAATGATGGATTGCAAGAAGGCACTTGCTGAAACAAACGGAAATATGGACGAAGCTGTTGAATTCTTAAGAAAGAGCGGCGCTGCAAAGATGGAAAAGAAAGCAAGCCGTATCGCAGCAGAAGGTATTTGCCGTGTTGCACTTACTGACGGAAAGGCAGTTGTTGTAGAGGTTAACTCTGAAACAGACTTCGTTGCAAAGAATGAAGTATTCCAGGAATTTGTACAGGAAGTAGCCAACAAGGCTCTTGCCTCCGGTTTAAACGGCGGTAAGGACGGCGAAGATGTTCAGACACTTCTTGATGGCGGTCTTACAGAAATCATTGCTGAAAAGACCTTAAAGATTGGTGAAAAGCTTTCCTTTAGAAGATTTGAAAAGGCTGAAGGCGACTGTGTTGTATCCTACATTCACGGTGGCGGACGTATCGGCGTTTTGGTTGTTGGTAACGGCGCAGGCAGCTCCGATGCAGTTAAGGAAGCTTTAACAAACGTTGCAATGCAGGTTGCTGCATTAAGCCCTAAATTCATCTCTCAGAAGGATGTCGCTCAGGACTTCATCGCAAAAGAAAAAGAAATCATTTTAGCTCAGATTGAAAACGATCCCAAGGAAGCTGCTAAGCCTGACAAGGTTAAGGAAGGCATGGTAATGGGTCGTATCAATAAGGAAATGAAGGAAGTTTGCTTACTTGATCAGGTTTATGTTAAGGCTGAAGACGGAAAGCAGTCCGTTGCCAAATACCTTGAAGCCGTTGACAAGAACCTTACAATCGCTAAATTCATTCGTTTCGAAGTTGGTGAAGGTATGGAAAAGAAGGTTGATGACTTCGCTGCAGAGGTTGCTGCTCAGGCAGGTATGTAGTATATAAAAGGCACGTAGTGCATTTTTAAACATATAGTGAATTGCGACGCAATTTCCTATATGTAAATAAAGGTGGTCATTATGACCACCTTTTTATCGTACATGAAACTTTAGGAAGTTAATTTATGAAAGAGAAAAGTGCATTTTTAAAGGGAATGCGTGATGGCTTACCTATAGGCCTTGGATATTTTGCCGTTTCCTTTTCCCTTGGAATAATGGCAAAGAAGGGTGGTCTTACACCTTTTATGGGTTTCTTTTCAAGCTTATTTACAAGAGCTTCGGCGGGAGAATATGCAGTATATTCGGTTATTGCAATAGGCGGTACCTATTGGGAAGCTTTTATAATTTCAATAATTGCAAATGCAAGATATTTGCTTATGAACTGTGCCTTAAGTCAGAAATTTTCTGATGGGACAAAAATGCTTACAAGAATTCTTGTGGGCTGCTTGTGCACAGACGAAATATTCGGTATTTCAATTGCATGGCCAGGTAAATTAAAGCCTGCATATCCCTTTGGCGCTACTATTGTGGCAGGTCCAATGTGGGCCTTTGGAACGGCCCTTGGTATTGTGGCAGGAGGCGCACTTCCTGTACGCGTTGTATCTGCATTAAGCGTAGCCCTTTACGGCATGTTTTTAGCTATTATCGTGCCTCCTTCTAAAAAGGATAAGGCAGTAATGTGCTCTGTTTTATTAAGCTTTGCATTAAGCTTTGCATGTGCCTATGCGCCTTTAATAAAAGAAATCAGTTCAGGCACCAAAACCATTGTTTTAACAGTTTTAATATCTGCTTTGTTTGCACTTATTAAGCCTGTTGAAGTAAAGGAGGAAAATTAAATGAATGAAACAGTTAAAATCCTTCTTTATATTTTAATAATGATTTTAGTGACAAACGGTATAAGAGTGCTTCCTTTAACACTTATCCGTAAGCCCATTAAAAACCGTTTTATACAAAGCTTTTTATATTATGTGCCTTACGTAACTCTTGCGGTTATGACTTTCCCTGCAATTATGGAAGCTACTCAGTCACCAATTGCCGGGGCGGCGGCTTTAGTGGCAGGTATTATTGCAGCATTTTGCGGTCTTGGACTGTTTCCGGTTTCGATTATATGCTGTGTAATTGTATTTATTCTTGAGCTTTTCTTGTAATTAGTGGTTTAAATTTAAAACACCACAATATAATGTATTGGATATTACTTTACATAACACAATATATGGAAAATTAACTCAGGCAAAAACGCAACATATAGTTGTGTTTATTAAAAAACAATGCTATAATCAAATACGCACGGGAGGTTTATGTGTGCGTAAAATATTTTAGTGGGAGGACTAATCCAATGAAGAAAGTATTATCAGTTATTCTTGCGATTGCTATGGTTGCTTCAATCTGCGCTTGCGGAGCAGCTAAGGACTCATATGAAATCGCTCTTGTTACCGACGTTGGAAACATCGATGACAAGTCATTCAACCAGGGCGCATGGGAAGGCGTTGTTGAATATGCTGAAAACAACAACAAGACCTACAACTATTTTCGTCCCTCAGAAGACTCTACAGTAGCAAGAGTTGAGACAATCAAGGCAGCTATCGAAAAAGGTGCAAAGGTTGTTGTTTGCCCCGGCTATTTATTCGAGGAAGCTATCTACGAAGTTCAGGATTTATATCCTAACGTAAACTTCTTACTCCTTGATGGTGAGCCTCATACTGCAGATTATGCTACATACTATACTGCAAGCAACACTCACAATATTCTTTATAAGGAAGAACAGGCCGGTTATCTTGCAGGCTATGCAGCAGTTAAAGAGGGCTATACAAAGCTTGGTTTCTTAGGCGGTATGGCAGTTCCCGCAGTTATCCGTTATGGTTACGGCTATGTTCAGGGTGCTAATGCAGCAGCAGAAGAGCTTGGCAACGCAGCTGACGTTTCCATCAAATACTGGTACAGCGGTTCCTTCTCTCCAAGCGATGATATTAAGACAAAGATGTCAGGCTGGTACACAGACGGCACAGAAGTTATCTTCTCCTGTGGTGGTGGTATCTACCTTTCTGCTACAGCAGCTGCTGAAGCAGCAGGCGCTAAGGTTATCGGCGTTGACGTTGACCAGTCTGCAGAATCAGCTACAATCATTACTTCAGCAATGAAGGAGCTTGCTAACTCTGTAGTTCTTGCTCTTACAGATCTTTACAACAACAATGGTACATGGCCCGCAGGTCTTGCAGGTGCTACAGCCAACCTTGGTGCAGTTGAAGGCTGTGTAGGTCTTCCTACAGCTACATGGAGCATGACAAACTTCACAGTTGATGAATACAATGCATTATTTGAACAGGTTAAGAGTGGCGCTATTACAATTTCTAACGCAACAGACGTAGCTCCTACAGTTTCAATCAGCGTTGATTATCAGGAATAATTCTTAAAGAATTAACACAATAAAATAGAGGATGTTGCAGAGCATTCTTTGCAGCATCCTCTTTTTTTAAAAAAGAGAGGCAGGGGCATGAGCGATTACGTTATTGAGATGCTAAACATCACAAAAAAATTCCCCGGAATTATAGCAAATGATAATATTACCCTTCGGCTTAAGAAGGGCGAGGTGCATGCACTTTTGGGGGAAAACGGTGCAGGTAAGTCTACGCTTATGAGTGTACTGTTTGGCTTGTATCAGCCTGAAGAGGGTATTATAAAGAAAAACGGTGAGGTTGTTAAAATCAACGATCCTAATGACGCCAATGCTTTGAACATTGGTATGGTGCACCAGCATTTTAAACTGGTAGAGTGCTTTACGGTACTTGATAATATTATCTTAGGCGTAGAGCCTAATAAATATGGTTTCCTTCAGAAAAAGGAAGCAAGAAAAAAGGTTATTGAACTTAGCGAAAAATATGGCTTAAAGGTTGATCCTGATGCTTTAATAGAGGATATATCCGTCGGAATGCAGCAGAGAGTTGAAATTTTAAAGATGCTGTATCGAGACAATGAAATACTTATTTTCGATGAACCTACGGCGGTTTTAACGCCCCAGGAAATCGATGAACTTATGGAAATTATGAGAGCCTTCAAAAAGGAAGGCAAATCAATTCTTTTCATTACCCACAAGCTTAACGAGATTATGGCGGTAGCGGACCGTTGTACCGTTTTAAGAAAGGGTAAATATATTGGTACCGTTGATGTTATGGATACCACAAAGGAAGAGCTTTCCAGAATGATGGTAGGAAGAAACGTTAACTTTAAGGTTGATAAGGCCGACAAAACTCCCGGTGACCTTGTATTTAAGGCAAGTCACGTGTGCGTTCCTTCCAGACTTCACAAGAAAAATGCGGTTAACGATGTTTCTTTTGAAGTACATGCAGGAGAAATTGTATGTCTGGCAGGTATTGAGGGAAACGGACAGACTGAATTTGTGGCAGGCATTACCGGCCTTTCAAGGCTGTCAGGCGGTACCGTTGAGCTTAAGGGCTGTGACATTACAAATGCTCCCATAAGAGAGCGTTCAAAGCTCGGCATGAGCCACATTCCGGAAGACAGACACAAGCATGGTCTGGTGCTTGATTATACACTTGAAGAAAATATGGTGCTTCAGCAATACTGGCAGCCAAAATTCCAGAGCCACGGCTTTATTAATAAGCCTGCAGTAAGAGAATATTCAGAAAGGCTTATTAAGGAATTTGACGTGCGTTCCGGTCAGGGACCTGTTACCATTGCAAGAAGCATGTCAGGCGGCAATCAGCAGAAGGCTATTATTGCCCGTGAGATTAGCAAAAATCCGGAACTTTTAGTGGCGGTTCAGCCCACCCGTGGTCTTGACGTAGGTGCTATCGAATATATTCATAAGCAGCTTATAAGAGAAAGAGATGAAGGAAAGGCAGTGCTTTTGGTATCTCTTGAACTTGACGAAGTAATGAATGTAAGCGACAGGATTTTAGTTATGTATGAAGGTGAAATCGTAGGTGAATTCGATCCTAAAACAGTAACCGTTCAGGAACTTGGTCTTTACATGGCCGGTGCCAAAAATCAATATAAAGAAAATGAAGTAAAGGAGGCTTAAAATGAAGAAATATTTTAAATCTTCCGGTTTTATAACCGTAATGGCTTCTGTAATTTCAATTCTTGCAGGCCTTGTAATCGGATTTATTTTACTTATTGTATTTAATGCTCCTCATGCTTTTCAGGGCTTAGGCAATATGCTTACCGCAGGCTTTTCTTCCTCTGATAAGCTTGCAAAGGTTCTATACCAGGCGGCTCCCCTTATTATGACCGGCCTTTCAGTAGGCTTTGCCTTTAAGACAGGTCTTTTCAACATAGGAGCTTCAGGACAGTATACGGTGGGTGCTTTCTGTGCTCTTGTATGCGGTATCCAGTTTCAGCTCCCCTGGTGGGTTTGTATTCTTGCTGCAATGCTGGGGGGCGCTATATGGGGCTTTTTCCCGGGTATCTGTAAGGCCTTATTTAACGTAAACGAAGTTATTACGGCTATTATGTTTAACTGGCTTGGATTATTCATGGTTAATTTGCTTTTAAACAACATGCCCATTATGCTGGCAGATTACTGGGGCGCATCCAATAAGGACCGTACCGCAGCACTGGCAAGTGCCAACAAAGCAGCAATTATTCCAAAGCTTGGACTTGATACTCTTTTTCATTCAAATTACATGAATATATCAATTTTCATCGTAATTATCATCGCAATTATTTTAAACATTGTGCTTAACAAGACTACATTTGGATACGAGCTTAAGGCCTGTGGCTTTAACAAAAACGCAAGCATCTATGCAGGTATTAATGCCAAAAGAAACATTGTATTATCAATGGTAATCGCAGGTGCCCTTTCAGGTATCGGCGGTGGCATCTATTATTTAAGCGGTACTGCACAGTACACAATTGTTAAGTCACTTGTCAGCATGGGCTTTAACGGTATTCCGGTTGCACTGCTTGGTGCTTCAAGCCCCATCGGTATTATTTTTGCAGCCTTGTTTATTTCCTACATTCAGGTAGGCGGCGATGCAATGCAGCCTGAATATGCAAAGGAAATTATCGATATCATTATTGCCGTTATCATTTACTTAAGTGCTTTCTCACTTTTAGTAAAAACCATTCTTTCAAAATATATTAAAACGGATACAGGAAACGTTAATGCTGATGTAGCTGTTTTGGAGGATTCTGATAAAGAAGCAGCTTCTAAAAACAAGGAAGGAGGGGATAAATAATGGCTTGGGCTAATATTTTGGCGGATTTACTTGGAGCAACAATTATTTTTGCAGTTCCCCTTTTACTTGTAGCTTTGGGAGGTATGTTCTCAGAACGAAGCGGTATCATCAACATTGCTTTAGAAGGCATCATGATTGTAGGTGCCCTAACCAGCTGTTTGACCCTGGTTTCACTTGATAAGGCAGGATTTGGTGCCACACATCCTCAGCTTGGTATGCTTATAGCTATTTTAGTAGCAGCTGCAACCGGCGCTGTTTTCTCGCTTTTACTTGCCTTTGCATCAATTAATTTAAAGGCAGACCAGACTATTGGCGGTACTGCGCTTAATATGCTTGCGCCCGCATTTGCGGTTGTACTTACATGGGCTGTACAGGGTCAGGGGCAGACCACTATTTTAATTCCCACCTGGACAAGAATTACTCAGGATAATTTCGGAATCGAAAAGAAAAATGATTTCATTCAAAATTTTTTATTTAAGAGCTGTTACCTTACCACCTTTATTGCAATTCTTTTATTCATTGCAGCCTACATTATTATGTATAAGACAAAATTCGGTTTAAGACTTCGTTCCTGCGGTGAACATCCGCAGGCAGCCGATTCTGTAGGTATCAATGTATTTAAGATGAGATATGCAGGCGTTATTATTTCAGGTGTATTCGGAGGCATCGGAGGTCTTGCCTTTACAGTTGCTGCGGGCTCAGGCTTCCAGTCATCTGTTGCAGGTTACGGTTTCCTTGCTATGGCAGTTATGATTTTTGGTAACTGGAAACCCTTCAGCATACTTGGCGCTTCACTTTTCTTTGCATTGTTTAAGGTTATCGGTTCCTACAGTGACAGTATTTCATTCCTGCCAAGCTTTGATTCAGTAAAGTCAAGCGAATACATTTACCTTATGCTTCCTTATGTGGTAACAATGATTGTTTTGATTCTTACTTCCAAAAAGTCAAGAGCACCTAAGGCAGAGGGTATTCCTTACGATAAGGGGTCAAGATAAACCATAAAGGAACGCAGTACTGCCTTTATACAAGCAGGCAGAGAAAAAATTGCAAATATCATAGATTATCGCAAATAAAGTGATTTGCAAATAAGGACACTTTTTAAAACAAAAGGTGTCCTTATTTTTTTTGCTCATTTTTAATAAAATACATATATCTAAGATTTTAGGAGCATGCAAATGAGTGATTATTATTTGGGCATAGACATAGGTGCTTCAAGTGGCAGGCATATTTTAGGACATTTAGAAGCTAGCAAAATAGAGCTTGAAGAAATTTACAGATTTGAAAACGGCTTTAAAGAAATTAACGGAGAAAAAATCTGGGATACAGATGCCTTATTTGAAAATATATGCATTGGCTTAAAAAGGTGTAAGGAAATCGGTAAAATTCCAAAGACTATGGGCATAGACACCTGGGGTGTTGATTTTGTGCTTTTAGATAAAGATGATAATAAAATTGGCAACGCGGTTTCTTACAGAGATTCAAGAACCGAAGGCATGGATTCCTTTGTATATAAATATATTTCAGAGGATGATTTATATAAACGTACCGGTATTCAGAAACAGCTTTTTAATACAATCTATCAATTGGAGGCATTAAAAATAAAAAATCCGGAAGCCTTAAAAAGAGCCGAAAGCATGCTTATGATTCCAGATTATTTTAATTTTTTACTTACCGGAATTAAAAAGCAGGAATTTACAAATGCTACGACGGGACAGCTCATTAATCCTGTTACTAAAGACTGGGACTATGAATTAATTGATTTACTTAAATTTCCTAAAAGGATTTTTAATGAAATCATTGCTCCGGGTTCTTACGTTGGTTCCTTTAGTGAAAGCATAAAAGAAAGGATAGGCTTTGACTGTTGTGTTATTGCTCCTGCAACCCATGACACAGGTTCTGCCGTCATGGCGGTTCCGGGTAATGAGGAAAATACTCTTTTTATAAGCTCAGGCACCTGGTCCTTAATGGGAACTGAAAACAAAGAATGCCTTTCTGATGAAAAAAGTAAAAAAATGAATTTTACAAATGAAGGAGGCTATAATTACACCTTCAGGTTTCTTAAAAACATTATGGGACTATGGATGATTCAGTCAGTGCGCAATGAGATTGGACGTGAATTTTCTTTTGCAGAAATATGTAAAAGGGCAGAAGAGAAAACAATAAATTCCCTGGTTGACTGCAATGATTCAAGATTTTTAGCACCTGTATCAATGACAGAGGAAATTAAAAAAGCCTGCGCTGAAACAAACCAGGAGGTTCCTGTCGATTTATTTGAAACTGCAAGAATAATATACAGATCTTTAGCTGTATGCTACAAAAACACCATAGAGGAAATAAAGGAGCTTACGGCTATCAAATACAGTGCCATTAATGTGGTGGGAGGCGGCAGTAACGCAGATTATTTAAACAGACTTACGGCAAAGGAAACAGGACTTACCGTTTATGCCGGGCCTTCTGAAGCTACGGCAATAGGAAATATTTTAGCACAGCTTATTTTTGACAAAAAGGTTAAGGATTTAAAGACTGCAAGACAAATTGTATTTGATTCATTTGAAATAAAAACCTACACCCCATAAGGAGAATTTAACATGACTAATTATGAAGCAGCAAAAGAAAAATATGCAGGTATCGGTGTTGATACGGAAAAGGTGCTTGAAGCATTAAGAAATGTCCCTGTTTCCTTACATTGCTGGCAGGGAGATGATGTTATAGGCTTTGACCATGACGGCCCTTTAACAGGCGGCATTCAGACTACGGGTAATTATTTAGGCAAGGCAACTACCCCTGATGAACTTATGGCTGATATTGAAGAAGTAATTAAATTAACACCGGGCAAAAAGAAATTAAATCTGCATGCCTGCTATGCAATATTTGAAAAGGGCGAATTCGCAGACAGAGATGCTCTTGAACCTAAGCATTTTGCAAAATGGGTTTCTTTTGCAAAAAAACACAATATGGGTATTGATTTTAACCCTACCTTCTTTTCCCATGAAAAGGTGCTTAACGGGCTTACTTTATCAAGCCCCGATGAAGAAACAAGAAAATTCTGGGTTAATCACGGTAAGGCATGCATAAAAATTTCCGAATATTTTGCCAAAGAAACAGGTATTCCCTGTGTTATGAATATCTGGACTGGAGACGGCTTTAAGGATATTCCCGCAGACAGACTTTCACCTCGTGTCCTTTATAAAAAATCCATTGAAGAAATTTTAGAAGAGCCCTTTGATAAAAATCTTGTAAAGGTTACAGTAGAATCGAAGGTGTTCGGTATAGGCGTTGAATCCTATACGGCAGGCAGTGCGGAATTTGCCTTAAGCTTTGCTGCAAGCCATGACGGCGTTCTTCCATTAATGGATAATGGTCATTACCATCCTACGGAGGTAGTGTCAGATAAGATTCCGTCGCTTTTGGCATTTTACCCTGAAATCGCACTTCACATTACACGTCCTGTCAGATGGGACTCGGATCACGTTGTTTTGTTTGATGACGAGACAAAAGAGATGGCAAAGGAAATAGTAAGAAATGCTGCCCTTGAAAGGGTTTATATGGCTCTTGATTATTTTGATGCATCGATTAACAGAATCGGTGCCTGGGCAGTAGGCTTTAGATCCTGGCAGAAGGCTTTGCTGAATGCAATGTTGCTGCCCAACGAAATGCTTAAAAAGCTTCAGGAAGAAGCAAGATTTTCTGAACTTATGGTATGGCAGGAGGAATTAAAAACCTATCCCTTCGGTGATGTATGGGATGAATATTGTAAGAGAGAAAATGTTATTTCAGGCATAGAATGGTATGATGAAGTAAAGAAATATGAAAAAGAAGTTTTGGCTTTAAGATAAAACAGGATTGATGGGAGAAATAAAATGAAATTTACAGAGGCTGAATTTGTAAAAGGCTTTATGAGAATGGCAGATGACGGCTGGAAATTGGGGTGGCATGAAAGAAACGGTGGTAACCTTTCCTACCGTGTAAAAAAAGAAGAAGTAGAAAGCGTTAAAGAAAATTTTAAGGAAGGTCCCTGGACTGAAATCGGCACAAGCGTGCCAGGTCTTAAGCAGGAATATTTTCTTGTGACAGGCTCCGGTAAATTTTTCAGAAACGTACTTGAATTTCCGGAAGATTCAATGTGCATGATAGAAATTGATGAAAAGGGTGAAAATTACAGAATTGTGTGGGGACTTATAAACGGTGGCCGCCCCACCTCGGAGCTTCCAAGCCACTTAATGAATCACGAGGTTAAAGTTTTACGTAACCCTTCCTACAGAGTTATTTATCATGCCCACACCACCAACATTATTGCTCTTACCTTTGTGCTTCCTTTAGAAGATAAGGTATTTACTAGAGAACTTTGGGAAATGGCAACGGAATGTCCTGTGGTATTTCCTGACGGAGTGGGAGTGGTGCCCTGGATGGTGCCTGGTGGAAGAGATATAGCGGTTGCCACTTCTAAATTAATGGAAAAATATGATCTTGCGATCTGGGCTCATCACGGTATGTTTGCCGCAGGCCCTGACTTTGACATCACCTTCGGCCTTATGCATACGGCAGAAAAGGCCGCTGAAATTTTAGTTAAGATGTTGTCCATGAGCCCTAAGAAGCTTCAGACAATAACTGCTGATAATTTCAGAGATTTGGCTAAGGAATTTAAAGTAACTCTTCCTGAAGAATTCTTATACGAATAGACATATACCTTACACCCGTCTGAGCAATCCGACGGGTTTTCTTTTCGTTAATTGTTTATAAGTAAGATAATCCTGTTGAGGTATACAGCATGAACAGCGAGAAAGCTATACTTGAAAAGCTTGAACAAATTGAAGAAAGACAGAAGCTTCGTTTGGAAGAAATCGAGAAAATGAAAAAGAACCTCGAGGCGAAGGCCGAGAAGACCAAAAACGAAACGAAACAGATGATAAATAAATCATCATGGATACAGACTGCAATTGTAACTGTACCCATAATGATTCTTTTGGTTGCCTTTAATCTTTTGATAAGAAAATATATGGGCGAAGAATATGATTTTGGAAAGGCTGTAAGGGAAACTCTTGGAGTATTACCTATATGGCCTGTATTAATTGCTCTTTTCTATTTTACTACACGTAAAACAAAACAGCGTTCCTTAAGATTATGTGATGCACTTGAAGAAGTGGCAAAGGGAAATCTTAATGTGGAAATTTCCTTAAAGGATGCAGGTCCCTATAAAAAAACTTATTCGGATTTTAATAAAATGGTTGCTTCAATTAATTCGGTTAATACGGATTTACAGTCGGCAGTTGATATTGCCAATGAAGCAAATGAAGCAAAATCAGCTTTCCTTTCCAATATGAGTCATGAAATCAGAACACCTATAAATGCGGTTTTAGGTCTTGATGAAATGATTATAAGAGAATCAAGAGAAAGAGTAATAAGAGGCTATGCAAGCGACATTAAGAGTGCAGGAAGAACACTTTTAGCCTTAATAAACGATGTGCTTGATACTTCTAAAATTGAAGCTGGAAAGCTTGAAATTATTCCCGTTAAATACGATTTAAGCTCTGTTATAAATGATCTGTCCAATACGATAATGCAAAAAGCTACGGATAAAGGCCTTAAATTCGAAATTAAGGTGGACGAAAAAATGCCTCATCTTCTTAAGGGAGATGAAAACCGTATAAAACAGTGCATTTTAAACCTTTTATCTAACGGCGTTAAATATACCGACGAGGGTACGGTTACACTTGAATTAAGCTATGCAAGGCTTGCAGGGGATGAAATCCTTTTATCGGTTATGGTATCAGATACAGGCAGAGGCATTAAGGAAGAGGATTTAGAAAAATTATGCGCACCATTTGTGCGAATCGAGGAAGAAAAGAATCGAAACATCGAGGGTACAGGTCTTGGCATGAATATTACCAAGAACCTTTTAAAGCTTATGGACTCAGAATTAAGAGTTGACTCAAAATACGGTGCAGGCTCTACCTTTAAATTTTCCGTAAAGCAGGAGGTTTTAGACTGGCAGGAAATCGGAAATATCGAGGAATCCTTTAAAAGACTTCGCGATTCCGAAGAAAAATACGAAGAGCTTTTCCAGGCGCCGGATGCAAAAATACTGGTAGTGGATGATTCCTCCGTTAACCTTATGATTGTGGAAGGCTTATTAAAGAAAACCTTAGTTAATTTAATACTTGTTGAAAGCGGTAAAGAAGCTGTTGAATTATGTAAAAAGAATAAATACGATTTACTTTTAATCGACCACATGATGCCGGGTATGGATGGTATTGAGGTTTTGCATCACATTAAAGAGGATGAAGAATCTATTAATAAGGACTCTCCTTCAATAGCATTAACTGCCAATGCAGTTATGGGAGCTAAGGACTTTTATTTAAAGGAGGGCTTTACAGGATATCTTTCAAAGCCTATTGAACCTGAAAAACTTGAAGAAGCAATAAAGGAATATTTAAATCCTTCACTTGTTAAAACAGAAAATCTCATACATGAAAAAATTAAGGATTTAGAGGACGATGACCAAAAGGATACGCAAAATGACGTTCAAGATGAATTTCTTGATAAAATGGCAACCCTTACAAATGTATTTCCGAATACCGGTCTTGAATACTCGGGTTCTTTAGAGCTTTATAAAAAGGTGGTGTCTGAATTTGCGGATACCGGCTTTTCAAGAGCCGACACAATTGAAGGCTTCTTTGAAGCGGGAGATTTCAGAAATTATACAATTCAGGTACATGCCTTAAAAAGTGCTGCAAGAATTGTCGGTGCGACACCCTTATCTTTGCTTGCAGCAGCCTTAGAGGATGCGGGTAATGCAGAGGACAGCATAAGGATTCAGAATGCAACACCTGAACTTTTACGACAGTACAGACAGCTTGTTAGAGAGCTTGAAGCATTACTTGATGAAGGAAAGGACAAGGAAGAAATCGACGATGCTTCCATAAAGGATGCCTTCACTTCGATTAAAGAAATGGTAGACGGTTTTGACTTTGATTCTGTTGACAGTGTAATGGATGAATTAAAGAAATACAAAATACCTGAAAAATATAAAGAAATTTATGGAAAATTAAAAACTTTAGTAGCAGAAGTTGCCAGAGATGATATATTATTATTGTTAGAGAAAATTTAATCTACGAGGGAAGTGTAATGGACAAAAGAGTATTATTTATTGGGGAAACATCATCATTTATTATTAACGCCGTTAGAGACGGCTTAAAGGAAGCCGGGTTTGAATGTACCTTCTGTAAGCTTTCCATTAATGAAATCAATAAAATGGCGGATAAGCCCGAGCTTTTCTTTATCTATGCAGATGAACATGCCATTTCGGAAATCGAATGTTTAATTTATATTAAAGATCTGTGCATGGAAGAAGACCGGAAGATTTTTGTTGTAGGATATGCAGAAGAATTAAAGGTTATTACAGACATGATTCCCTCGGATTGCTTAGGCGGATGCTTTGAACGTCCCATTAACGTAAAGAAAATTTCCGAAACCTTAAAAAATACCGTAATGAGTGAAGAAACCGGTGAAAATAAAAAGCATATTCTTGTGGTTGACGATTCGGGCACAATGCTTAGGACAATTAAAGGCTGGCTTGAAGGAAAATACAGAGTTTCAATGGTTAACTCGGCTACTTCAGCGATATCTTTTTTAGCTATGAATACACCTGATTTAATTTTACTCGACTATGAAATGCCTGTATGCTCAGGGCCCATGATGCTTGAAATGATACGAAACGAAGTAAAGACTGAAGCACTTCCTGTTATCTTCTTAACTTCAAAGGGTGATAAGGAATCCGTTGCAAAGGTATTAAGCTTAAAGCCACAGGGGTATTTGCTTAAATCGATGCCCTCCAATCAGATTGTGGAAGCAATCGACAATTTCTTTGCACAACAGAAAGCAAAAGGATTATAGGAATAAGGATTTTTGGTATGGAAAAATGCAGGTAAGCCTTGGTTTATGCAAATGATATTCGCAATCCACTTTGCTATGGCTTTACTAAAAGCGGCATTACGTGCCTTAATGGGTACCGCGCTTTTACCACGGCACCTCGTTTAAGAGCACCCACTACCTAAAGGCAGTGGGTTTTCTTTAGCTTTTATAAAAAATATTAGGAGAAGATAATGAAGTTTAAAGGACTTTTAAGAGAAAACTTTTCTAATAAATGGGACGAGGCTTTCCCTATAGGTAACGGCACAATAGGAGGCCTAGTATTTGGTAACCCTTTACACGAGACGATTATTACAAATCACGAAGAGCTGTTTCTTCCTATGCCAGAAAATTCCGATTCAAGACCTTATATGGGAAAGGATTATTTACAGGGCATGAGAGATTTGCTCCATCAGGGCAAATATAAAGAAGCCTATGAATATTATGCAAAGGGGCTTGAAGGTGACGGAGCGCCTTATGAAGTGATTGTTTGGACAAATCCTTATGAGGTAGGTCCGAAGCTTCATTTTGATATAGAAGACTATAAGGAAAGTGATGTTACGGAATTTACACAAAGGCTTAACTTTGAAACGGCAGAAGAGTGTACTTCCTTTAAATTAAAGGGTGAAGCCTTTGTAAGAAAGAGCTTTGTGTCCCGCTCAAGAGACGTGCTTGCTACGGAAATGCGCAAGGAAGGAAATCCCTTTTCGATGGAATTTTCTTTATCGCCGTTAAAGGAGAGTCACCACATTGAAAATGTTGAAACTTCAATTGAGGGTGAATACCTTGTGTGTGAAGGCATCCATTCAGAAGATGAATCGGGATATGTATCCGTAGCAAGATTAATTACAGACGGCGAATACAGGGTAACAAAGGACAATACCTTTTTTGTTACAAAGGCTAATTATGTCCTGGTATTTTATACTCTTGCACCCTGGAAATTAAGAATGGAAGCTGCAAAGGTAAAGCTTGTAAGAATATTGCAGGATTTAACTCCAGAATATGATGCTTTACATAAAGAAAACGAAGCTATCCACGGAGATTTATTTAAAAGGGTACGAATCGATTTTTCTTCTGACGAAAAAGAATATACCAACGCAGAATTAAGAAGCCTGTGTACAAAAGAAAAGCTTGATGCAAGGTTACTTGAAAGAATGTGCGATTTTGGAAGATATCTGTGTATTACAAGCTTTGGTAAGCTTCCTCCCAATTTACAGGGTATCTGGAACGGAAACGTAACTCCTCCCTGGAGCTCAGATTACACTCTTGATGAAAACATCCAGATGATGATGTGGATGGTAATGCCAGGAGGCCTTAGCGGCTTTGAAAGAAATTATTTTGACTGGCTTGAAGGCTACGTTGAAGACTTTAGGAAGAATGCCATGAATTATTATGGCTGTAACGGTATTTTTGCGGCTGCAAGAGTTTCGACGGACGGCTATCACAGACATTTTTCTTCAGGCTGGCCCATGATTACCTGGACTGCAGGTGCAGGGTGGCTGGGAAGCGAATATGAAAGATATTATGAATATACGGAGGATGAAAATGTTTTGTTAAGAGCCGTTAAATACTGGAAGGAGGTTGTGCTTTTCTATGAAGACTTCTGTACTCTTGATAAAAACGGCAAATGGGAATTTGCCCCTTCCTATTCTCCTGAAAATACGCCTTTAGGCAATGATTCACCTGTTGCAATAAATGCAACAATGGATGTGGCAGTTGCAAAGGAAGTGTATTTAAATTTAATAAATGCATGTAAGACACTTGATATAGAAAAAGAAAATATCGAAAAATGGGAAAAGGAATATAAACTTTTGCCGGATTACACAGTTAATGAGGATGGGGCTGTAAAAGAATGGATTCCAATGGATTTAGCCGATGACTATCATCACCGCCATTCATCACACATGTATATGGTATTTCCGGGAGATGAAGCCAAAAAAGCCGGAGCAGAGGATTTATTTAATGCCTGCCATGTAGCCTGCGAAAAGAGACTTTTAGACGGTGTGGATGCAATTTCAGGCTGGGGTCTTGCTCATTTAGCCAATATTTCTGCCCGTTTACGCGATTCGCGCCTTTGGTATCTTGCCATGAACAGACTCATTCAGGTATTTACTCTTGACAATCTGTTTACAGGACATAACGAACATTCACTTTTCCAAATGGATGCAAATTTAGGTCTTACAAATGCGGTTTATGAAATGATTGCATATTCAGATATGGAAAGGGTTGAATTTTTCCCCGTGTGGCAGGATGACTTTGAAATTAAGGTTTCAGGCTTAAGATTAAAGGGTGTCACTAAAATTTTAAGGCTTGAAAAGGGCAAGGACTATTTTGAAGTAACAATTGATTCAAGCGGCAAACAGGATATGCGTCTTATTTTACCAAAAGGATTTTCTTTGGAAGACGGCGACACTGAATTGGTTTTACATCCTTCTGAATCAAAAACCTTTAAAGCATTTAAACGATAAAAAATAATAAAAGTATTTTGAAAAATGCTCTGTCTATGGTAGAATAATAGGCAGGGCATCATTTTTAAAAGGGAGGGTATTAATGAGTGAAAAGAAACCCTCCGGTAGTAGGATTGATCGTAAAAAGAGAGTTAAAATTTTAAAGAAAATAATAGTTTTTGGGACATTGACTTTGATTTTTATTCCCCTTACGTTTGCCATTTATTTTGCCTGTCAGGCAAGTACCCTTAAAAGGCAGCTTAAAAATGTCAATGAAGAATTAAACTATTATCTTGAGCTTCAGAGTGAATCGGCTTTTCTTGAAAGCCTTGAAGAGGCACAAAGCAGTGACGTTGAAACAGGTACTGACCGGGAAGTGCCGGAAATGGCGGCATTTACAAAGGAAAAGCAGGTTTTGACCGGTGAGGAAATAGACGCACTTTCACTTTCTGATGAAGAGCTTTACGATGGGTATCGTAAAATTTATTTAACCTTCGATGACGGTCCAAGTCCTTTAACGGATGATATTCTTGATATTTTAAAGGAATATGATGTTAAAGCCACGTTTTTTGTGGTGAGACGGGATGGAAGAAATTACGAAAAGCTTTATCGGCGCATTGTGGACGAGGGGCATTCAATAGGTCTTCATTCCTGCACTCATATATATAAAAATCTTTATGCAGGGCTTGATGCCTTTATGGAAGACACTTGCGAATTAAGAGAATTTATCTATATGGTGACAGGTGTGGAAGCAGACATCTACAGGTTCCCCGGAGGCTCCACCAATAGGGTAAGTCCTATCGACATGAACATATTTGCCAATGCCCTTACAAAAGAAGGCATCATTTATTTTGACTGGAACGTATCTGCCCAGGATGCAATAGGAGTTCCTGCTACAAAAGACCAGATTGTAAAAAACGTTACGTCAAAATTAAAAAATCTTGATGAGGCGATAATTCTTTTTCATGATCTTGATTCAAAGGGTACTACCGTTGAGGCACTTCCGGAAATACTTGACTATATTTCAAAGCTTGAAAACACGGTAGTTTTACCTATTACAAGCGATACTAATCCGATACAGTATTTATCGGTTAAGAATAATTAAAAAAATAAATTAATTTAACAAACGGAGGCAAGAGGAAATGGGTTTTTTTTCAGATTTAAAGGAAGATCTTAACCAGGCAGTGACAGAGCTTACTCCAGGTGAAGAGACAGAGGCTGCTGAAACTGCAGCAGAAGAGGAAGTTAAGGATAATTCCTTAAACCTTGACAAGCTTCTTGATAATATTGAAGAAACCTCTAAGGAAGAGGAAGTTAAGGAAGAAGTTATTGAAGAAAAGAAGTCAGGCAGGGCTTCAGATGAGACAGCGATTATTACCGCAGGCATGAACGTTGTGGGGGACATTGATTCAACAGGCTCAATGGAACTTTACGGTACTGTTAAGGGTAATCTTAAATTAAACGGCAAGCTTAATGTTTTAGGCTCTATTGAAGGAGATTCAAAGGCTTCTGAAATTTATGCAGAAAATGCAAGAATTATCGGTGAAGTAAACGCAGCTGGCTCAATCAAGATAGGTCAGAGCACTGTTATTATCGGCAACCTTTATGCTACAAGCGCAGTTATAGCAGGCGCTATAAAGGGGGACATCGATGTAAAGGGTCCCGTTGTGCTCGATACTTCAGCTATCGTCATGGGTAACATTAAGTCTAAGTCAGTACAGATTAACAATGGTGCCGTTATTGAAGGTATCTGTTCACAGTGCTATGCTGATGTCAGCCCTACATCCTTCTTTGATGAATTTAAAAAGGCTAAGAAGTAATTAAGAAAGAAGAAAAATATGCGTATAATTTTAAAATTAAGCGGTGAAGCTTTAGCCGGTGACAAGAAAATGGGCTTTGACGAAGAAACGGTCAGAGGCGTTGCGTTACAGGTTAAGGAAATTCTTAAAGGGAACGAGGTTGCCATTGTAATAGGCGGCGGTAATTTCTGGAGAGGTCGTACAAGCGAAAATATTGACAGGGTAAAGGCAGACCAGATTGGAATGCTGGCAACGGTTATGAATTGCTTATATGTTTCTGAAATATTCAGAAGCACAGGCATGGATACCGAAATTTTCACTCCCTTTATCTGTTCCACCTTTACAAAGCAGTTTTCAAAGGACGAAGCCCTGAAGGCATTAAAAGCAGGAAAGGTAGTATTTTTCGCAGGTGGCACTGGTCACCCTTATTTTTCAACAGATATGGGTATCGTACTTAAGGCAGTTGAAATTGAAGCGGATTCGGTTTTACTTGCTAAATCAATTGACGGCGTATATGATGATGACCCTAAATTAAATCCCAATGCTAAAAAATTTGATGAAATCACATTGGAAGAGGTTGTTAAGCGTAATCTTAAGGTCGTAGATACCACAGCAAGTGCATTGGCTCTTGAAAACAAGGTGCCTTTCCTTGTATTTGATTTAAATGAAGAAAACAGTATTGTAAAGGCTTTGTCGGGTGAATTCAACGGCACAAAGGTCTTAGCATAGAAAGAGGTATTTTATGGACGCAAGAGTATTACCCTATCAGGACAAAATGCAGAAAGCATATGATTTTATGGAATCGGAATTTGCTACTATCAGAGCAGGCCGTGCAAATCCCCACGTGCTTGACAAGATAAGAGTAAATTATTACGGAACACCTACCCCTATCCAGCAGGTAGGTAATGTAACAGTTCCCGAGCCTCGTATTATACAGATTGCTCCCTGGGAGAAATCCCTGATAAAAGATATTGAAAAGGCTATTATGGCATCCGACGTAGGCATTACACCTTCCAATGACGGTGCTGTTATTCGCCTTGTATTTCCTGAATTAACAGAGGAACGTCGTAAGGATCTGGTTAAGGAAGTTAAGAAGAAGGGTGAGGACTGCAAGGTTGCCATCAGAAATGTGCGCCGTGACGGTAACGATGCCTTTAAAAAGCTTTCAAAAACCGAAATTTCCGAAGACGAAATTAAGAAGCTTGAAGAGGAACTTCAGAAGGCTACTGATAAGATGATTAAGGATGTTGATACAGCTGTTGAAGAAAAGAGCGCTGACATCTTAAAAGTATAAGAATGTAAGGCCGGCAGGAGAGTACTTTTACTCCTGCCTGTTTTCTTTACCATATAGGAAATTGCGTTGCAATTCCATATATGTTTACCGTGGTTTAATAAAATTTTATGGAGTTTTAATTATGAATGTTCCTAAATCTGTGGCTATAATATTGGATGGTAACGGAAGGTGGGCAAAGTCAAAGGGTATGCCGCGCAACTACGGTCATGTACAGGGCGCAAAGACAGTAGAGATAATCTGCGAAGAAGCCTATAAAATGGGTATTGAATATTTGACCGTTTATGCTTTTTCAACCGAAAACTGGAACCGCCCGCAGGACGAAGTGAATGCTTTAATGAAGCTTCTTCGTAATTACATGAAGACCTGCTTGCAGACCGCAGCCAAAAACAATATGTGCGTGCGTATAATCGGTGAAAAATCAAGACTTGATGAAGATATACGTGCCCGCATTGAAGAGCTTGAGGCTGCTACAAAAGAAAATACAGGCCTTAAATTTACAATTGCCATTAATTATGGCGGCAGAGATGAAATTACAAGAGCTGTAAGAAAAATAAGTGAAGAGGTAAGGGAAGGAAAGCTTTTACCCTCCGACATTACAGAATCTGTTATTGAGAGTCACCTTGATACTCACGGCCTTCCGGATCCGGATTTATTAATCCGCACCTGCAATGAATTAAGAATCTCAAATTTCTTACTTTGGCAGATTTCGTATTCTGAAATATATGTTACAGAGGTGCCCTGGCCTGATTTTGACAAAAACGAATTAATCAAAGCCTGTGAGGCCTATAATATGCGCACCAGGAAATTCGGTAACGTGGAAGAATAGGGAGGAAATTATGTTTAAAACAAGAGTATTAAGCGGAATCGTGCTTGCAATATGTGCCTTTGTTACGCTGTTTTTCGGAGGATATTTACTGGCGGCCGTTTTACTGCTTCTTTCAATAGGCGGCTTTTTGGAACTTACAAAAGCACTTGGCATAAGAGAAGAAAAGAAGATAAATTCAATAGTACTTTTTGGGCTTATTGCAATTTCGGTTTATTATATTTTTCTTGCCTTAAACGTTAAAGAAGCTGTAATGGTAATGCTTGTGGTATTTGCGGTTATTTTATTTTTATGTATCTACGTATTTACCTTCCCAAAATACAAGGCTGAAGCTGTAATGGGCTGCATTTTTTCTTATATTTATGCACCCATCATGCTTTCCTTTGTTTATTTAACAAGGAATCTTGAAAACGGACATTTAATCGTATGGATGATTGTAATTGCATCCTGGGGATTTGACACCTGCGCTTACTGTGTGGGTATGCTTACAGGAAAGACCATCGGCAATCATAAATTTTTACCTAAGCTTTCACCAAAAAAATCCATTGAAGGTGTCATAGGCGGTGTAATAGGTGCAGGCTTACTTGGATTATTGTTTGGTCATCTTTTCTATGAAGAGGTTAAGTGGATTCTTGCAGGCATCGCGGCAATCGGCGGTATTATTGCACAGATTGGCGATCTTGCGGCATCTGCCATTAAACGTAACAAGGACATTAAGGATTACGGAAAATGTATTCCTGGTCACGGCGGAGTAATGGACCGCTTTGACAGTATGATTTTTACTGCTCCCATTACATATTTTCTTGCAGTTTTATGGCTGTACGTAGGTTAATTAAAATATGAAAAATCTTGTATTGTTGGGTTCTACAGGTTCAATCGGTACCCAGACACTTGAAATAATTAAAGATAACGAGGGCATTAAGGTACTTGCTCTTGCAGCAGGCAAAAATGCTTCTTTAATGGAAGAACAGATTCGCGAATTCAAGCCTGAATATGCTGTAATGTACGATGAAGCGGCATACTCTGATTTGCGTGAAAGAGTAAAGGATTTACCCGTTAAAGTGCTTCAGGGCATGGAAGGCTTATTAACGGTTTCTGCTCTGCCTAAGGCTGATATCGTTGAAACGGCACTTGTGGGCATGATAGGCATTCAGCCTACAATCGCAGCCATTAAAGCTAATAAGACAATTGCTCTTGCCAATAAAGAGACCCTTGTTACCGCAGGCCACATTATTATGCCCTTAGCAAAAGAAAACGGCGTAAACATTTATCCGGTTGATTCAGAGCATAGTGCTATTTTTCAGTCTTTAAACGGCAAAAATGGCAATAAAATAAGCAAAATTTTACTTACTGCTTCAGGCGGCCCCTTCAGAGGCTTAAGCTATGAAGAATTAAAGACAAAGACAATTGAGGATGCGTTAAAGCACCCTAACTGGAGCATGGGTAAAAAGGTAACAATCGATTCTGCAAGCTTAGTTAATAAGGGGCTTGAAGTAATCGAAGCAAAATGGCTTTTTGACGTTGATGTCAAAAAAATCCAGGTACTTATTCAGCCTCAGAGCATTTTGCACTCTGCCGTTGAATTTGAAGACGGTGCGGTAATAGGACAGATGGGAGTGCCGGATATGAAGCTTCCTATCCAGTATGCACTGTTTTATCCTGAGAGAAGGCCAATGCGTGACAATCGCATAGATTTCTTTAAATTAGGGAAAATTGATTTTTATGAACCAGACATTAAAACCTTTAAGGGTTTAGGCTATGCCTATGAAGCTGCAAGGCAGGGGGGCGCAATGCCTACTGTTTTCAATGCGGCCAACGAGCTTGCGGTTAAAGACTTTTTAGAAAGAAAAATTTCTTTTACCGGAATTTATGATTATATTGAAGCGGCAATGGATTCGGTTAAGAATATTGAAAATCCTACTGTTTTTGAAATACTTGATACGGAAAAGGCTGCTTACGAAGCAATTAAGAAAGTGTTTTATTAGAAGGCGGAATTTTTAAATGGTTATATCTGTTATATGGTTTATTATTATTCTTTCGATAATTGTATTAAGCCATGAATTCGGACATTTTATTATTGCCCGTGTTAATGGAATAAGAGTAATAGAATTTGCAATGGGATTTGGTCCAACCCTTTTTTCCTTTAAGAAAAAGGGTACTAAATTTTCCTTAAAGCTTTTGCCCTTAGGTGGTGCCTGCGTTTTTGACGGAGAGGACGAACTTCCAGGAAGCGAAAAGAAGGAAGAGCCTGTAGAGGAAGCCTTCGATACAGAGGAAAAGCCTCAGGGCATTTCCTTTAGGGAAGCCAATGTATGGGCAAGAATTTCAACGGTTTTTGCAGGACCCTTTTTTAACTTCATTGTTTCCTTTATTTTTGCAATGATTATAGTAGGCTTCTGCGGTACGGATTTACCTACCGTGCAGGGCTTAACAAAGGGACGCCCTGCAATTGATTCAGGCCTTGAAATCGGCGATACCATTACAAAGATAAATGGTGAGCACATTCATGTATGGCGTGATATTACACTTATTTCCATTTTGAATGACGGAGAAGAGCTTACAATTGAATATGAAAGAAACGGGGAAACCGGTGAGGTTTCTTTTGCCCCTTTGTACAGTGAAGAGGACGAGCGCTTCTATATTGGTATTGAAGGCGGCACTGATTATATGGACTGTAAAGGGTTAAACCTTTTTAAATACAGCTATTATGAATTGATTTTTAATTTCAGAAACACACTTAAGAGTCTTAAATCCTTAGTGCTTGGCAAGCTTTCGACAGATAATATTTCAGGACCTGTGGGTATAGCCCAGGTGGTGGATGAAAGCTATGATGCAGCCAAGGAATACGGTGTATCAAGCGTAATACTTACCATGATGAACATAGCAATGCTTTTAAGCGTTAATTTAGGTGTCATCAATTTGCTTCCTTTACCGGCTCTTGACGGCGGCAGACTTGTGTTTATGTTTGTGGAAGTATTGAGAGGTAAGCCCGTGCCGCCTGAAAAGGAGGGGGTCGTACACTTAATCGGAATAATACTTTTCTTTATACTGACGATATTTGTGTTATATAACGATATTTTAAGACTCATAGGATAAATAAATTTAAGAGGCGATTATGTTTAGAAACGAGACTAAAATAATTCATATAGGCAAAAAGGCTATAGGCGGTGGAAATCCCATTTTGATTCAGTCTATGACCAACACTCCAACAGAGGATGTTAAGGCAACGGTTAATCAGATTCACAAATTAGAGGAGGCCGGTTGTGAAATTATCCGCTCAACGGTTCCTAATTTAGAGGCCGCCAAAGCCATTAAGGAAATCAAAAAGGAAATTTCGATTCCTTTAGTTGCAGATATTCATTTTGATTATAAAATGGCGGTTGCTGCAATTGAAAACGGCGCTGACAAAGTAAGAATCAATCCCGGCAACATAGGCACCGATGAAAAGCTTTTAGAGGTTGTAAAGGCGGCAAAAGAAAGAAACATCCCGATTCGCGTGGGGGTTAATTCAGGCTCCATGGAAAAGGATTTAATTGAAAAATATAACGGTGTTACTGCAAAGGGCTTAGTTGAAAGTGCCATCAGAAATGTGTCAAGAATAGAGGACATGGGTTATGATAATCTGGTAGTTAGCCTTAAATCAACCAATGTATTAATGTGCGTTGAAGCCTATAAAGAAATTGCAGCAAGGATTCCTTATCCTTTACATGTAGGCATTACGGAATCAGGCACTGCATTTTCAGGCAATATAAAATCAGGAATTGGTCTTGGCATGATTTTATCAGAGGGTATCGGTGACACCATAAGAGTTTCTTTAACAGGAGACGTGGTGGATGAAATAAGAAGTGCCCGCATTATTTTACGCACCTTAGGTCTTAGAAAAGAAGGAATAGAGGTTGTGTCCTGTCCTACATGCGGACGCACCAAAATCGATTTAATCGGTCTTGCCACAAAGGTTGAAGAAATGGCAGAAAAATATCCTCTTAATATTAAGCTTGCAGTTATGGGCTGTGCGGTAAATGGTCCGGGTGAAGCAAGAGAGGCAGACTTAGGCATTGCCGGCGGTAACGGAGAGGGTCTGATATTTAAAAAGGGTGAAATTTATAAAAAGGTTCCTGAAAGCGAGATAATTCAAACTCTTGAATGGGAACTTGAAAACTGGGGAAGGTAATATATATAATGGAACCAAAGGCGTTTTTGGAAGTATTTAAGACTTTAGATTTAAAGAAGAGCATCCGTGAAAATTTTGAGGAGGTTCTTGTGACAAGAGTTGTATCCAACAAACGCCACGATTATTTAAAGATTTATATAATAAGCAATCATATTATCCCTAAAAAGGATATCTATTTGGCAATTCGTGAAATAAAGAAGCAGTTATTTAATGATACCGTTATGGACATTAACATTATCGAGGAATACAATCTCCCCGCCTCCTATACGGTAAAGGCTTTGCTTGATGAATACTGGGATTCATGCTTAACCGAGGCTTCAGAAATAAACAAGGTGTTTGAAAACACCTTAAAGAAGCTTGAAATTAAGGAAATTAACGGTAATCATGTAGAGCTTTCTTTGCCTGATTCAGAGATCATCAAAAAGCGTGAAAGTGAAATACTTGAATATTTAAGTAAGGTAGTGTGCGAACGTTTTAAGCTCCCTGCCGTTTTTAGCGTTGCCTACAGACATGAGGAAATTGATTCAAAGCAGAGGGAAGAGTGGGATGAATACAGAATTTCACAGCTTGTAAATGAACGTCTGTCAAGGAAATTCAAGGAAATTAAAGAAGATCTTCCGGTTATGAAGGCAAGTGATGAAGCTTCACAGAATAAAGAAACCGAATCCTTACAGGAAACAGTTAAGGAAGCTGCGCCCAAAAAAGAAAATAAAAAGCCTGAAAATAAGGAACATTTTGGAGAAAAGAAAAATTTTAAGGAATTTAGGAAGGCGTCAGTAAGAGTATACGAGAAATCGGATAATCCTGATGTTATCTACGGCTGCGATATTTCAGAGGAAGAAGAATTTACACCGATTGAAGCTTTGGTAGATGATTTTAAAACTGTTGTGTTCAGAGGAAAAATCGTTGCCAATGAACAAAGAGACATAAGAAACAATAAAAGCATTATTTCCTTTAACGTAACGGACTTTACAGATACGGTTAAATGTAAGATATTTGTAAAAACAGAAGAAGCAGGAGAATTTCTTGATAAACTTTCTCCAGGTAAATTTGTGCGCGTAATGGGTATGCCGCAGCTTGATCCATTTGATCATGAATTATCCGTTACTTCTCCTAAATCCGTAATGATTGGAACAGACTTTACTACTACACGTAAGGATTTATCTCCCGTTAAGAGAGTAGAGCTTCATTGCCACACAAAGATGAGCGATATGGATGGCATTACGGATGTAAGTACTCTCGTCAAGCGAGCTTATTCCTGGGGACACAGAGCTTTAGCAGTTACAGACCACGGCGTGGTACAGTCTTTCCCAGATGCCAACCACACCTGGGAGGATTTATGGAAAAAGGAAAAGGAATTAAGAATTGCGGCAGGAGATGAAAAGCCTGACAGACAGGATTTCTTTAAGGTACTTTATGGAGTTGAGGGATATCTTGTTGATGATTTGATTCAAACCGTGCTGGATTCTCATAATGAAAGCATAGATACAGACTATGTTGTCTTTGATATAGAGACAACAGGCTTTTCAGATGTAAAAAATAAAATAATAGAAATCGGTGCGGTTAAAGTAGTAAAGGGAGAAATTACAGAGACATTTTCTGAATTTGTAAATCCTCAAATTCCTATCCCTTACCGTATCACAAAGCTTACTTCCATTACAGACGACCAGGTAAAGGATGCTCCGGCAATAGAGGTTATCCTTCCTAAATTTCTTGAATTCTGTAAGGGCTGTGTACTTGTTGCCCATAATGCTGGCTTTGACACCTCATTTATCAAAAGAAACTGTGAACGCTTAGGCTATGAATATAATTTTGCCTGCGTTGATACTTTGGGACTTTCAAGACACTTTTTATCAAAGCTTCATAAATTTACTCTTGATGCGGTATGTAAGGAATTAAACATAACCCTTGCCAATCACCATAGGGCAGTTGATGATGCAACCGCAACAGGGGAGATGTTTGTAAAGCTTTTAAAGAAGTGTAAGGATGCAGGCTTTTTAACTCTTGATGATATAAACGAAGGTACAAAAATATCGGAAGAAATTATTAAAAAGCTTCCTACCTTCCACGTTATAATTTTAGCTAAAAACAACACGGGACGAGTAAATTTATATACTTTGATTTCAAAATCTCATTTAAATTATTACAACAAACGTCCCAGAATTCCAAAGAGTGAATTATTAGCTCACAGGGAAGGCTTAATTATAGGCAGTGCCTGTGAAGCAGGTGAATTATACAGGGCAATTTTAGAGGAACGCTCTGAAGAACGTATTGCAGGAATAGTTAATTTTTACGACTATCTTGAAATTCAGCCCCGCGGCAATAATGCCTTTTTGATTCGTGATGAAAAATTTGAAAATATCAATTCGGAGGAAGATATTTTAAATATCAACAGGGAAATCGTAAGACTTGGAGAAGCTTACAATAAACCGGTATGTGCCACCTGTGACGTTCATTTTATCGATCCTGAGGATGAAGTCTACAGACGTATCATAATGAAGGGGCAGGGCTTTGACGATGCCGATAATCAGGCACCACTTTATTTACATACTACCGATGAAATGCTTGAAGAATTCGGGTATTTGGGCAGAGACAAGGCAATGGAGGTAGTTGTTACAAACACAAACAAGATTGCCGACATGTGTGAATCCATGTCACCGGTTCGTCCCGATAAATGTCCTCCTGTTATTGAAAATTCCGATGAAATACTTACTACCATCTGCTATAACAAGGCCCATGAAATGTATGGACCAAACCTTCCTGATATAGTTAAGGAGCGTCTTGAAAGAGAGCTTCATTCCATTATCACAAATGGATTTGCGGTTATGTACATTATCGCCCAGAAGCTTGTATGGAAATCGGTAGAGGACGGATATTTAGTAGGTTCACGAGGCTCTGTAGGTTCAAGCTTTGTTGCTACAATGGCAGGTATTACGGAGGTTAACCCATTAGTACCTCATTATTACTGTTCGGAATGTCATTATTATGATTTTGATTCTGAGGAAGTAAAGGCCTTCAGGGGCATGGCGGGTGTTGATATGCCCGATAAAATGTGTCCTAAGTGCGGTGCAAAGCTTAAAAAGGACGGCTTTGATATTCCTTTTGAAACCTTCTTAGGCTTTAAGGGAGATAAAGAGCCTGATATCGACTTAAACTTTTCAGGTGAATATCAGTCAAAGGCGCATAAATATACGGAAGTAATTTTCGGCGCGGGGCAGACCTTCCGTGCCGGTACAATTGCAACTCTTGCAGATAAAACAGCATTTGGTTACGTTAAAAAATATTACGAAGAAAAGGGTATAAAGAAGCGTAATTGTGAAATAGACAGAATAGTTCAGGGCTGTGTAGGTGTAAGACGTTCTACAGGTCAGCATCCGGGGGGCATTATAGTTTTGCCTGTAGGAGAAGACATAAATTCCTTTACTCCCGTTCAGCATCCTGCCAACGATACTGAAACCGATATTATCACGACCCACTTTGATTACCATTCAATCGACCATAACCTGCTTAAGCTTGATATATTAGGACATGATGATCCTACCATGATACGTATGCTTCAGGACTTAACCGGAATGGACCCTTTAACTATTCCTCTTGACGACCCTAAGGTTATGTCGCTTTTTGAATCTACTAAAGCCCTGGGAGTTGAGCCTAAGGATATTTTGGGATGCGAGCTTGGCTGCTTAGGCATTCCGGAATTTGGTACTGACTTTTCAATGGGCATGGTACAGGAAGCAAAGCCTAAATATTTTTCCGATTTAATACGTATTGCAGGTCTTTCCCATGGCACCGACGTATGGCTTAACAATGCCCAGGATTTAATTCGTGACGGCATTGCCACCATTTCCACCGCCATCTGTACCCGAGACGATATTATGACCTACCTTATTAATAAGGGCGTTGAATCGGAGGAGTCCTTTAAGATAATGGAAATGGTAAGAAAGGGTAAGGTAGCTGCCGGCAAATGCGATAAGTGGGAAAAGTGGAAGGAGGATATGAGAGCCTGCGATGTACCCGAATGGTACATTGAATCCTGTCAGAAGATTAAATACATGTTCCCAAGAGCTCATGCTGCAGCCTATGTTATGATGGCATGGCGAATTGCTTACTGTAAGGTTTATTATCCACTGGCTTATTATGCCGCTTTCTTTTCAATAAGAGCAAAGGCCTTTAACTACCGTACCATGTGCTTTGGTAAAGAAAAACTTGAAAATGAATTAAAGCGCCTTCAGGCACTTGAAGAGCCTACCCCCAAGGATGAAAACTCGATAAGAGACATGAGAATAGTCCAGGAAATGTATGCACGAGGCTTTGAATTTGCTCCCATTGATTTATTTACGGCAAAATCCCGACTGTTTTCCATTATAGACGGAAGGATTATGCCTTCCTTTAACTCGATTGACGGTCTTGGTGAAAACGCTGCCGATTCAATTGTAGAGGCCTGCAAGGCAGGGCCTTTTACTTCAAAAGAAGATTTTAAATCAAGAGCCCATGTATCCCAGACAATTGCAGATGACATGGCGGATTTGGGTATCTTAGGAGTCATTCCGGAAACAGACCAGATAAGTATTTTCGATATGTTGTAAATTAATGCTTGCTTTTTTTTGTCACATACGATAATATAAACAAGTGCCTGCTATAGGCGCTTGTATATGGCTCGTTGGTCAAGCGGTTAAGACGCTGCCCTCTCACGGCAGAATCAGCGGTTCGATTCCGCTACGAGCTGTTTGAAATTAGAGCGTTGCACAAATGTGTAACGCTTTTTTTGTTTGATGGAGTGATAAGCAGCTTTCATGATTTTCTCGCTGCAGAGATTTAGAAAATCTGCAATCGTATACAGGGTGTTAGCATGAATTGCTTATAAATTAATTCAGAGGGAAAAATGTACAAATCAGTCAATGAAATAGACCGTTTTTCGTTTGAAGACTGCGTGCTTACCGAAATTTCAAAAGCGGGGGACGGTCTTTTGCTTAGTGTGGAGGCTTTAATTGTTAAGGCTAACAATTCACAAAACGAAAATTTCACGGAAAGCTATGCAGGCCCTTCCTTAATCAGATTTGAAGGAGGAACAATTACTTCCATATATAAGGCAGGCTTTAAATATTACAATGCGGACGGTAAGCTTATAAAGGAAGTTAAGGACGAAGAAATATTAAAGCCTGAATGGGGAAGCTTATTAAAAAGCTTTGAAGGCAATTTTTTGCCGGCGCTTGAGAAAACCGACGAGGGCTTTTTGCTGGAAATAGAAATGTCTGAAGAAGACGGAAACCTGGGAAATTCCTACTTGCTTAATGTTAAGTCTGAGAAGGTGTTTATTACCTGGGAGCATTATATGAATAGAGTACAGAGATAAAAAGGATTCAGATTTTGAATCCTTTTTTTCACATTTAAAACTAAGATTGCACACAACTTAGACACAATTAACCCTTATAGTTATCCTTGTAAACTTCAATAACCACCTGCGGTTTTAAGCCGCAGGGTGACGGAGGCAAAATGGCGCAAAGCATTTTTAAAAGAGTCGAAGTTAAATATTTACTTACTAAAATACAGTACAACCAAATAAGAGAAAGACTTATACCCTACATGCAGGATGATGAATACGGCCTTTCAACAATTCAAAGCATTTATTACGATACAGAGAATTATGACATTATAAGGGATTCGCTGGAAAAGCCTGTATATAAAGAAAAATTAAGACTAAGAGCATACGGTACAGACATTACAGAGGACAAAAGGGTTTTTTTGGAGCTTAAGAAAAAATATGAAGGCGTCGTTTATAAAAGACGAATCACCCTTACTTATAAAGAGGCGATTGATTACATGGAAAAGGGAATTTACCCTAAGGAGGATTCGCAGATTTTAAGAGAGATTGATTATTTTATAAAATTTCACAATCCAACGAGACGTACCTTCATAGCTTATGACAGAATTGCAATGTACGGAAAAGAAAATAAGGATATTCGAATCACCTTTGATAAAAGCCTTCGTACCATCTTTGACAAAGAAAACTTTAATGCTGAAAGAAAAGGTGAATACCTTTTAGAGCAAGGCGAACGCTTAATGGAAATTAAGGTGCCGGGCGCAATGCCTTTGTGGCTTGTAAACATTTTATCGGAATTAAAAATTTATCCACATTCATTTCCAAAATACGGAACGGCCTGCAAGAAATTTATAGCCTATGAAGGCTTTGAAGAGGAAGAATGTTTATTGAAACCTGAAAACGATTCAGAAAACGCATATCCTAAATTTGGAAGAGCATTATGTATTAAAAAATTTGCATAAACAAAGCAGAAACCTGCTTTTAATTACTGCACGCAGGATTCTAGTATGCCTTTAAAGACAGCTGCCTATTCGAATCCGTCCGCATTAAGTTTAAATATTTAAAAGGAAAGAAGGAAAAAATTATGTTAGAAAGTATTTTATTGGAATCAGGATCATCAACTTTAAGCCTTTCGCTGTCAGGAATGCTTATCTGCAGCCTTGTATCAATAGTTTTAGGTATTGCAATTGCAGCCTGCTATATGCTGTGTAGTGAAAAATATTCAAAGAATTTTGTTATCACCCTTGCTGTTTTACCTGTTTTAGTACAGGCAGTTATTATGATGGTAAACGGCAATTTAGGTACAGGAGTTGCCATTGTAGGTGCATTCAGCCTGGTACGTTTTCGCTCCGTACCAGGTAACTCCAAGGAAATCGGCACAGTTTTCTTTTCAATGGCAGTAGGCCTTGCAACAGGTATGGGCTACATTGGCTATGCAGCAATCTTTACCTTAATCGTAGCTATAGTATTTATTCTTCTTACAAAGCTTGATTTTGGAAGCAAAAATGAAGTAAATAAGCAGTTAAAAATTACAATTCCTGAAAATCTCAATTACATCGGTTTATTTGATGACATTTTTGAAAAATATTTAACCCAAACCAGACTTGACAGGGTTAAGACCACAAATCTTGGCTCCATGTTTGAATTAACCTATCTTGTAAAACTTAAGGATGAAGCAAAGGAAAAGGAAATGATTGATGAAATCCGTACCCGTAACGGTAATTTAACGGTTTTGTGCGGAAGAGTTTCAACACCTGTTGAAGAATTATAATGTAAAAAATAGAGGTGGAATAATATGAAAAAAATTATTGCAATTATGCTTGGTATCTGCTTATGTTTTTCTTTTGCAGGCTGCTCAAACGATGAAACGGTTACAGTTTCAAAAAGCTTTATAGAGTCAAATGAGCAATCGGAATCAACTGAAGGTGAAGGCGCTGTTACAGAGTCTGAAGTAGCCGTAGAATATAAGGATTCAGATATTTATTTTGAGTATACAACCGATGAATATTCGGTAATTACCTTTAACGGCACAACGGCTACGGCTACTGGGCTTGGTGTAAAGGTAAGTGATGAAAACGTGACAATTACGGAAAAAGGCGTATATGTACTGGAAGGATTCTTTAAGGGCACCTTAAACATAGATCTTGGTGAGGAAGATAAAAAGGTATATTTAGTATTAAATAACGTAACAATTGAGGGAACTGACGGCCCGGCAATTTATGAAACAAATGCAGATAAGGTGATAATAATGTTACCTGAAGGTACTGTTAATAATTTAAGCGATGCAGCTGTATATTCTGATACTTCAGAGGATGCTCCCACAGGCGCTTTATACTGTCAGGATTCCTTAACAATAAACGGCATCGGTACCTTAAACGTAACAGGCAACAACAATGACGGTATTGTATCTAAAGACAATTTAAAGATTATGAGCGGCACTATTAATATAGAAACCGTTGATGACGGTATTGTGGGAAGAGACTTACTTGCAATTAAGGACGGCGCTATTACGATTAATGCTGCAGGCCACGCCATTAAGACTACTAATGACGAGGATGATGAAAAGGGTAACGCTTTAATAGAAGGCGGCACCTTTAGCATTACTTCCGGTGTAGACGGTATCAACGTAGTAAACGTACTTGAAATTAAAAATGCCGTTATGACAATTTCTTCAGGAGATGACGGTATTCATGCAGACGATACCCTAATCATTAATTCAGGAGTTATTGATATTACAAAATCCTATGAAGGCCTGGAAGCGGTTTTAATTTATATTAATGACGGTACTATAAATATTGTTGCTTCAGATGATGGTATTAACGCAAACGGCGGTAACGACGGCTCAGGCTTTATGGGTATGTTTTCAAAGGATTCCTTCTCTTCATCATCAGCTTCAGACAATTATTCCTGTATTTACATTAACGGAGGCTCTGTCTACGTAAATGCAGACGGCGATGGCATTGACTCAAACGGTGATATTAAAATGACAGGCGGCTACGTATTTGTAAGCGGCCCCGACAATGACGGCAATAATGCAACAGACTATCAGGATACCTTTTTGATGAACGGCGGCTTAATTATCGCAACCGGTACTATGGGAATGTATCAGTCAATTTCTTCTAGCTCTGAATGCTATGCAATTGATTATTTTTCCGATTCATACATTTCAGAAAATACCGAATGTGCGCTTTATGACAAAGATACGCAGGTATTAAGCTTTACCAATTTAAAGAGAGCCAATGCGATTTTAATTGCAGGTGATGCTTTGGAAAACGAAAAGGAATACACCCTTGTAATCGGTTCTGAAGCCGTAGCCGTTACAGCCGGTGAAGGCTCTTTAAACGGAATTAGCATGGGCGGCATAAGAAACGATGACAAAACAGCACCCAAAATGCCAGACGGTACAGCTCCAAAAATGCCAGAAGGCACGGAAAACATGACGCCTCCTGAAGGCATGGAAATACCAGAAGGCATGGAAAACATGACGCCTCCTGAAGGCATGGAAATGCCAGAAGGCATGGAAAACATGACGCCTCCTGAAGGCATGGAAATGCCAGAAGGCATGGAAAGCATGACACCTCCTGCTGACATGGAAAAACAAGACGGAATGTAGAATATGACTATTCCTGATAATTCTGCCAATTTTTAAAAATTGACTTGCATTTTATTTTGCAAAGTGCTATGTTGGTAAAGTAATACAGATGTAGATTTAAGAGTGGACTTGAAAGAGCCCACTCTTATTACGTTTATCAAAGAGGTGCTTATGAGCAAAAGAGAAACCATTGAAGAAAAGGCTATCGAATTACTAAAGCCTATATGCAGTGATAACGGCGTTGAAATTTACGATGTTGAATATGTAAATGAAGCCGGCGAATGGTATTTAAGAGCCTACATAGATAAGGAAGGCGGCGTTACCATTGATGACTGCGAGGCAGTTTCAAGAGCTTTTTCAGACAGGCTTGATGAGGACGATTTTATAAAGGATGCCTATTTTCTTGAGGTTTCAAGCCCCGGGCTTGGCAGAACCTTAAAAAAGGATTCACATTTACAGAAAAGCATAGGGAAAGAGGTAGAAATAAAAACCTTTAAGTCTATCAACAAAAGGAAGGAATTCAATGGTATTCTCAAAGGCTTTACTGCCGACACCATCACCCTTGAGACTGATAAAAAAGATTTAGAATTTAAAAGAACCGAAATAGCATTAATCAAATTAGCACTTGATTTTTAATTACGAAAGGAAAAGAAAACAATGAACAAGGAATTAATGGAAGCGCTGGATTTACTCGAGAAGGAGAAGCAGATTAGCCGTGACGTATTATTCGAAGCTATCGAAAATTCACTTATCACGGCATGTAAGAATCACTTTGGAAAGTCTGATAATGTTAAGGTTGAAATCAACCGTGACACCTGCGACTTCGTCTGCTATGCAGAAAAGGAAGTTGTTGAAGAGGTAGAAGATCCGGTTTTACAGATTTCTTTAGAGGATGCCAGGAAGCTTAAGGCAAAATATAAGGTAGGCGATGTAGTAAGAGTTGACATTAAGTCAAAGGAATTCGGACGTATCGCTGCCCAGAATGCAAGAAACGTTATCACCCAGAAGATAAGAGAAGAAGAAAGAAGCGTTGTTTACAACATTTATTATGAAAAGGAAAAGGATGTTGTAACAGGTATCGTACAAAGATATGTAGGCAAAAACATTTCCATCGACCTTGGTAAGGCTGATGCTATTTTATCTGAATCAGAGCAGGTAAAGGGTGAAGTATTCAGACCTACGGAAAGAATCAAATTATACATTCTTGAAGTAAAGAATACCTCAAAGGGCCCAAGAATTTTAGTTTCCCGTACACATCCAGAGCTTGTTAAGAGATTATTTGAATCAGAGGTAACTGAAATTAAGGATGGTACAGTTGAAATTAAGTCAATTGCAAGAGAAGCCGGTTCACGTACCAAGATTGCCGTTTGGTCCAATAACCCAAACGTAGATGCAGTAGGTGCCTGCGTAGGTATGAACGGTGCAAGAGTAAATGCAATTGTTGAAGAACTACGAGGCGAAAAGATTGACGTTGTTAACTGGGATGAAAACCCCGGTAACCTAATCCAGAACGCTTTATCACCTGCCAAGATTGTTAACGTATTTGCAGATCCTGAAGAAAGAACCGCCAAGGTTGTAGTTCCTGACTACCAGTTATCCCTTGCAATCGGTAAGGAGGGTCAGAACGCCCGTCTTGCAGCACGTCTTACAGGCTACAAGATCGACATTAAGTCAGAAACCCAGGCTAAGGATGCATACGGCTTCAGACTTGAAGACTATCTTGATGATGAAGACTATGACGAATACGAAGATTATGCTGAAGATGAATATGCCGAAGGCGAATTCGAGGCTGAAGCAGCAAATGAGGCTGACGGAGAAGCTTAATCAATGGATAAAAAAACACCAATACGTAAATGTGTCGGGTGCGGAGTGCAGAAGGACAAACGTGAATTTATAAGGGTTGTCCGCACTGTAGATGACGACATTACCATAGATTTTAAAGGAAAAATGAATGGAAGAGGTGCTTACCTTTGTAAAAACCCTGACTGCCTTGTAAAGGCAGGTAAGAACAAAGGGCTGGAACGTGCCTTTAAATTGAATATTCCGGACAGTGTTATTTCAAAATTAAAAGAGGAGCTTGAAATTGCAGAATAATAAGGCTTTATCGTTGCTAGGACTTTGCATGAAGGCCGGCAAGGTAAAAAGCGGTGCGTTTGCTGCAACAGATGCCATAAAATCCTTTAAGGCATGCTTTGTAATAATTGCGGCGGATGCATCCAACAATTCAAAAAAAGAATTTACCAATATGTGTTCTTTCTACGAAGTACCGTATTGGATATACAGCGACAAAGAAAACTTAGGTCGCGCAATAGGTAAGGAAGAAAGAACGGTAGTGGCCGTCTGTGATGAAGGCTTTGCTTCTTCTTTTGAAAAAATCCGGAGTCAGCTTGAGAGTAGCGGAAAGGTGAGTGAATAGATAAATGAAAGTACATGAATTGGCAAAGGAACTTGATATTCAGAGTAAGGATATCATAGCTTTCTTAAACGAAAAGGGAATAGAGGCTAAGGCAGCTCAGTCTTCGATTGATGACGAGGCTGTTAAGGCTGTTAAAGCAAAATTTGGTAAGGCAAAAGGTGCACCTGCGGCTGCACCTAAAGAAGAATCACCTAAAGCAGAGGTTTTAAAAGAAGCACCTAAGGCAGACGCGCCAAAGGCTTCTGCACCTTATGCCAAAGCAAATGACGGAAATCAGGAAGCTATCGTTAAAAAGAAGAAGATTATTTTTGTAAATAATCCTCATAATTCAAATATGCCTGGACAGCGTCCTCAGGGTAATGGTCAGAATCACAGACCTAACGGTAACGGCAACGGACAAAGACCTAACGGCAACGGACAAAGACCTAATGGTAACGGAAACGGACAAAGGCCTAACGGTACCGGAAACCACACAATTTCCGGTAATGCCTATACACATAACATTATTAAGCCGCGTCCGGAAGCTATTTCGAGAAAGATTCCAAATAAATTCGAGGCTGAAGAAACAGTAGAAGTTAAGAATACGCCTGTTTCTGAGGAGCCTAAAAATGTTCAGGTAGTAATTGAAGAGGCTCCCAAGAAGGAATATTTAAGAAAAGACTTTAATTCAGGCGACAGACAGGCTCGTCAGGGTGACAAAAATTCAAATAACCGCCCTCAGGGTGAGAGAAGCTTTAATAAGGATAACAGACAGTCAGGGGACAGACCGGCACGTCAGAACGACAGACCCTTTAACAAGGATGGAAGACCTCAGGGTGGCAGACCTGTACGTTCAGGTGACAGACCAAACTCCTTCCAGAACAAAAACGCTCAGGGCTCAGGTGCAGGCTTTACAGCAGCTGCAGTACCCGGTAAGACTGATACCAGAAGAGCAGACGGTAAATCAAAGGGCAATAAATCCTTTGATCCCACAAGAGATGGCGCAAAACAGCAGAACCGTCGTAATCAGAAGGAGGATACAAGAGGCAATAAGAATTTCCTCATGGAGGATGATGAAGAAACCCTTGCAATGAAGAGAAAGAAGGGTAAATTCATTAAACCCGAGGCTAAGCCTGTTGCTGAAGAGGAAGTAATCAAGGTAATTACCATTGATGAAACCATCACCATTAAGGAGCTTGCAGACAAGATGAAAATTCAGCCTGCAGCTATTGTTAAGAAGCTTTTCCTTGAAGGTAAGATAGCAACTGTTAACCAGGAAATCAGCTTTGAAGAGGCTGAAAACATTGCCATTGATTATGAAATTATTTGCGAAAAGGCTGTTAAGGTTGACGTTATAGAAGAACTGCTTAAGGAAGAGGAGGAAAACAACGAAAATCTCGTAGAGAGACCTCCGGTTGTGTGCGTAATGGGTCACGTTGACCATGGTAAAACCTCTTTACTTGATGCTATCAGAAAGACAAGAGTTACAGACAGGGAAGCAGGCGGTATTACACAGGCTATCGGTGCATATACCGTTAATGTAAAGGACAGAGATATTACCTTCCTTGACACTCCTGGTCATGAAGCCTTCACCGCTATGCGTATGCGTGGCGCAAATTCTACAGATATTGCAGTGCTTGTGGTAGCTGCCGATGACGGTGTTATGCCACAGACAGTTGAAGCTATTAACCATGCAAAGGCTGCAGGTGTAGAAGTGATTGTTGCAGTTAACAAGATTGATAAGCCCTCTGCCAATCCAGACAAGGTAAAACAGGAGCTTACTGAATATGAATTAATCCCCACAGACTGGGGCGGATCCACTGAATTTGTTAATATTTCCGCTAAGCGTGGTGACGGTATTGACGATCTTCTTGAGACAATTTTACTTACGGCAGATGTGCTTGAATTAAAGGCAGATCCAAAGCGTAAGGCAAGAGGTCTTGTAATCGAAGCAGAGCTTGATAAGGGCAGAGGCCCCGTTGCAACCGTTTTGGTACAGAAGGGTACCTTAAAGGTGGGCGACTTTGTATCAGCCGGTGCATGTCATGGTAAGGTAAGAGCCATGATTAACGATAAGGGTAAGAACGTTAAGGTGGCAGGTCCTTCCATTCCTGTTGAAATTTTAGGCCTTAGCGATGTACCAAATGCGGGTGAAGTATTTATCGCTCATGATTCAGACAAGACTGCCAAGTCCTTTGCAGAAACCTTCATTGCACAGAATAAGGAAAAGAAACTTGAAGAAATCAAGTCAAGAATGTCTCTTGATGATCTGTTCAACAAGATTCAGGAGGGCAATCTTAAGGAACTTAATGTTATCGTCAAGGCTGACGTTCAGGGCTCCGTTGAGGCTGTTAAACAGTCACTTACCAAGCTTTCCAACGACGAGGTTGTTGTTAAGTGTATCCACGGCGGCGTAGGCGCTATTAATGAATCAGACGTTTCTTTGGCGGGTGCATCAAATGCAATCATCATCGGATTTAACGTAAAGACCGATTCTGTTGCAAAGGCTACTGCCGAGCAGGAAGGCGTTGATATAAGACTTTACAGGGTTATTTACCAGGCTATCGAGGATATTGAGGCTGCCATGAAGGGTATGCTTGATCCTGTATTTGAAGAAAAGATTATCGGTCATGCCGAAATCAGACAGATCTTTAAGGCCTCAGCCATCGGTAACATTGCAGGCTCTTACGTGCTTGACGGTATATTCCAGAAGAACTGTAAGGTAAGAATAAAGAGAGAAGATGACGTAATTTACGAAGGCTCACTTGCTTCCCTAAAGAGATTCAAGGATGACGTTAAGGAGGTTAAGGCAGGCTTTGAATGCGGTCTTGTATTTGACGGCTTTGATAAATTTGAGGAGCTTGATACCGTAGAAGCTTATATTATGGTAGAGGTTCCCAGATAGAGGAATAAAAATGCGTAAAAACAGTATAAAAAACATCCGCATTAATGAAGAAGTATACAGAGAACTTGCAAACATTATACGCGGTGACATAAAGGATCCACGCATAAGCCCTTTGACAAGCGTTGTGGCTGTAGAGGTGGCTCCGGATTTAAAAACCTGTAAGGCTTACATCAGCGTCCTTGGGGACGCTTGTGCGCAAAAGTCTACCTATCAGGGGCTTAGGAGTGCGGAAGGATATATCAGAAGAGAGCTTGCAAGACGTATTAATTTAAGAAATACGCCTGCTATCACATTTGTAATGGACAACTCAATTGAATACGGCGTTAATATGTCTAAGCTTATAGAGGATGTGAATAAGACAAATGGTGAATCTTAACAAAGAACTTGAAAATGCTAAAACAATAGGTATAAGCGGTCATATAAGACCGGACGGAGACTGTATCGGCTCCACTATGGGTTTATACCTGTATCTAAAGAAGACTAAGCCTGAAAGTGATGTAAGAATCTTTCTTGAGCCTGTTGCGGATATTTTTTCCTGCATTAAAGACATCGATGCAATTGAAAATGCCAAAAACTGCGATGAAGCCTTTGATGTTTTCTTTTGCCTTGACTGCGGTAAGGAAAGGCTTGGAACTGCAGAAAAGCTTTTTGACAAGGCTAAATGCACCATAAACATTGACCATCACGTATCAAATCCAGGTACCGGTAATTTTAATTACATTGTGCCGGATGCATCAAGTGCCAGCGAGCTTGTGTATGATTTATTGTCAAAAGAAAATCTTGATGTAGAAATCGCCAAGGCTTTATATATTGGTATCATCCACGACACAGGCGTAATGCAGTATTCAAACACTTCACCAAAAACTTTAAAAATTGTGGCAGAGCTTATTGAATACGGCTTTGATTTTCCTAAGCTTATAGAAGAAACCTTTTATGAAAAGACCTATCTTCAGACACAGATTTTAGGAAGAGCGTTGCTTGAGAGCTTTACCGTAATGGACGGAAGGGTGTCAGTTGCCGCAATCGATCGAAAGACCATGGATTTTTACGGTGTAACGACACATGACTTAGACGGCATTGTAAATCAGCTTAAGAATATTAAGGGAGTTGATGTGGCAATTTTTATGTATCAGCTTCCAACGCTTCAATATAAGGTAAGCCTTCGTTCAAACGGTACTGTGGATGTAAGCAGGATATCCGGATATTTTGGAGGCGGCGGTCATGTAAGAGCTGCAGGCTGTACTATAGACGGGTCCTTCTATGATGTGGTTAACAACATTACAGGACAGATAGAGTCTCAAATATATACTAAATAAAGGAAAACAATTTGATTAACGGATTAATTAACGTGTACAAGGAACGGGGATATACCTCCATGGATGTGTGCGCAGTAATGCGTGGCATTTCTGGACAGAGAAAGGTGGGTCATACAGGAACCCTTGATCCAGACGCAGAGGGGGTGCTGCCCGTATGCCTTGGAAACGCTACGAAATTATGCGACATGCTTACGGATAAGGAAAAGGAGTATGTCGCTTCTTTTGTACTTGGTAAAAAAACTGACACCCTGGATATATGGGGCACGGTTTTAGAAGAAAGAGAACCTAAAGCTTTTAAAGACGCTGTAATTGAAAGCATAAAGTCTTTTATAGGAGGCTACAATCAGCTTCCACCGTTGTATTCTGCCAAGAAAATAAACGGACACAAGCTTTGCGATCTTGCACGCTCAGGGCGCGAAATTAAGGTAGAAAGAAAGCCTGTGTGGGTAGATATTAGGGATATTGAAATTTTAAATGTAAATTATCCTGAATTTACTATTAAAGTAACCTGCGGGAAGGGCACCTACATAAGGTCTTTATGTGAAGATATCGGCAGTAGAATAAACGAACTTTCCACCATGACAAGTCTTAAACGCACAAGAGTAAGTGATTTTAAAATTGAGGAGGCTTTTACACTGGATGCATTAACCAATCTTAAAAACGAAGGTGCTTTACTTAGTGCGGTTAAGCCTACGGATTTTGTTTTTTCTGAATATAAAAGCATAAAAGTAAAAAAGGAATACAGAAAAATTATAGATAATGGCAACAAATTATCTTTATCATTTACGGATTTTGGAGAAATGCCCATAGACTCTGAAAAATTCAGGGTATACAATAATGAGGGTGAGTTTACGGGTGTATATTTTTTTGATGCAAAAGAAAATTCCCTTAAACCCTTTAAAATGTTTTTTGAGGTAAAATGATAATATCAGACGGACTTTCAGAAATTGAATATAAAGGCGGCACCATTGTTACAATAGGAAAATTTGACGGTATACATGCAGGCCATCAGAAGCTCCTTAAATATATGAGTGAAAATAAAGGAAATTTAAAGTCTGTTGTTTTTACTTTTACCAGAAATTCAAACGCCTTTAACGGAGAGTCCTTAAGGCTTTTGTCAGAAGAAGAACGACACGAAAAATTCACGAGATTTTCCGTGGATTATTTGATAGAATATGATTTGAATGATGAAACTGCCAGAATGGAGCCTGAAGATTTTGCCCGTATTATTTTACGTGACAGACTTCATGCCAAAGAAATTGTGTGCGGCAGTGATTTATCCTTTGGCTATAAAGGAAGAGGAGATGTTAATCTTCTTCGTAAAATGGAAAAAGAATTAGACATTAAAGTTACCGTTATCAGAAAGGCCAAATATCAGGGCGAGGATATTTCGTCTACCCGTATCCGCAAGGCAATGGCAGAGGGTAATGTAACGGCGGCAAAATATATGCTGAAAGGTTAATTTTATGGATTTTAGTATTATCTTAACCCTTCTTGGGGGTCTTGGACTGTTCCTCTACGGCATGAGAGTCATGAGCGACAGTATTGAAGCGTTTGCAGGTGCAAAATTAAGAGGCATTCTTGAAAGACTTACCACTAACCGCTTCATGGGTATTATAGTCGGATTATTATTTACGGCAGTTATTCAGTCATCCTCTGCATGTACTGTAATGGTTGTCAGCTTTGTTAACTCGGGGCTTATGAATCTGTATCAGGCCGCCGGGGTTATCTTTGGTTCAAATATCGGTACTACGGTTACCGCACTTTTAGTTTCCTTTAAATTAGAAAAGGTTGCGCCGGTTATTTTATTTTCCGGTGTTGCAATAGTAATGTTTTCAAAGAAGCAGAATTTAAAGAAGTTTGCTGAAATCATCATAGGCTTTGGCGTACTCTTTATGGGCTTAAGCTCCATGTCTGCTTCCATGAGCTCCATGAAGGAATCTGAGGAGGTGCTTGAGTTATTCCAAAAACTTCAAAGCCCATTACTTGCAGTTATAATCGGATTTTTAATTACTGCAGTTGTTCAAAGCTCTTCGGTTGTTGTATCAATCATGGTTTTACTCGCCAATCAGGGTCTTATGGGTCTTGATATGTGCATGTATGTTACACTTGGCTCTAACATCGGTGCCTGCACCTCTGCAGTGCTCGCTTCCTTAACAGGTAGAAAGGATGCTAAGAGAGCTGCAGCAATTCATGTACTATTTAACATAATCGGTACAGTTGTTATGTACATTGCTTTCGCAGTTAATGTTGAAGGCTTTATAAATGTCATGAGTAAGATTGCAGGCAATGACGCAGGCAGAATAGTTGCTGTATCCCATTTATCCATTAAGGTTATTCAGGTTATTATCATGACACCCTTCATCGGTCCTATTGTTGGCCTTACAAAGCTTATTATCAGGGGCGAAGACAAAAAGGTTGGTTACAGAGAATCCTTCCAGCTTAAATACATCGGCGACAAGGTTGTGCTTAATCCTGCTACCGCGGTTGTAGAAGTTATAAACGAAGTAGACCGTATGGCAAGTCTTGCTTCAGAAAATTTAAACAGAGCCATGAATGCTCTTATTACACTTGATAAAGGGGACATTGATGAAGTATACAGGGTAGAAGAAAACATTAATTTCTTAAACCATGCAATTACCAACTATTTAGTAAAGATTAACCAGACTACTCTTCCTATTGAAGACTTAAAATCAATCGGCGGTCTTTTCCATGTAGTTAACGATATCGAGCGTATCGGCGACCACGCAGAGAATATTGCGGATGCAGCATTGCAGCGTATCGAAACAGGCGTAAGCCTTTCTAAAACTGCACAGAAGGAACTTGGAGATATGCTTGAAATGGTTAATGAAATTTTACGCTTATCAACAGAAACCTTTAAATCGGGTTCTGATGAATATTTTGACAAGATTACGGAGCTTGAAGATAAAATCGACGATAAGGAAAGAGAGCTTCAGGCCAATCACGTTGAAAGACTCACAAAAAATGAGTGTACTCCGGAAGCCGGCATGATTTTTTCAGACATCGTATCTGGTCTTGAAAGAGTGGCAGACCATTCTACAAACATCGCTTTTTCAGTTATTAAGAGCGAAAATGTTTAATGCTTACGATTAAATAAGGTGGATTTATGAAAAAGCTTTTAAAATATTTATCTTCATATAAAAAGGAATGTGTAATAGCGCCCGCATTTAAAATGCTCGAGGCGCTATTTGAATTATTTGTGCCCCTGGTTATGACCTATTTAATCGATGAGGGCATTACAAATAAAGACGTATCAGTAATCTATAAATGCGGCGGAGTGCTTTTGGCTCTTGGCTTAATCGGTCTTTCCTGCTCCTTGCTTGCACAGTTTTTTGCAGCCAGAGCAGCAATCGGCTTTGCCACAAATGTACGTAATACTTTATATGAAAAGATTCTTTCCTTTTCCTATGAAAACATCGATGCCTACGGTACTTCATCTTTAATTACACGTATCACAAACGACATTAACCAGGTACAAAACGGCGTAAACATGGTATTAAGACTTGTGCTTCGTTCACCCTTTGTGGTGTTTGGAGCAATGATCTGTGCCTTTACAATCAATGTACGTGCCGCTTTGATTTTCGTTGTTTTAATTCCCATTTTATTTATTGCGGTTTTCGTTATTACCTTAATAACGATACCTATGTATAAAAAAATTCAGAAATCTCTTGACGCTTTAACCGGTCACATCCGTGAAAATTTAACCGGTGCAAGAGTTATAAGGGCATTTAATCAGGGAAACAGCGAAAGAAAAGAATTCATGGAGGAAAACGATAAATTCTTCCATATGTCCTTGGTGACCTCCCGCATTTCAGCTTTATTAAATCCAATTACATTAATAATAGTAAATTTAGCAATGCTCATTCTTTTGTTTCAGGGCGGCACACTTGTAAATGACGGAGTGCTTACAAGCGGACAGGTGTATGCTTTGGTAAATTACATGTCTCAGATTCTGGTTGAGCTTGTAAAGCTTGCAAATTTATTTATTACGATAAATAAATCCTTAGCCTCTGCCTCAAGAATTTCAGAGGTTATGGATGTTGAAGCGGCTCTTAAGGATGAAGGTACAATCGATTCGGAAGCAATTACGGATTCAGAAAGTCTTCTTGAATTTAAAAATGTTTCTTTTGCATATCCTGGTGCCGGTGATAAATCCCTTGAAAACATAAGCTTTTGTATTAAAAAAGGCGAAACGGTCGGTATTATCGGCGGTACAGGCGCGGGTAAATCTACTCTCTCTAATCTGCTTATGCGTTTTTATGATGTTACGGACGGAAAGATTTTATATAAAGGGGTTGATTTAAGAAACATTACTCTTAACAGCCTTCGTAAATGCTTTTCAGTGGTGCCTCAAAAGGCTGTGCTTTTTACAGGCTCCCTTAAGGATAACCTTAGACTGGCCAAGGAAAATGCAACAGATGAAGAAATGCTTAAAGCAATTAAATTGTCTGTTTCTGAGGATATAGTAAATAAAAAGGGTGAAGGCCTTGAATTTAAAATAGAAGAGGGCGGCGCTAATTTATCGGGGGGTCAGAAGCAGAGACTTTCCATTGCTAGAGCCCTGGTTAAAAATGCGGAAATTTTAATTTTAGACGATGCTTCCAGTGCTCTTGACTACGGCACTGATGCTAAATTAAGAAATAATTTAAGGAAAATAGACAACACGGTTTTCATTATTTCACAGCGTGTCGTTTCTGTTAAGGATGCAGATAAGATTATTGTTTTAGAGAACGGCAAATTATCGGGAATCGGTACACACGAAGAGCTTTTATTAAATAATTTAATATACAAAGAAATTTGTGAGTCCCAGGAAAGAAGAGGAGGGACAATGTAATGAAAAATAAAAATATTTACATTAAAATCCTTAAGCTTTTAAAAAATCATATACCCGGGCTTGTATTTTCTCTTATATTTGCCTGTGTATCGGTATTTTCCTCTTTATATATTCCGATTCTTACAGGGGAAGCCATAGATGAAATGGTGGGAGCAGGAAGAGTTAATATTGAAGGCCTTAAGACTATACTTTTTTATTTTTTATTAATCCTTTTGATTAATGGTATATCCAGCTTTTTAATGAGCTTAATAAATAACCGCATTACCTTTAAGGTAGTGAAGGATTTAAGACTTAAGCTTTTTGATAAAATCGGGAAGGTGCCGGTTGTGTATATTGATACAAAGGGACATGGCGACATTTTATCAAGAATAGTAAGTGACGTTGAAAGACTTTCAGATGGCCTGCTTTTAGGCTTTTCACAGCTGTTTACAGGAATTTTGACTATTTTTACTACCATAGTGTTTATGATAAGAATAAATGCATGGATTGCTTTAGGGGTTGTTGTGCTTACTCCCTTATCCTTATTTGCAGCTTCCTTTATATCAAGAAAGACCTATAAGCACTTTATGGAACAGGCTCGTTTACAGGGTGATTTAACCGGCTTTGTAAATGAAACCGTCAATTCCGTAAGGCTTATAAAAGCCTTTGGCGCAGAAAGCCTTGAAATAAATAAATACAAGGATAAAACGGATAAATATTCAAGGGTTAATTTAAAGGCTTTATTTTACAGCTCCACCACCAATCCGGTGACACGTTTTGTAAATGGTATGGTGTATGCTCTCGTGGGGGTACTGGGAGGCCTTTTAGGCATAAAGGGTGCCATTACAATAGGTACGTTATCCTGCTTTTTAAGCTATGCAAGCCAGTACACCAAGCCCTTTAACGAAATATCCGGTGTCATAACGGAATTTCAGAATGCGGTTGCCTGTGCAGGACGTATTTTTGAATTTTTGGAAAGTGAAGATACTCCTGACTTAATAAAGGAGCCTTCCGGATTAGAAACTCTTTCTGGAAAAATAGATATTGTCAATCTTGAATTCAGTTATGACAAAACCAAAAAGCTTTTATATGATTTGAATTTGCATGTTAAAAAGGGAGATCACATTGCAATAGTAGGGCCTACAGGCTGCGGCAAGACTACCTTTATAAATTTATTAATGCGCTTCTATGAGCCTGACGAAGGTGAAATTTTATTTGACGATAATTCTTCGGATTCAATAGAAAAGAGCGTATTAAGAAAGAATATCGGAATGGTGCTTCAGGATACCTGGCTTAAAACCGGCACTATTTCAGAAAATATTGCCTATGGCAAGCCTGATGCCACAAAAGAAGAAATTATTGAAGCTTCAAAAAAGGCTCATGCCCACAGCTTTATAAGTCGTCTTGAAAAGGGATATGATACTAAGATAAGTCAGGACGGAAACAATTTATCCCAGGGTGAAAAGCAGCTTTTATGTATTGCAAGATTAATGCTTTCACTTCCCCCTGTTTTGATATTGGATGAAGCTACCTCTTCAATTGATACCCGTACGGAAATACGCATTAACAAAGCCTTTGAAGCCATGATGCAGGGACGCACCACTTTTATTGTGGCTCACAGACTTTCCACCATCAGAAACGCCGATTTAATTCTTGTAATGCGAGAAGGTAATATAATAGAGCAGGGTACTCATGAAGAACTGTTGAATAAAAAGGGATTTTATTACGAACTGTTAAATTCATAATTGATAATTAAGTGAAAGAATTATATAATATGTAGGTCTTTTCTTGGAAGAAAAGACCTATATGTTATTAAAGGCTTTAGTAGAGTCGTAGCGAAACTGATTGCTGATATCAATGACGTAAATGTTATTTAAGGAGTATAGCCATGAAAAAATTAGAAGAATATGTAAGAAGTATCAAAGACTTTCCAGAACCCGGCATTATTTTCAGAGACATTACAAGTGTATTACAGGATGCAGAAGGCCTTCACCTTGCAATCGACACCATGCAGGAGCTTGTTAAGGAGGTTGACTTTGATGTTGTGGTAGGTCCGGAATCAAGAGGCTTCATCTTTGGTACACCTTTAGCATACATTAACAAAAAGCCCTTCGTTTTAATCCGTAAGAAGGGTAAGCTTCCATGTGAAACTGTATCCAAGGAATATGCTCTTGAATACGGCACAGCTACAATCGAAATCCATAAGGATGCGATTAAGCCTGGTCAGAAGGTTTTAATCGTTGACGATTTAATTGCTACAGGCGGCACCACCAAGGCCATGATTGAACTTATCGAATCTCTTGGCGGACAGGTAGTAGGGGTTACAGTACTTATGGAGCTTGCGGGCTTAGAGGGCAGAAAGCTTTTAGGAAACGTTCCGTTATATTCAGCAATTATTTATCCAGGTAAATAAAATTTTCTTTTGAAGGAGTTTCTTTATGGATTTTAATAAAATCGATAAAGAACAACTTAATACACAATCCGTAGAAAATGTTGAATATGTCATTGATGATGGCAGAATCGAATCAATCGGAGAATTCATAAGTCCCGAAGAATTATTCGGAGACCTTATTAGTCGTGTAAAAAAATACCATCCTTCAGATGATATTTCAATGATTGAAAAGGCTTATAAAATAGCCAATGATGCCCATCACGATCAGCTTCGTAAATCAGGTGAACCATATATTATTCATCCTCTTTACGTGGCAATTATTCTTGCAGATTTAGAGCTTGACAAAGAGACAATCTGCGCCGGTATTTTGCATGACGTTGTGGAGGATACCATTTTAACAAAAGAAGAAATTGCGGCTGAATTTGGCGATGACGTAGCTCTTTTAGTGGACGGTGTTACGAAATTAAAGGCTTTCCAGATGTCGGACTCTGCAAGAGAAATCAGTCAGGATAAAGAAAAGCTTGAATTACAGGCAGAAAATTTAAGAAAAATGTTTCTTGCAATGGCAAAGGATATAAGGGTCATCCTTATTAAGCTTGCAGACCGTCTCCATAATATGCGTACTTTGGGGCATATGCCGGGTGAAAAGCAGCAGCGTATTGCAAGAGAAACACTGGATATCTATTCTCCGATAGCTGACAGACTCGGTATTTCAAAAATCAAGGTTGAACTTGACGACCTTTCTTTAAAATATCTTGAGCCTGAAGCCTACAAGGAGCTTGACAGACTTATTGCCGTAAGAAAGAGTGAGAGAGAAAAGTATATTCAGACAATCGTTAATGAGGTCAGTGCTCACATCAAAAACGCAGGCATTGATGCAGTTATTGACGGTCGAGTAAAGCACTTTTTCAGTATATATAAAAAGATGGTAAATCAGAACAAGACTATCGATCAGATTTACGATCTTTTTGCAGTCAGAATTATAGTTAAATCGGTAAGAGACTGTTATGCGGCGCTTGGCGTAATTCATGAAATCTATAAGCCTATTCCGGGCAGATTTAAGGATTATATTGCAATGCCCAAGCCTAATATGTATCAGTCCCTTCACACCACCCTTATCGGTTCCTCGGGACAGCCCTTTGAAATTCAGATTCGTACCGAAGAAATGCATAAGGAAGCCGAATATGGTATTGCTGCCCATTGGAAGTATAAAGAAGCCTCTGACGGCAAAATGGTACCCAAGCAGGAAGAAGAAAAATTATCCTGGCTCAGACAGATTCTTGAATGGCAGAAGGACATGTCTGATAACAAGGAATTCCTTGATTTGCTAAAATCAGACCTGGATTTATTTTCCGATTCCGTATACTGCTTTACTCCTACAGGTGATGTTAAAAACCTTCCTGCAGGCAGTACCCCCATAGATTTTGCTTACAGCATTCACTCCGCTGTTGGTAACAAGATGGTGGGTGCAAGAGTAAACGGTCAGCTTGTGACAATTGATTATGTCATTAACAACGGGGACAGAGTTGAGATTATTACCTCTCAGAATTCAAAGGGTCCAAGCCGTGACTGGCTTAACATCGTTAAGTCAACCCAGGCTAAAAATAAAATATCCCAGTGGTTTAAGGCAGAATATAAGGATGAAAACATCAGTAAGGGTAAAGATGCTTTCATGTACTACTGCAGGACTCACGCGGTTAATCCTACCGAAATTTTAACTACCGATTACATGGGGGCCATTATGCGTAAATACGGCTTCCATGATTGGGATTCTGTTTATGCTGCTATAGGTCACGGCGGTTTAAAGGAAGGTCAGATTGTTAACAAGATGCTTGAGCTTTTGGAAGCTGAGCGTAAGAAAAACCTGACTGACGAAGAAATAGAGGATGCCTTAAACGATGCAGGAAAGATGCGTGCAAAAGAACGCATCGGCAAATCAGGTATTGTGGTAAAGGGTATCGACGATGTGGCTGTAAGATTTTCAAAATGCTGTTCACCTGTACCGGGTGATGAAATCGTGGGCTTTGTCACAAGAGGAAGAGGTGTTTCCATTCACCGTACGGATTGCGTCAATGTCATTTCTTTACCGGAAATGGACAGAGTACGCTTGATAGATGCAGAGTGGCAGGAAAGTGATGTAATAAGCGGTAAATATCCTGCTGAAATACGCATTTTTGCCAATAACCGTACGGGGCTTTTGGCAGATATTTCAAAGGTTTTGACAGAAAAAAATATAAGTATTCTTTCTCTTAACACACGTGTCAACAAGCAGGGCCTTGTGACCATGAATACAGCCTTTGAAATTGAAGGTAAGGATGCTCTTACCCATATTATTGAAAAGATGAGAAGCATCGAAAGCGTCATAGACATAGAAAGGACCAGAGGTTAATGGGTGAAATTAGAATCGGAAGACTTACTCTTGGCATGTATCAGACAAACTGTTACCTTGTGTACAGAGAGGGCGAAAATAAAGCCATTATTTTCGATCCTGCCGATGAAGGCGGTTTAATTTTCGATAAGCTTTCTGAAAAGGGCTTTGAAGTAAGCGCTATTGTGCTGACACATGGTCATTTCGATCACATCTTTGGCGTAAGCGAATTAAAAAGCAAGGCACACTGCAAGGTATATGCGCTGGATAAAGAAAAAGAGCTTTTGGAATCTTCACATATTAACTGCTCTGAATCCGTCCACCGTCCCGTTATGGTAGTGGCAGACGTTTTTTTTAGGGATAAGGAAGAGGTCACTATTGAGAACATAACCTTCACCGTTTTGTCAACTCCCGGTCATACAGAAGGAAGTGCCTGCTATTATTTTAAGGAAGCGGGAATTTTAGTGTCAGGAGATACGCTGTTTAGTGAAAGCGTAGGCCGTTCTGACCTTCCTACAGGAAGCGGTAAAAAGCTAATTGAGTCAATTAATGAAAAACTCATGGAACTTCCTGACAATACCCGTGTGTACCCCGGCCACGGAGGCACCACCACCATCGGTAACGAAAGAGAAAACAATCCATTTATTAATTAATTATGATAATTGTAAGTGTTAATGAGTCTGAATTTGAATACGACATTCATTCCCTTGTTAAAGCCTTTTATCCAAGTGAAGAGGTAAAGGTTTTAACAGGAAAAGAAAACCCTGACTTCAGTGTTTGTCTATACGACACTGAGTTTTCTTTTGCTGATAAAGAGGGTAAGCTTTTGGCAAAAGAAGCATTATCACCTGAAAGCGACAGAATTACAAGAAAGAATGCTGTTAAAAGACTGGTTTATAAGGGTTTAAATTTATATACTGGAAAAACCCTTGTGTGGGGAGATTTAACAGGAATCAGACCTACTAAAATTGCAAGAAAGAAGCTTGAAGAGGGAGTTTCAGACACTGAAATCCTTAAATATATGAAGGACACCTATTTAATCAGTGATGAAAAGGGGCTTCTTTCTATAGATATAGCAAAGCGTGAAATTGAGGTTTTATCACCCTTGCGTAAAAAAGGATATTCCCTATACATAGATATTCCTTTCTGTCCCACTACCTGTTTATATTGTTCCTTTACTTCATACCCAATCGCAAAATGGAGGGGAAGAGTAAAGGAATATTTAGAGGCACTTAAAAAAGAAATAGAATATGTATCAAAGGCAAGACGGGATTTAGTGCTTGATACAATTTACATAGGCGGCGGCACCCCCACTACCCTTAAGGCGTCAGAGCTTGATGATTTACTTTCATATATTGATGCTCATTTTAATATGTCGACGGTTTTGGAATATACGGTCGAAGCCGGCAGAGCGGATTCAATTACCTTAGATAAATTAAAGGTTTTATACGAGCATAAAGTAAACCGCATAAGCGTAAATCCGCAGTCCATGAATCAAAAAACCCTTGATTTAATAGGCAGACGCCACACGGTTGAGGATGTTAAAAGAGCTTTTTATGACGCAAGAAACGCAGGCTTTAAAAACATCAATATGGATATTATTTTAGGGCTTCCAGGCGAGAGCGCTTCGGAGGTTAACAAAACAATAGAAGATATTAAAGCATTAGCCCCTGATTCCTTAACAGTCCATTCTTTAGCCATAAAGCGAGGCTCAAGGCTTTATGAGTGGATTTTAGACAAGGGATATGCTACTATGATAAATACTGAGGAAACCATGAAAATAGCAGAGGATGGAGCCAAAGCAATGGACATGGTGCCCTATTATTTGTACAGGCAGAAAAACATGGCAGGAAATTTTGAAAATACAGGCTACAGTAAGGAGGGCTGCTTTGGTATTTACAATATCCTGATTATGGAGGAGGTGGAGCCTATTGTGGCTCTGGGTCCTGGCTCCGTTTCAAAGGTAATTACAAGAGACGGAAGGCTTGTAAGAAACGATAATGTCAAAGATGTGGCTTTATATATAGAGTCAATTGATGAAATGATAAAGAGAAAAGAAGAATTATTTTCACTTGAATAAGGTGTATAAGAGGAGATAAAAATGGCACTAGTTAAAAAGCCTGTTACAGGCATGAAGGAAATCATGCCTAAGGAAATGGAAATTCGTGATTACGTACAGAGAATTATCAAGGAAACCTATCGTTCCTTTGGCTTTACTTCAATTGAAACTCCCTGTCTTGAGGATATCAACAATCTTTGCTCAAAGCAGGGTGGTGAAAATGAAAAGCTTATTTTTAAGGTATTAAAAAGAGGCGAAAAATTAAATCTTGAAGCTGCAAAAGCAGAAGCTGATTTAACGGATATGGGTTTAAGATACGATTTAACTGTTCCACTTGTAAGGTTTTATTCAAATAATTTGGCAACCCTTCCTTCACCCTTTAAGGCTTTACAGATGGGTAATGTATGGAGAGCAGACAGACCTCAGCGCGGAAGATACCGTCAGTTTATGCAGTGTGATATAGATATCCTTGGTGAAGCCTCAAACATGGCTGAAATCGAGCTTATTTTAGCTACCACCACAACACTTGGCAAAATCGGCTTTAAGAATTTTGAAATCCGTATTAACGAAAGAAGACTTTTAAAGGCAATGGCCGGCTACGCAGGCTTTGATGAAGAAAAATTTGACGTAGTGTGCATTATTTTGGATAAGCTTGATAAAATCGGAGTTGAGGGCGTTAAGGAAGAGCTTTTGGAGGAGGGCTTTAACAAAGACAGCGTAAACAAATACATTGCACTCTTTGATTTGTTTACAGGTGACGTTGAGGGCCTTAAGAAAATTAAAGAGGTACTCGGCGATGCTCTTGAAGAGGAGGTCGTCACAAGCTTAACGGAAATTATTGAAAGCGTTGAAAAGGTTAAGCGCGCAGACTTTAAGATGGTATTTGACCCTACTCTTGTAAGAGGTATGGGCTATTATACCGGCACAATTTTTGAAATCGCAATTCCTGAATTCGGCGGTTCCTGCGGCGGTGGCGGAAGATACGATAAGATGGTAGGAAACTTTACGGGTGTAAACGTTCCTGCCTGCGGCTTCTCAATCGGCTTTGAAAGAATCGTTTTACTGCTGCTTGAATCAGGCTTTGAGGTGCCGGGTACAGGCGAAAAAATTGCATACCTTGTAGAAAAGGATATGCCAAAGTACAGATACGCAGAAGTATTAAATGAGGCAATGAAAGAAAGAGAAAGCGGTAAGCAGATTTTAGTTGCCAAGATGAATAAAAACAAAAAATTCCAGAAGGAACAGTTAACCGCTGAAGGCTATTTAGCCTTTAAGGAATTTTATACTAACCCATTACAGACTTAATAACGGAGGATTATATGGATACCACAGGTGTCATACAACTTATTGTTTTACTTGTTTTAATTATTTTATCAGCATTCTTTTCGGCTTCTGAAACAGCAATTTCGTCTATATCAAGAGCCAAGCTTAAATCCTTGCTGGATGAAGAAAAGAAGCATGCAAAAATTTTAAATAAAATATTTGATAATTACGACAGATGCTTAACTACGATTTTAATCGGTAACAACATAGTTAATTTAAGTGCATCATCTCTTGCCACCACTCTTACAATAAGAGTCTTTGGAAATGTATATGTATCGATTGCAACCGGTATTTTAACCTTTGTGATTTTAATATTTGGTGAAATCACACCTAAGACCTGGGCAAGACGCAATTTTGAAAAGTTATCTTTAGCCTTTGCACCCATTATAAGACTTTTAATGATTATCTTATTTCCGATAGTGTTTTTAATCGGAGCGGTTGCAAAATTTGTATTGTTTATTATGGGTCAGTCCAATGATGATGGCATCACCATTACAGAATCCGAGCTTCGTTCTTATGTGGACGTATCTCACGAAGACGGTGTTATCGAGGCAGATGAAAAGGAATTTATCAATAACGTTTTCGATTTTTCTGATTCTGCTGCTAAAGACATTATGATTCCACGTATCGATATGACTTCTATTGAACTTGGAGCTTCCTACAAGGACGTAATGAAGGTATTCAGGGATTCAATGTATACACGTCTTCCTGTTTATAAGGAAGAGAAAGAAAACATCATAGGCTTTATTAACATTAAAGACCTAATAAGGCTTAAGTCTACGGAATCCTTTACGGTTTCTAAATTTTTAAGGGAAGCCTATTATACCTACGAATATAAAAAGACCAATGACCTTTTAATCGAAATGAGAAATGCGGCCATGACTCTTGCCTTTGTTAACAACGAATATGGCGAAACCGTTGGCATGATTACTCTTGAAGACTTACTTGAAGAAATAGTGGGTCAGATAAGAGACGAATACGATCAGGATGAATCCGACCAGATTAAGGCAATCGATGATTCCTATTTAATAGACTCAAGAATGAAGCTTGAGGATATAAACGACGTGCTTGATACCGAGTTTTCTTCGGAAAACTACGACACAATCGGCGGTCTTATTTTGGATCAGCTTGATAGAATTCCGGAAGATAACGAAACAGTCACATTAGAGAATGGTACCGTATTAAAGGTACAGGGCATACGTTCAAATCGTATTATTAATGTGCTTGTGACCCTTCCGGCAAAAGAAAACAATCAGGAAATCGAAGAATAAATTTTAAGGAGAAGTAACATGAGTAAGAAGAAGGCCATAATTACCATTGCCCTTATCGTGATTGCAACTTTATTTTGCGGTTATTTGGACATTTTTGGTATAGGCGAAAACAAATCAGGAAGCGCTTCCGATATTAAGCTGGGTCTTGACCTTGCAGGCGGTGTTTCAATTACATATCAGGTTGTAGGCGAAGAAAATCCTTCCGACCAGGATATGGACGACACTGTAAGCAAGCTTTCAAAGAGAGTATATACCTACAGTGAAGAAGCCTCCGTATACAAGGAAGGCAATAACCGTATCAGCATCGAAATTCCGGGTGTATATGATGCAAATTCAATCTTAAAGGAACTTGGTAATCCGGGTACACTCTATTTTATTAAGCATTACGGTAACGACGGCGTTGCAAACTATGCAGGAGGTCCCCTGGCAGAGGATACCTACCTTACACGTTCAATCGAAGAAATCGAAGCAGACGGTTCCATCGTAATTACCGGTACTGAGGTTGCAGATGCTCAGGCAGGCTCGCAGACTAACTCCATGGGCAACCAGCAGATTGTCGTAGCGTTAACCTTAACAGACGAAGGAAGCACTTCCTTTGCAAAGGCTACAAAGGAAGCCGTTCTTAATGGCCATGACACAATCGGTATATATTATGACGGCGCATTTGTAACGGTTCCTTCCGTACAGAGTGAAATCACAGGTGGTACAGCCACCATTACAGGTATGGAAGATTTTGCTGCAGCAGAAAAGGTAGCGAGCACCATTCGAATCGGTGGTCTTAACCTTGAGCTTGAAGAATTACGCTCAAACGTTGTAGGTGCTTCCTTAGGACAGAATGCTATCAGCACAAGCTTAATTGCAGCAGTTGTGGGCTTTATCATAGTTGTAGTTATGATGATTGCAATTTACAGGATGCTTGGTGTAACTGCAGGTATTGCACTTTCTTTATATGTAGTACTTGAAGTTTTGCTGATAAACGGCTTTGGCATTACACTTACCCTTCCTGGTATTGCAGGTATCATCCTTTCAATCGGTATGGCAGTTGATGCAAACGTTATTATATTTGCCCGTATAAGAGAAGAGCTTGCTACCGGCAAGACGGTTGATTCTTCCATTAAGGTGGCTTATGAAAAAGCCATGAGCGCAATTTTAGACGGTAACATTACTACGTTAATAGCAGCAGCTGTTTTATGGATTATTGGTTCAGGCTCAATCGTAGGCTTTGCCCAGACTCTTGCTCTTGGTATCTGCTTATCAATGTTTACGGCGGTTATCATTACTAAATATTTACTTAAAGCTCTTGTGGCTTTAGGCATGACAGACACTAAGTGGTATGGCGTTGCAAAAGCAACAAAGCCTGTCGACTTTTTATCTAAGAAAGGCATTTTCTTTGGCGCTTCAGGCGCTGTAATTGCAATCGGTCTTGTAGCAATGCTTTTTGTAAATTCAAATATTGCAGGTCGTGGCAATTCGCTCAATTTCAGCCTTGATTTTCTTGGAGGTACTCAGACAACCGTTCCTTTTGACAAGGATTACAGCCTCGATGAAATCAATGATTTAATGGTTTCTGACATTGAGAAGATTGTTAATGATGCAAATGTAATCACCACAAAGGTTACTACTTCCAACGAAGTAATCTTTAAGACAGTTACTCTTGATGCAGACAAGAGAGAAGAATTAAACAATTATTTTTCAGATAATTTCGGTGTAGATAAAGAGACTATTCAGACGGAAACCATCAGCTCAACCATCAGCTCTGAATCCCAGAGAGAGACAATTGTGGCAGTGCTTGTAGCATGTTTTGCAATGCTTATTTATATCTGGTTCAGATTTAAGGATATTCGATTTGGTGCAGCTTCTGTTTTGGCTCTTTGCCACGACGTACTTGTTACACTTACCTTCTATGCCCTTGCATACGTAAGTGTAGGCTCTACCTTTGTAGCATGTATGCTTACAATTGTAGGCTATTCGATTAACGCAACCATCGTAATATTTGACAGAATCCGTGAAAATCTTGCGGAAGCCGGTAAGAAGTACAGTTTAAAGGACATCGTTAATGATAGTATTACTACAACGCTTTCACGAAGTGTATTTACTTCACTTACTACCTTTGTAATGGTTGTAGCATTATATGTATTCGGTGTAAGCTCCGTAAAGGAATTTGCACTTCCTCTTATGGTAGGTATTTTGTGCGGTACATATTCTTCAATCTGCCTTGCAGGTGCAATGTGGTTTGTATTCAGGACTAAATTTATAAAAGCTAAAGAAAACCACTGACTTTAGGCGGCGGGTGTTCTTGAACGAGGTGCCAGGTTACAATACAAATATCTCGTAAAGCACGAAATGCCGCTTTTAGTAGAGCCGTAGCGAAGCGGATTGCGAATATTATTGACTGAAAAGGAAAAATAATTAAATGGAAAAATGGGTAGAAATTCGTAAATCGGGTGATTTTAATAAAACAGCCAAGGAATGCGGCATTTCCCCAATAACAGCCAGAATATTACGAAATAAAGATTTAGTAAGCTCTCAGGAGATAAGTGAATACTTATCCCCTGTGGGCGTTTCTTTAAATAGCCCGTTTGACCTTAATGGTATGGACCGGGTTATTTTTTATTTGAAGGGAAAAATAAAAGAAAATAAAAAAATCCGCATTATAGGAGACTATGATGTGGACGGTATATGTTCTACATTTATTTTGCATAAAGGCTTAAGCTTTTTTAAGGCAGACTGTGATTACTGTATTCCCCACAGAATAGAAGACGGGTACGGTATCAACATTAAACTTATAAAAGAAGCTTACGAGGCAGGAAGAGACACTATCATTACCTGTGATAACGGGATTTCTGCAAAAGAACAGACAGACTATGCCCATTCTCTTAATATGACAATGCTCATAACGGATCACCATGAGGTGCCCTTTGAAACAGACGGAAATAATAAAACATATATTATTCCGGACGCTGAAGCAATTGTCGATCCTCATTTACCTGACTGCAATTATAATTTTAAGGGTATATGCGGAGCCTATGTAGCTTTTCAGGTAATCCTTGCTCTTGCAATTGATTCAGGCGTTGAAAATAATAAAGACTTTATTTTATTAAAAGAGGAACTTTTAGAATTTGTTTCTTTGGCTACAGTATGTGATGTAATGGAGTTAAAAAACGAAAACAGAAGCTTGGTTAAACAGGGCTTAAAATATATGGAAAAATCCAAAAATAAAGGTCTTAAGGCATTGCTTGAGGTAACGGGCATGACAGGTTTTACACTTACACCCTATCATTTAGGCTTTGTAATAGGCCCCTGTTTAAATGCAAGCGGAAGACTTGATACTTCTCTTAGGGCAATGGATTTGTTTTTAGAAGAAGATTATGAAACAGCTTTAAAAAAAGCTGATAATTTAAAGGCTTTAAATGAAGAAAGAAAGGATATGACCATATCCGAAACAGAAAAGGCCTTTAAAATTGTTGATGAATATGAAAAACTTCCTGATATTCTTGTCGTGTATCTTCCAAATTGTCATGAAAGTCTTGCAGGTATTATAGCAGGAAGAGTGAGAGAAAAATATTCACGTCCTGCATTTGTGGTAACAAAAACCGAAAATGGCTTAAAGGGAAGCGGCCGCAGCATAGAAGCCTATGATATGTTTGAAGGGTTAAATGCCTCAAATGTAAAAGGCTTACTTTCAAAATTCGGAGGTCATAAGCTTGCAGCAGGCATATCCCTTGAATCGGAAGAAAAGCTTGCTTTATTTACAAAGGCCTTAAATGAAAATTCAAAATTAACAGAGGATGATTTCTGTGAAATTGTAAAAATCGATATGGAGCTTCCTCTTGACTACGCTTCCTTGGCACTGGCTTTGGAATTAAAACGCTTGGAGCCCTACGGCGTCGGTAATGATAAGCCCTTATTTGCTTTAAGAAGTCTTACCTTTATTTCTGGTTACCGTATCGGTAAAAATAAAAATGTCGGGAAATATAAAGTAAGGGATGAATTTGGAAGAATATACGAAATGATATACTTTGGAGATTTAGATGCTTTAGAAAATTATGTAGCTTCGATTTATGATGATACTACCTCCTTTAATTTCCATTCCGGCAATCGTATTAACGTGGTGCTGGGGGTTTGCTACCAGCTTGATATTAATTCCTATAAAGGCAACGATTCTGCCAAACTGATACTTAAGTATTATAGGTAAAAACACAAAGGCTCCGGGTTCACCGGAGCCTTTGCTACTATGAGGGGGGAGATAGTGAGTGTTATCAACTATCTTGAAAAAAACTATAACACATATTTGTGTAAAATGTGTGAACAAATCAAAAGTTTATTAATTTTTTACAATGTGATAGAATTATTTTGTGCGTTTTTGACGATGGAGGATGGATGAAAAATGGTAATTTTGCAAAAGTAATAATAAATATATCCCACGAAAGCGTGGACAGACCCTTTACCTACATTATTCCTGATGCACTTATTAAGGATGTAGAACCGGGGGTTATAGTTAATGTGCCCTTTGGTGCAGGCAACAGCATAAAAAAAGCAGTTTGTGTGGAAATAACCGATGAAACGGATTTTGATGAAAATAAATTAAAATATATTGATTCGGTTTCAGAAAAGGATTTGTCGTTAAATGATTTAAGAATTTCACTTGCCTACTGGATGAAGCGAAATTACGGTTCAACACTGATACAGGCATTGAAGACTGTTCTGCCGGTTAAAAGCAAGGTAAATGAAAAGACAAAGAAAACTGTTATACGAAGGGCTTCCTTGGAAGAAATCGATAAATACATAGAGACTGTTATAAAAAAGCGAAGCGTGGCTCAGTTACGTCTTTTATTTGCCCTTAAGGAAGAAGAAAGAATACCTAAGGAAATATTGGATGATAAGCTTCACATCGGAGCAGCTGCCTATAAAAAGCTTGAAGAATTGGGAATTATTGAAATTTCAGAGGATACGGTTTTCAGATCTGAACTTAATCTGAAGGTTGAAAGAGATTTTTCTTTAGACTTAAGTGACGAACAAAAGGCAATTACAGAAGAAATTAAGAAGGATTTTGATAGAGGCTTAAATAAAACCTATTTAATACACGGCATTACCGGAAGCGGTAAGACGGAAGTCTATATGCAGGTAATTGAGGATGTCGTAAAAAGAGGAAAGGAAGCCATTGTGCTTATTCCGGAAATCGCTCTAACCTACCAGACTCTTATGCGGTTTTACAGACGATTTGGAAACAGGGTTTCCGTTATGAATTCTACCCTTTCGCCAGGTGAAAAATACGATCTGTTTAAACAGGCAAAAGAGGGTATGCTTGATATTGTAATCGGCCCAAGAAGTGCACTTTTTACACCTTTTAAGAATTTAGGCCTTATAGTAATAGATGAAGAGCATGAGGGTACCTATAAATCGGAAACTATGCCTAAATATCATGCACGTGAAACAGCCATTCAGCTTGCTAAGATGAATAGGGCTTCCGTTATACTTGGTTCTGCCACTCCTTCAATAGATTCCTATTATAAATGCGAAACCGGCGAATATAAACTTTTTACTTTAACGAAACGCCTTACCGGTAACCAGTTACCAAAAGTTATTGTAAGCGATTTGAGAAAAGAATTAAAGGAAGGAAATCGGTCAATATTATCAAGAGATTTACAAAAATTAATTGCCGACAGATTGTCTAAGAAAGAACAGATAATGCTTTTTTTAAACAGACGTGGTGTTGCAGGCTTTGTATCTTGCAGGGCATGTGGCTTTGTAGTAAAATGTCCACATTGTGACGTTTCGCTATCACTTCATAATAACGGCAGATTAATATGCCATTATTGTGGATTTGAACAGGATAATTACAAGCTCTGTCCTAAATGTAATTCTAAATATATTTTAGGCTTTAAGGCAGGAACTGAGGCAGTAGAAGAAACGGTACAGAAAATGTATCCGGGTGTACGTACCTTGAGAATGGATGCTGACACTACGAAGAAAAAAGAAAGCTATGAAAATATACTTTCTAAATTTTTGGATAAGGAAGCAGATGTTCTTATAGGAACACAGATGATTGTAAAGGGTCACGATTTTAAAAACGTGACTTTAGTGGGCGTACTGGCTGCGGATATGTCACTTTTTCAAAGTGATTACAGAGCTCCCGAAAAGACCTTTGATTTATTAACCCAGGCCGCAGGAAGAGCAGGCAGGGGAAATAAGCCAGGAACCGTAGTGATTCAGACATATCAGCCTGAGCATTACGCTATACAGTATGCAGTCAATCAGGATTATACAGGCTTTTATGAAGAGGAAATAGGATACAGGGATTTGATGGATTATCCACCTGTTGCTCATATGCTTTCAGTGCTTGTGACAGGACAAGATGAAACGGCTGCGTTTTCTTTGGCAGAAAACCTTGTAAACCTTGTAAAGGAAAAATTTAAAATACTTGTAATAGGACCTGCACCTGCAGCTGTCAGCAAAATAAACGATGTATACAGAGTGGCGTTTTATACTAAATCTAAGGACTATGAATATTTAATAAAAATAAAAGACTATCTTGAGGATGCTTTATCAAAAAGAAAGCAGTTTAAGGAAAGCGTATTTTTTGACTTTGATCCTCAAAACGGAATATAAATCAGGAGGCAGTTATGGCACTTAGAAAAATCAGGGAAATGGGCGATGAAGTACTTAACAAGGTATGCAAGGAGGTAACGGAAATTACTCCCCGTACCAAATTTTTAATTGATGACATGATTGAAACCATGTATGCTGCTGATGGCGTAGGCCTTGCTGCCAATCAGGTGGGAGTGCTTAAGAGAATAGTTGTAATTGATACAACCGGTGAAGATTTACACGTGCTCATTAATCCTGTTATTTTAGAAACAAGCGGAGAACAGGAGGGCTACGAAGGCTGTTTGAGCGTGCCGGGTAAATCCGGCATTGTTAAGCGTCCAAATTACGTAAAGGTAAAGGCTTTAAACGAATATATGGAGCCCTTTGAACTTGAGGGGGAAGAACTTTTAGCCAGAGCTATTGTGCATGAATGTGAGCATCTTGACGGCCATCTTTATGTCGAAAAGGTGACTGGCGGTTTAATCGACAATTCACAGCTTCGAGGAGAAGAAGAATAATATATGAAAATAGTTTTTATGGGTACTCCTGACTTTGCAAAAAGCATTCTTGAAGCCTTGGTTACAGCAGGGCATGAAATAACGGCAGTGTATACTCAGCCTGATAAGCCTAAGGGAAGAAGCGGTGTTTTAATTGCTCCTGCAGTTAAGGAATATGCTTTATCAAAGGGCTTTAGGGTGTATCAGCCTGAAAGAATAAAAAGAGAAGAATATGTTAAGGAATTGAAGAAAATTCCTGCAGACGTTTATGTTGTGGCGGCATACGGGCAGATTTTGTCTGAGGAAATTTTAAACATTCCTAAATACGGATGCATAAACGTACATGGTTCAATGCTTCCTGAATACAGGGGTGCAGCTCCAATACAGCGTTCAATTGCAGAGGGTAAAGAAACTACAGGTGTTACCATTATGCAGATGGATAAGGGGATGGATACGGGCGACATTATTTCACAATTTGAATTTCCTATTGAGGATACGGATACGGAAGCTTCGATTTATGAAAAGATGGCAGCTTATGGCTCTAAATTATTAATTTCCGTTTTAAAAGATGTTGAAGCAGGTACAGCCGTAAGAATTCCACAGGATGAAAACAGGGCGACCTATGCACCTCCTTTAAAAAAGGAAGAGGGACTTCTTGATTTTAATGCACCTGCAAGGCTCCTTGACTGTAAGATAAGAGGCTTTCAAAACTGGCCCACAGCCTTTACTTATTATAAAGGCAGGATGCTCAAGGTGTATTTGGCAAGAGCAGTTGATAGAGTCGATAATCCTTTAATTAAGGTTGAGGAATTAAAAAACGGCACCTTTATAGTTACGAAGAAGCATATATATATTAAAGCTTCAGACGGCGCGGTAGAACTTTTGGAGGTGCAGACCGAAGGTAAAAAGCGAATGGCTGCAATGGATTTTGCAAGAGGCCTTCACATAGAAACCGGCGAGAAGACAGATGAGTGAAAATATAAGAGAAATTATTTTTGATACTCTTTTAATTCTTGAAACGGAAGATAAGAAAAGCCATCTTCTGATAAGAGAAGTGTTAAATAAATATGATTATCTTGATGCAAGAGATAAGGCCTTTTTTAAACGCGTAACGGAAGGCACTGTCTCTTCTTGTATTACACTTGATTATTGCTTAAACAGGTTTTCAAAAAAGGAAATAAGTAGGTGTAAGCCTAAGGTACGTGTGATTTTACGTATGAGTGCTTATCAGCTTCTTTTTATGGACCATGTGCCGGACAGTGCGGTATGTGACGAGGCAGTTAAATTGTGCCGTAAGAAATCCCGTGAAGAATTCTGTTCCTTTATAAACGGGATTTTAAGGAATTTATGTAAGGAAAAGGAAAAGGCGCTTAACTTTGAGGAAATTGACGACACGACTAAAAGACTCAGTGTAAAATATTCAACTCCGGAATGGATAGTAAAACTCTTTATAAAAGAACAAAAGGATGCGGAAGGCTTACTTAAAGCCATGAGCGAAATTAAGCCTGTATGCGTTCATATATGTAATGATACAGATAAGGAAGCTCTTTTAATTAAGTGGGAGGAAGCAAATATTCATTTTAAAAAGAGTGAATATGTAGACAATACTTATTTGCTTTCAGATTTTGAAGGCTTGGAAGCGGTTCCGGGATTTTTGGAAGGAAAGCTTATTGTTCAGGATGAAAGCAGTCAGCTTGCAGCATTATCAGCAGGCTTTGATAAAAAGAAAAACGCATTTTTAATTGATACCTGTGCAGCTCCAGGAGGCAAAACCTGCTTTTTAGGGGCGTTAAATAAAACAGGACATATTTTAAGCTGTGACGTAAGTGATTTAAAGGTAGACTTAATTAATGAAAATGTAGAAAGACTTTGTTTAGACAATGTGGAGACACGTGTACTTGATGCAACGGAATGTGAAGAGGGCTTAATAAATAAAGCGGATATTGTGGTTGCAGACGTACCCTGCTCGGGACTTGGTGTTTTATCAAGAAAGAGCGATTTAAAATATAAAGTTACGCCTGAGTCCATGAAGGATATATGTGACCTTCAAAAGCATATTATTTTAAATGTCTCAAAATATGTAAAGCCCGGAGGCACGCTTATTTATTCTACCTGCACCATACATAAGGCAGAGAATGAAAAGATGGTAAAATTCATATTGGAGAATTTGCCCTTTAAAGGGGATTCTTTGGAAGAATACGTACCAAAGCTTTTTAAAACAAAAAGAGAATGTAATTACGCAATACAGCTATTGCCAAATGCAGACCATACAGACGGCTTCTTTATTGCAAGGTTTATAAAAAAACAGGAATAATATGGAAAAGTGCGATATTAAGTCACTTGACTTAAATGAGCTTGAAAACAAAATAATTGAACTCAATTTACCTAAATTCAGGGCTAAGCAGATTTATGACTGGCTTCATAAAAAGCTTGTAACGGATTTTGATGAAATGACCAATTTATCTCTTGAATTAAGGGATAAATTAAAGGAATCCTTTTTTATAATAAAGTGTGAGCCTGAAAGAATTCAGACATCTAAAATTGACGGAACACAGAAATATTTATTTAAGCTTCATGACGGTAATTATGTAGAAAGCGTTTTAATGAAATATCATCACGGAAATTCCGTTTGTATTTCGAGCCAGGTAGGGTGCCGTATGGGGTGCAGATTCTGTGCTTCTACATTAGATGGGCTGACCCGTTGTTTAATGCCCTCTGAAATGCTTGAACAGATATACAGAATTCAGGCACTTACAGGTGAAAGAGTTTCGAATGTAGTAGTAATGGGGACAGGGGAACCCATGGACAATTATGATAATCTTCTTAAATTTATACGGCTTTTAACGGCTGCAGCAGGCCTTAACATAAGTATGCGAAATATAACGGTTTCTACCTGCGGCATTGTTGAAAATATGTACAGGCTTGCAGATGAAAATTTATCAATTACATTAGCCTTGTCTTTACATTCCGTTACGGATGAAAAGAGAAGAGAGCTTATGCCTATAGCCAATAAATATTCAATAGAAGAACTTATGAAAGCCTGCGAATATTATTTTGATAAAACAGGCAGGCGTATCACCTTTGAATATTCTTTGGTAAGAGGCGTTAACGATACGGATGATGATGCCAGAGGATTAATCAAACTTGCAGGCAGAGCAGGGGCCCACGTTAACCTTATTCCAGTTAATCCAATCAAGGAAAGAGACTTTAAGGAAACGGAGCATCCGGAGGTAGTAGCCTTTAAAAATAAACTTGAAAAAAGCCGAATAAATGTTACTATTAGAAGGGAAATGGGCAGAGATATTGACGGTGCCTGTGGACAGCTTCGCAAGAAGGTAATGGACGAATCACATTAGGAGGGCAGGGGTGCTTAAAACATTTTGCTTAACCGATATTGGTAAAAAGCGCACAATGAACCAGGACTTTGTGTATACCCACGAAGAGCCCATTGGTAATCTGCCCAATTTATTTGTGGTCGCGGATGGCATGGGAGGCTACAACGGAGGTGGATATGCGTCTTCTTATACCGTTGAGGTCATTAAAAAAGTAGTAGAAGCTTTTCCTGAGACTAATCCTAGAAAGATTTTCGAGGCAGCCATTATAATGGCCAATCAGGAAATCCGAAAGAAGGCGCTTGAATCAACAGAGCTTGAAAAAATGGGTACAACCGTTGTGGTGGCTACAGTAATAGGAGATTTATTGCAGGTAGCTAATGTAGGCGATTCTAGAGCCTATGTGGTATCTAAAAACGATATTCGGCAAATAACCGAAGATCATTCCTATGTAGAGGAAATGATTAAGGTAGGTTCCATTGACAGAGAAAGTGCAAGGAATCATCCCAAGAAAAATATAATTACCAGAGCGGTAGGTGCCGATGAAACAATTTCACCAGACTTCTTTACGGTTAAATTAAAGAAGGGAGATTTGGTACTTATGTGTTCTGACGGCCTTACGAACATGCTTGAGGATGAAGAAATACTTATGATTTTAAAGTCAGAAAAGGATATTGTAAGTAAGGTTGAAAAGCTTATAAAAGCCGCCAACAATAACGGTGGCAATGATAACGTAGCCGTTATTGTAATTGACCCATACGGGGAGTCAGCCTAGTTAAATATTTACGAGGATATATATGGTTAAAATAGGAATGATGATAGGCGACAGATACGAGATTCTCGAGAAAATCGGAACTGGCGGAATGTCTGATGTCTATAAAGCTAAATGTCATAAATTAAACAGATTTGTTGCCGTTAAGGTGCTCAAGTCAGAGTTTTCGGAAAATGCCAATTTTGTTTCAAAATTTAAGGTTGAGGCTCAGGCTGCAGCAGGCCTTATGCATCCTAACATCGTAAACGTATATGATGTAGGCGAAGAAAACGGCATTAATTATATTGTAATGGAACTTGTAGAGGGCATTACCCTTAAAAAGTACATTGAAAAGAAGGCACGTCTTTCGGTTAAAGAAGCTGTTACCATTGCCATTCAGATAGGCATGGGTATCGAGGCGGCTCATAATAACAAGATTATTCACAGAGACATTAAGCCTCAGAATGTTATTATTTCAAAGGAAGGAAAGGTAAAGGTTACTGACTTTGGTATTGCAAAGGCAGCTACTTCCAATACCATCACCTCCAACGTAATGGGCTCTGTTCACTATACTTCTCCAGAGCAGGCTCGCGGCGGCTATTCAGATGAAAAGAGTGATATTTATTCACTTGGTATTACTTTATTTGAAATGCTTACGGGACGTGTACCCTTTAACGGAGACACAACCGTTGCAATCGCCATTAAGCAGATTCAGGAGGAAATGCCTTCCCCAAGAGAATTTGTTGACGACATTCCAGTATCCGTTGAACAGATAGTGCTTAAGTGTACTCAGAAGAGCCCAGATAAGCGTTATCAGACAATGGGTGCTTTAATAGAAGATTTAAAGAAATCCTTTATCACTCCCGATGAAGACTTCGTTAAAATAAATAACGAAGATGATTTGGGAGAAACAAGAACCGTAACCGGGGAAGAGATGGAAGCCTTAAGAAAGACTCAGCCCTTCCAGGAGGAGCTTACGGGTGAACTTCCAAAGAATCCTAATCTACAGGCTGAGGATGAATACGATTCAAAGATGGATAAAATCACCACCATACTTGCAATTGTGGTGGGGATAATTATTTGTGCCATTGCCATTTTCCTGATAGTAAATACAATAGGCACCGCAAAGCTTAATAAAAAGAACAATACTTCAACACCGGTTTCTGTATCGGTAGAAAAGCCTGAACAGATTATTATGCCGGGTGTTACTTTAATGAATTATGAAAAGGCAGTTAAAATCTTAGAAGAAAATGACCTTAAATATAAGATTACCTATCAGGAATCAGAAACAGAAGAAGAAGGTATGGTAATTTCCTCAAGTGTTAAGGAAGGCTTAAAGGTGGATGTGGGAGCTGAAATTGTATTAACCGTAAGCTCCGGTTCCACAAGCGTTATCGTGCCGGATGTAATAGGCTTTACCTTAAATGCAGCCAATAAAGCCATTATGGATATGGACCTTAAGGTGGATATTTTACAGGAATATTCAGCTTCCGTTCCTGAAGGAAACATTATTTCGCAGTCTCCTGAAGGAGATGCAAAAGCGCCTGAAGGCTCTACAGTTACCATTACAGTAAGCCTTGGTGAAGCTCAGGATTTAGTTACCGTTCCAAATGTACTAGGTAAAGTATGCGAGGACGCTGTTTTTGAGCTTACAGAAGCAGGATTTGTGGTTAATACAGTAGCTGAAGTTTATAATAATATTTATTCTGAAAATTACGTATGCTATCAGAACCTAACCGCAGGCACTGAAGTAGCCAGAGGTACCATTATAGATTTACAGATCAGTAAGGGTGCGGAGCCTGAAGAAGTAATTCTTTATCGTTACAATGACAATGTAAATGCGCCTTCAACCGCCGAGGATGCAGATTATGAAAGTGGTACAAGTGTTAAGATTGTTGTTAATGCTTTAGATGGTAAGGAGCTTTATTCAACAGAAACTACTTCCTTCCCGGTACCAGTCAATCTTTGGAACATAAGCGGTTCAAATTGCGGCACCATTACCCTTACCTATGAAGTAACTATAGAAAAGACTACAGACGTAGAGGTTACAACCGGAGAAGGGGAAGAAGCCACTACCACAATCGAGACAAAGACTGAAACAATCAAAGAAACACGTACTATAAAGAGAGATATTAATTTCGAGGTACAGGATAATTAAGTAATGCTAGGTAAGATTATTAAAGGTATTGCCGGTTTTTACTATGTAAATATTGAAAATGAAGGAACCTTTGAGTGTAAGGCCAAAGGTTCCTTTCGCAATGAAAAAACAAAGCCCTTGGTAGGGGACAATGTTGAAATAGATATAATAGATAAAGAAAAGATGACGGGAAATGTAGTTTCTATTTTGCCACGCAAAAGTGAAATGATTCGTCCCGCCTGCGCTAATGTGGATCAGGCACTTGTGATTTTTGCAACTAAGAGCCCTGATCCTAATTTTAATTTACTGGACAGATTTTTAATTTATATGGAAGCTGAAAGCGTACCCTGTATAATAGTTTTTAATAAGGACGATTTAGTGCCTTCAGAGGATGCTGAAGCAATACGTAAAGCCTACATTGATGCAGGCTATCCCTTATTGTTTGTAAGTGCCAGGGAAAACGCGGGAATTGATGCCTTAAAGGATATTTTGAAAAATAAAACTACTGTTGTGGCAGGTCCAAGCGGCGTCGGAAAATCTTCCTTAATTAACTTATTATGCAATACAGATTATATGGAAACAGGAGACATAAGCGTTAAAACGGAAAGAGGAAAACATACAACCAGACATGCAGAGCTTCTTTACATAGAAAAAGGCACCTACATAATGGATACGCCGGGATTTACTTCACTTGATGTATTCGGAGCCACAAAGGACACACTTAAAGATTTTTATAATGAATTCAGCGATTTTTCAAATACCTGCAGATACGATAACTGTGTGCATATAAACGAGCCTGTGTGCGGAATAAAGGCAGGGGTCGAAAACGACAAAATAAGTAAAATCCGATACGAAAATTATAGGGAGATTTATGAAGAGCTTAAAAATAAAAAGCCTGTATATAAATAGGCTTTGGGGGATAAAATGGAATCTTTGAAAATAGAATCAACTTTAAAAAGAACCTGGTCTGAAATTGATTTGGATGCCTTGATTCATAATTATAAGACCTTAAGGAACAAAATCGGTGAAAACACAAAATTTTTGGGGGTAGTAAAGGCTGATGCCTACGGCCACGGTGCAATTGAAGTCTCAAAAGCCCTTGAAGAAAACGGTGCAGATTATCTTGCAGTAAGTTCCATTGATGAAGCCATGGAATTAAGGCTTAACGATATTAAAATGCCTATTTTGATTTTGGGGCACACTCCCAGGGAACAGGTTGAAAGATTAATAAAATACGACATAACCCAGGCAGTTACCTGTAAAGCAAAGGCTATAGAATATTCAGAGGAAGCTGTTAAATGCGGAGGCACTCTTAAGATTCACATTAAAGTGGACACAGGCATGTCACGTCTTGGCTATCTTGTGGACGGAGACTTTTTCCATACAGGAGTTGACGGCATTATAGAAGCAATTAATTTACCAGGGCTTTTACCTGAAGGCATCTTTACCCACTTTGCAGTATCCGATGAAGAAGGTGTTGAAGATTTAAATTATACCCTTCATCAGTTTAAATTATTTACGGATGTATGCTCAGAGGTAGAAAGAAAATCAGGAAAGAAATTTAATATTAAACACTGCGCAAATACTGGAGCTGTTGCAAAATATCCAGAGACTTATTTAGATATGGTGCGTCCAGGACTTTTATTATACGGTTACGGGCCGTTTGCAAAGAATTTAGGCTTAAAGCCTGTTATGACCCTTAAGACCATTGTGAGCACCGTTAAGGTATATCCTGCAGGCACTAAAATAAGCTACGGCGGTATATTTGAAACAGAAAAAACTACAAGAGTAGGGGTACTTCCTTATGGTTATGCAGACGGCTTTTTCAGAAGCCTGTCAAATAAATGCTCACTTTTAACTGAGGAAGGTCCTGCAAGGGTGCTTGGTAAAATATGCATGGATATGTGTATGATTGATTTGACAGACAAGCCACTGGTTGATGCAGGAAGTGAAATTGAAATATTCGGTAAAAACAATTCAATCGATACATTATCTGAAATAGCAGATACCATTCCCTATGAATTAACCTGTGCCGTAAGTAAGAGAGTACCAAGAACCTACATTAAAAACGGGAAAATAACATGGAAAGAGCTTCTTTTAAGAATGTAGACCTTTAAAAACGTCTTAATTATTTAAGGCGTTTTTTTTGCCATATGTGCACTTGCGCGTAAGGAATATGTCGCCTAAGAGACCGCGCCAGGCGCTTAGTTTCGCAATCGAAAGTCTTTTTGCAATATAGGAAATCCTATATTGCAAAAAAGGCACTACGTGCCAATGCTTCGCAAACTTTGTTAAAAAATAAATAATATAATTAAAAAAATAACAATGCTTGATTTTAAAAGCTTTTGCCATTACACTTTCCTTATGCGCAATTATAATAATACAAAGATTGTTTAATCTTTAACAAGGAGAGAAAAATGAGCAGACTAGAAATGTCCAATCCCGGCCGTGCTCAGGTGGTGGTTGAGGGACTTTATAAGGAGCTTGAAAGAAGAATAGAATCAAGCCCTTCAGGCTTATGCCTTATCGATATGTCTAAAGCCTTTTTGGAGCTGTGCCATGCCCAGTCCTGCGGTAAGTGTGTACCCTGCAGAGTAGGTCTTACACAGCTTAAGGATATCTGTGAACTTATTTTACAGGGAAAGGCAGAGCTTTCTGATATTGATTTACTTGAAAGCACTGCTGAATCCATTATGGAGACTGCTGACTGTGCTATAGGCTACGAAGCGGCTGAAATGATTTATAAGGGAGTAAGAGAGTGCAGGGATGTGTATGAAGCACATATACGCGAAAAGCGCTGCACCTGTCATTACGAGCAGCCGGTACCCTGCGTTACATCCTGTCCTGCTGGAGTTGATATTCCAGGTTACATTGCCCTTGTAAAGGAGGGACGTTATAAGGATGCGGTTCGCTTAATAAGAAAAGACAATCCTTTTCCGGTTACCTGCGGCTTTATATGCGAGCATCCCTGCGAGGCAAGATGCCGCCGCAATATGATTGACAGTCCTGTTAATATAAGGGGATTAAAGAAAATGGCCTGTGAATTTGCAGGGGAGGTGGAGCCTCCAAAATGCCAGCCCTCTACAGGCAAAAAAGTGGCGGTTATCGGCGGAGGCCCAGGCGGCTTAAGCGCTGCCTATTATTTGCAGCTTATGGGTCATCAGGCGGTTATATATGAATCCTTAGAAAAGTTAGGAGGCATGTTAAGATACGGTATTCCAAATTACCGCCTTCCAAAGGATAAGCTTGATGAAGATGTTAATGCCATTTTAAAAACCGGAGTAATTGCAAAAACAAATACATATGTGGGTAAAGATATTTCCATTGAAGAATTAAGAAAAGAATACGATGCAGTGCTTCTTACAATCGGCGCTTCCACAGATAAAAAGCTTGGAATCGACCATGAGGATGCAAAAGGTGTTATGAGTGCAGTTTCTTTCCTAAGAAACGTTGGAAAGGGAAAATACGAAGACTTAACGGGCAAGGAAGTGTGCGTTATAGGTGGTGGTAACGTATCCATGGATGCGGTACGAAGTGCTGTCAGACTTGGTGCAAAAAAAGTAAGCATTGTGTATAGACGACGCGTGGCAGATATGACTGCCCTTTCTTCAGAAATAGAAGGCGCTGTTGCGGAAGGCGTTGAAATTGTTTCTTTAAAGGCACCTGTCAGTATAGAAGTTAATTCAGATTATGAGGTTACGGGATTAAGGGTGCAGCCTCAGATGATAAGCTTAATTAAAGACGGAAGAGCATCTGTTAAAGCAAACGGTGAGGATGAATATGTTATTCCCTGCGATGTATTAATTAAGGCAATCGGCCAGAATATTGAAGCCTTACATTTTGAAGAATACGGTATTCCTGTTAATCGGGGCGCCATTAAGACAAAGAGTGACGGAACGGTAGAACTGTTTCCGGGAGTATTTGCAGGCGGCGACTGTGCTACGGGCCCTGCAACGGTAGTAAAGGCTATTTATGCTGCCAAGGTATGTGCTGCCAATATTGATGAATATTTAGGATATCATCATTTGATAAGTGCAGACGTGGATGTGCCAGCTCCTTCGATTTTTGACAGAACTCCCTGCGGAAGAGTCAACTTAACAGAAAGGGAAGCTTCAATAAGAAAGTGTGACTTTGAAGGAATTGAAAATCTCATGACAGAATGTGAATGTAATCAGGAAGCCTCAAGATGCTTAAGGTGCGACCATTTTGGATTTGGAATCTTTAAGGGAGGCAGAGAAAAGATATGGTAAAGCTTACAATTGACAATAAAAATATAGAAGTGCCTGAAGGCACCAGCATATTAAAGGCAGCTACAGATGCAAAAATTCCAATTCCAAAGCTCTGCTTTTTAAAAGACATTAATGAAATCGGCGCCTGCAGAGTATGCGTTGTTGAAATTAAAGGAAAAGAAAAGCTTGTTACTTCCTGCAACAATGTTGTGGAAGAGGGAATGGTTGTTTTTACAAATTCCAGTAAGGTACGTAAAAACCGCAAAAGAACTGTTGAAATGATTTTATCCCAGCATAAGGCTCACTGTGCCACCTGTGTGCGAAGCGGCAACTGCTCTTTACAAAGTCTTGCCAATGAATTAAACATTCAGGAAATGCCCTATACCACTCATTATGAATACCAGGAATGGAATAAGGAATTTCCCTTAATTAAGGATTCCTTAAAGTGTATAAAGTGCATGAGATGTGTAAATGTGTGTGAAAAGGTACAGGGTGTAAATATATGGGACGTGGAGGGAACAGGCTCCAGAACCACCGTTAACGTTAAAAACAATATGCCTATTGAAAAGTCTGACTGTGCTCTGTGTGGTCAGTGCATTACTCACTGCCCTGTAGGCGCTCTTAAAGAAAGAGATGATACGGAAAAGGTATGGGATGCAATAGACAACCCTGAAAAAACAGTTATAGTGCAGGTGGCTCCTGCAGTACGTACTGCCTGGGGAGAAAGCCTGGGACTTACACGTAAAGAAGCAACAGTTGGAAAAATGACGGATGCCCTTAAGAAGATGGGCTTTGATTATGTCTTTGATACCGCCTTTACGGCAGACTTAACCATAATGGAGGAGGGCTCTGAATTTTTAGAAAGATTTTCAAAGGGCGATACAAAAGAATACCCCATGTTTACTTCCTGCTGTCCAGGCTGGGTAAGATTTTTAAAGAATAAATATCCTCATTTACGTAAACGCCTTTCAACTGCCAAGTCACCACAGCAGATGTTTGGAAGCGTCATGAAGACATATTTTGCAGAGCAAAGGAAAATTGATCCAAATAATATAGTGACGGTTTCAATTATGCCCTGTACAGCCAAAAAGGCTGAATGCGAACAGGACTTATTTTATAAGGAATACGCAGGAAAGGCTGTTGATATCGTACTTACTACTCGTGAGCTTGACCGCATGATTAAAACTGCCCATATCGATCCCTTTGAATTAAAAGAACGTGACTGCGATGAACTTTTAAAAGACATTACGGGTGCAGGCGTTATATTCGGCACTACAGGCGGTGTAATGGAAGCAGCCTTGAGAAGCGCATATTATTTACTCCTTAATAAAAATCCTGATGCGGAGGCCTTTAAGGAAATACGCTCTGATATGTATGAAAGCGACTGGAAGGAAGCAGAATTTGATTTAAACGGTGCTTTAGTAAAAGTGGCGGTAGTAAATTCCTTAGGTAAAACTGACAAGCTTTTAAAGGCCATCGAAAGAAAAGAAGTACATTACGATTTTGTTGAAGTAATGGCATGCCCGGGAGGTTGTGTGGGCGGCGGCGGTCAGCCTATTTTTGACGGAGAGGAATTATCCTTGGAAAGAAGCCTTGTTTTAAGAAATCTTGATAATAATGCTCCTTTAAGATTTTCTCATGAAAATCCGGATGTAATAAACCTTTATAAGGACTTCTTTATAAAGCCATGCGGAAAGCTTTCCCATGAACTTTTGCATGTGGAGCAATAAGGTGAATTAAAACTCCTTTTTAGATTGACAAAAGTCTTTTAATCTAATAAATTTCTTTTGTTAGGAGTTTTTTATGAATAAATCAAAAATGAATTTTAAAACACTTTTAGCAGGTGTATTTTCAATAGCCCTACCGGTTGCATGTCAGAATTTGCTTTCTACGACAGGCAGTATGGTGGATACTGCAATGATTGGCTCAATCGGAGAAACCTCCGTTGGAGCAGTAGGACTATGTGCGGAATTTTCATCTTTAATGTTTTCCTGCTACTGGGGGCTAATGGGTGGCGGAATGCTCTTCTTTTCCCAGTTCTATGGTGCAAAGGATGATGAAGGCATTAATAAGGCTTACGGTATGACACTTACTTCCATGATGACGGTGGCTTTTATTTTTGCAGCATTAGCTGTATTTGCTCCCGAATTTGTTATGAGCATTTATACGGATAAGGAAGTATACAGAGAAATCGGCGCAAAATATTTAAGAATTGTAGGAATAGGCTATATATTTTCGGTTTATTCAATGGCAATGAACGGATTGCTTCGTTCAACAGATCAGGTAAGGATACCGCTTATTGCTTCCATTGCCTCTGTATGTACCAACATTTTCTTTAACTGGGTGCTTATATTCGGGCATTTAGGCGCTCCTGCCATGGGCGTTGAAGGCGCCGCTGTTGCAACGGTTATTGCTTCAATAGTAAATGCTTTACTGATTCTTATCCTGGCACGCATTAAGGGATACCATTATTTATTTAATGTTTCAAAGCATTTTAAGTGGACAAAGGCCTTAACAAAAGAATTTTACATAAAGTGTTTTCCTATTATCTGTAATGAAATTGCAATAGGAATTTCTAACCTTGTTATCAACATGGTACTCGGACGTCAGGCGGAAGAAACAATTGCAGCTCTGGCAGTATTTAGGACAATAGAAGGACTGGTAATTGCTTTCTTTAGTGGCTTTTCAAATGCATCGGGTGTGCTTGTGGGTAACAGAGTAGGTGCAGGTAAACACGAAGAAGCCTTTTATATAGCAAACAGATGCGTATACCTATGCGCTAGCACAATTCTTTTTGTGGTGCTTGGCATATACGCTTTCCGCACGCCTTTATTACATTTACTTGGACTTTTTGGTATTTCCTTTAATTATGCGGTTGAGATGCTTTTGGTATATTGTGTAATAGCGGTGCTTCGTATGAGTAACTGGATATCCAATGATACCTTCAGGGCTTCAGGGGATGCCATTACCGGCACCTGCCTTGAAATAGGCTTTATGTATGTACTTAATTTACCTCTTTTGTGCTTGTCCGGTCTTGTGTGGAAGCTTCCGTTTTTATTTGTGTTTATATGCTCCTATATAGATGAACCAATAAGATTTGTAATAATGCAGATACACATGCACTCAGGAGGCTGGGTGCGTCCGGTTACTGAAAAGGGAAGAGAAAGCCTTCCTGAATTCAGACAAAACCATCCTTTGAAAATCTTTTTTACAAAGTGGGGGATTAAGGAATATAATTGACAAAGGTAACGCATAGAATGAACATTTACATTGCCCGTCATGGTCAGACGGATTTAAACAAAAACAAGCTTATGCAGGGGCAGATTGATGAGCCTTTAAACGATACAGGGAGAGAGCAGGCCCGCATTGCGGCGGAATCTGTTTCTTATGTTAAATTTGATGCGGTATATTCAAGCCCCTTGTCACGTGCCATAGAGACCGCATGCATTTTATCAGGTACTGCAAAAGAAAACATAATTATAGACGAGCGTTTGACAGAAGTTTCTTTTGGAAAATATGAACGTCGTAAATATTGGAACTTAGGCCTTCATATGACGCTTTACTGGCTGTGGCCCGAAGTGATAACTGCGCCTAAAACAGTTGAAACTATAAGCTCTATGGTAGAAAGAAGCACTTCGTTTTTGGATGAATTAAAAGAAAAGGAATATGAAAATGTGCTTATTGTGTGCCACGGGGGCATCATAAGAGCCCTGTGCGGGGTGCTTGAAAATCGTCCTAAGGGTATAAAATGGCGTCCGAAGCCTAAAAATTCGGAAGTAAGAAAATATAAGCTTTAATTAAAAGCTCCGGTATTATTTTAATGCCGGGGCTTTTAAGCTGTGCCAAAGTATAATTAATATCATATTGTAAAAATTGCTAAATTTTGCCATAATATTGTGTGGTGTGCACTCAATACTTAATATTAGAAAAGAGGCTTATAACATGTCTGCTGAAATGAACAAAGGAAAGGAAATGTATGATTTTGCGGCAAAGATATTTCCTTATTTAAGAAGCCTGACAGGAGACGGGGTAAGAAAGACCCTGGCTGATATTGATGAATTTATCAGTAAGGATGGTGGTCCCCATCTGACTATATATAATGTGCCTTCAGGCACACAAGCCTTTGACTGGACTATCCCGAAGGAATGGAAAATTTTAGAAGCATATATTGAGGATGAACAGGGTAATCATATCATTGATATAAAGAATAATAATCTGCATGTTTTAGGATATTCTGCGCCGGTTGATAAATGGGTTGAACTTGATGAATTAAAAAAATATCTTTATACGCAGCAAGATCAGCCGGATTTGATTCCCTATGTGACTTCCTATTATAAAGAGCGTTACGGCTTCTGCATGTCTGAAAACATGAAAAATTCTCTTAAACCGGGAAAGTATCATATGTATATAGACAGTGAGCTTTTTGATGGTAATCTTACATATGCTGATGTGATTTTTCCAGGGAAATCAAAGAAAGAAATAATGTTTTCTACGTATTTTTGTCATCCTTCAATGGCCAACAACGAATGTTCAGGACCTACTGTGCAGGCCGAACTTATTAAATATGTGTCAGGGCTTAAGGACAGAAGATATACCTACAGATTTGTTTTTATTCCTGAGACAATCGGTTCCTTAACCTATATGAGCCAGAATGGAAGACTTGCGGAAATGAAAAAAAATATGGTGGCAGGCTTTGTTCTTTCCTGCGTTGGCGATAACAGAAGCTATGGACTCGTTGAAACAAAATATGCCGGTACCATGGCAGACAAGGTTTTAAAGAATATATTAAAATTTAAGACAAATGATAACTATAAGACATATTCATTTAAGAAAAGGGGCTCTGATGAAAGACAATACGGAGGACCAAATTGTGAACTCCCTGTTGTTGCATTCTTTAGATCCAAGTATGGCGAATATCCTGAATATCACACTTCTGCAGATAATATGGATTTTGTCAGTATTGAGGGCTTTCAGGGTAGTTACGATGTTGTCACAAGCATAGTAAATACTTTTGAAAACAATTATTATTATAAAATAAATACTTTTGGAGACCCACAGCTTGGTAAAAGAGGCTTATATCCAACAATCAGTCAAAAAGGCTCATACGATGAAGTACTGGTTATGATGGATTTCATAACCTATGCTGATGGCAGAAATGATTTAATCGATCTTAGCAATATCGTTTATGCACCAACAGAAAAGCTGATTGAGATTAAAAATAAAATTTCAGCCTGCGGTCTGCTTGATTTTAAAGAAAACGCCTTTGAAGAATAGGACTATGGAGATGTATTAAATGAACAAGGAAATGGATGATTACTTAAATGGTCTAAAGACTGCCTTGCGTGACTTAAATATTTGCAAGGGTGATATTTTATATGTTTCTTCGGATGTGACACAGGCATTGTTTAACGCAAAAGAAAAATTTGGGTTAAGAGGAAGGTCCGAAAAAAATTTGTTTCTTGATAAAATGGTTGATGCCTTAAAGGAAACGGTCGGAGATACAGGCACATTACTTTTTCCGGTTTTTTCCTGGGCATTTTGTAAGGGTAAAGGCTTTGATTATTATGAGACACCGGGTGAGGTGGGTGCCTTTTCAAACTTTGTTTTAAAAAACCGAAAGGATTTTAAAAGAACAAGGCATCCGCTATATTCTTTTATGGTTTGTGGTAAATACAAAGATGAATTGGTTAATATGAGTAATCAGGATGCCTGGGGAGAGGCTTCCCCGTTTTTCTTTTTCAGAACTCATAAAGCAAAACAGCTGCTTTTTAACATTGAGGCTTTTCAGGGACTGACCTTTTGCCATTATGTAGAACAATGCGCAAAAGTACCATACAGACATCTTAAATATTTTTTTGGCAAATATTGTGACGCAAACGGATATGTTGAAACAAGAATGTATTCTATGTATGTAAGAGATATGGATGTAATGCAGGAAGTGTGTGTTACCAATGAATTTTTAATAAAAAATGGCGTTGCAGTTTTGACAGAATGGGATAAAAATCAGCTGACGGTAGTTGATTTAAATGAAGCGTATCCTGTTTTACTTAAGGATATTAAAGAAAATCTTGGTAAAAACACATTGAAGTTTGAAAATTATGAATTTGACTTAAAAAAAGAACAAACCGTTCCTTATGAAATAGGGAAGATACCGGTTGAATGAAGGGATTAATATGAACAAAGAAGATATTGTTTTTAAGGTAAATGAAATTTTTAAGGATGCATTTGATGACGAAAATTTATGCGTCACTGATGAAACGGTAGCAAGTGATATAGCCGGCTGGGATTCTTTAATGCAGATGAATCTTATAGAGATGGTAGAAGATGAATTTGAAATCCGCTTTGATATGGATGAAATAATTAGCTTAAAAAATGTCGGTGACATGATTAATGTTATAATCTCAAAGGTGTGAAGCATAAATCTGTATGTGGGTGAAAATATGAATTTTTTTGACTATCCCTTAGATACAAAAAATCTTTATAGAAAAAAAGCGAAGATAAAAAGAGAACTGCT
>CAVIIX010000001.1:173408-215920 GCA_963643225.1 Lachnospiraceae bacterium
TACTTTTATAAAGAAAAGGATTGCTGTTCTGGGCGGGTCCACGACCAATGAAGTTGTAGATCAGCTTGATAATTTTTTACTGTATTATGGAATTTGTGCTGAATTTTATCAGTCTGAGTACGGACGGTTCTGGCAGGATGCAATGTTTGGGTCTGAAGGTCTTAATAACTTTAAACCGGATATTATTTATATTCACACAAACTGGAGAAATATAGAAACTTTTCCGGAAATGACGGATTCTATGCAGACTGTCGATGAAAAACTGAATGTGGAATATAACCGTTTTGAAACAATGTGGAAGGCGTTAGAGGATAAATTTTTTTGCCCTGTTATTCAAAATAATTTTGATCGTCCCAACTATCGTCTTTTAGGCAATCGTGATATATGGGATTACAGAGGCAGGAGTAATTATATTTCCCGTCTGAATCAGAAATTTTATCAGTATGCCATGAATCAGGATAATTTTTACATTAATGATATTGAATATCTATCACAGGATTATGGTTTGTCTGAATGGAATAATTCATTATACTGGCATATGTATAAATGCGCCATGTGTATGGATGCCATGCCTTACGTTGCCCAGAGTGTAGCTAATATAATAAAATCAATTTACGGTAAAAATAAAAAGGCTATAGCCCTGGATTTAGACAATACACTTTGGGGCGGAGTTGTCGGAGACGACGGTGTAGAAGGAATACAAATAGGTCCGGAGGTACCTAAGGGACAGGTATATTCGGAATTTCAGGAATATTTAAAGAAGCTTAAAGATATAGGTGTAGTCCTTACGGTTAATTCTAAAAATGAAATGGACAATGCCATTGCAGGGTTAAATCATCCTGACGGAATTTTAAGACCAAACGATTTTGTTGATATCAAGGCTAATTGGAATTCTAAGGACCAAAATTTGCTTGAAATTGCGGATGAACTGGCGCTTGGCGCTGACAGCTTTGTTTTTGCAGATGACAATCCGGCGGAAAGAGAAATTGTTTCGGCTCAGATTCCGGAAGTGGCAACACCGGCGCTTAATGGAGCGGAAAATTATATTAAGGTGCTGGACCATTCCGGATATTTTGAGGTTACTACCCTGTCAGGGGAAGATTTAAATAAAACGAAAATGTATCAGGCAAAAGCAGAGGCGGGTCGTTTGGCTGCAGCCTTTTCAGATTATAATGAATATTTAGACAGCCTTGAAATGATTGCAGTCATAGAAGCCTTTGAGCCTTTGTATATTCAGAGAATTGCACAGCTTACAAATAAATCAAATCAGTTTAATCTTACGACCTTAAGATGCTCTGAGGATGATATAATGCGCATGCAGAGGTCAGAAGACTATATATGCTTAAGCGGAAGACTTGCGGATAAATTTGCTGATAATGGGCTGGTCACAGTAGTGGCAGGACAGATTATCGGAGCAAAATTGCATATAAGACTATGGCTTATGAGCTGCAGAGTCTTAAAACGAGGCATGGAAGATGCCATGATGAATGCCTTGCTTGATGAAGCCTGCAAGCGTAATATAAAAAAGATCGTCGGCTATTTTTATCCTACTGCCAAAAATGGAATGGTAAAGGATTTCTATTTAAATTATAATTTTGACCTGATTAGTGAAAGCGATGAAGGCAGTATCTTTGAAATTGAATGCAGTAAATATAAAAAAGCAGATATACATATGAAGATAAAGGAGATATAAAAATGAAACTAGGTATCGTTGGGCTTCCAAATGTTGGCAAGTCTACATTATTTAACGCAATAACAGGAACGGCAAATGCACAGGCTGCCAATTATCCTTTCTGTACAATAGAGCCAAATACCGGAATCGTGGCAGTACCCGATGAAAGACTTGATGAACTTTGCAAAATATGGGAGCCTGACAAGAAAACGCCTGCAACGGTTGAATTTGTCGATATAGCAGGCCTTGTAAAGGGGGCATCCCAGGGTGCAGGTCTTGGCAATAAATTTTTAGGACATATAAGAGAATGCGATGCCATTATCCACGTTGTAAGATGCTTTGATAACGATAACATTACCCACGTTGTGGAGGATGCCACAAAGCCTGTACCGGTAGATCCTGACGGAGATATTGAATGCATTGATTTGGAGCTCATTCTTTCAGACCTTGAAATTGCCCAGAACCGCTTCTCTAAAATAGAAAAGGCTGCAAAAACCGGCAATAAGGAGGCTAAGGCTGAGGCAGTATGGCTTTCTCCTTTAATTGAACATTTATCAAAGGGCTTGAGTGCCAGAACCTTTGAATTTGATGAAAAGGACGAAGACCAGGCAAAGGCATTAAAGGAAATGGGACTTCTTTCCTTAAAGCCTATCATTTATGCCTGCAATATGGATGATGATGGAGTTGTGGCTCCGGAAGGCAACAAATATTACCAGATAGTAAAGAAACGTGCCGATATTGAGGGCGCTGAAGTTATTCCGATTTGTGCAAAGACAGAAGAAGAACTTGCAGAGCTTGACGAAGAAGAAAAGGCAATGTTTATGGAGGACTTAGGCTTGAAAGACTCAGGCCTTGACCGTCTTATTAAAGCAAGCTATGCATTGCTTGGACTTATTTCCTTTCTGACTGACGGCAAAAAGGAGTGTCGTGCCTGGACTATTAAACGAGGTACAAAGGCTCCTCAGGCAGCCGGCAAAATCCATTCAGATTTTGAAAGAGGCTTTATCCGTGCTCAGGTATGTGCCTTTAAGGACTTAATGGACTGTGGCGGCAAGATGGCTGATGTTAAGGCGAAGGGCCTGTATCGCTCCGAGGGTAAGGAATATGTGGTAAACGATGGCGATATAATCGAATTTTTATTTAACGTATAATCTAAATTAAATACTGATGGAATTTAAGGGTCTTCCCAAAGATATCGGGAAGGCCTTTTTTTGTGCACTTGCGCGTAAGGAATATGCAGAAGATACGACCGCGCTTTGCGCAATTATTTACAACAAAATTAAATTACAACGAATTATTAACATTGAAAAGTATTGCAAAATAAGATATTTTAATATAAAATGTGGTTAGAAGTGGTAGATAGTGGATGCTATGTGGGTGAAAGTGGTAAAATTTCGTTCCGAAGAATAAGAGGTGATCGGTATGTTCATGGGAGAATACAGTCACACAGTGGACGAAAAGGGCAGACTGATCATTCCCTCGAAATTTCGTGACGGACTCGGAAGTGAATTCGTTGTGACAAAGGGTTTGGATGGCTGTCTGTTTGCATATGACAACACAGAATGGAAAGCGTTGGAAGATAAATTAAGAGCTTTACCCTTAACAAACAAAGACGCAAGAACCTTTGCCCGTTTTATGCTGGCAGGTGCTGCGGCAGTTGAAATCGACAAGCAGGGAAGAATTTTACTTCCACAGGTATTAAGAAATTTCGCAGGTCTTGAAAAGGACGTAGTACTTATAGGCGTTGCAAGCAGAATTGAAATTTGGTCAAAGGAAAAATGGGAAGCAGCTTCACAGGTATCTGACATGGATGAAATCGCAGAGAAGATGGCAGACCTTGGAATATAACAGGTAAAAAATGGAATTTAATCACTATTCGGTAATGCTTAATGAAACAATTGAAAATCTGAATATAAAGCCGGATGGTATTTACTTAGACGGAACAATAGGAGGCGCAGGACACTCTTTAAGGATAGCAAAAAGGCTTTCAGAAAAGGGACATCTTTACGGAGTGGATCAGGATGAGGCGGCAATAAATGCTTCAACCAAAAGGCTTAAAGAATATATAGATAAAGGAAATGCCACCATCATAAGAGCCAATTACAAGGATGCGGTTGCCGCCTTAAAGGAAAGAGGCGTAACCGGCGTTGACGGGATTTTGCTTGATTTGGGCGTTTCCTCATACCAGTTAGACACAGTGGAAAGGGGCTTTTCCTATAAATACGATACAGACCTTGATATGAGGATGGATTTACGTCAGAGACTTACAGCCAGGGATATTGTTAATACCTATTCTCAGAAAGAACTTTTCAGAATTATCAGGGATTACGGTGAAGATCAGTTTGCTCAGAATATTGCCAAGCATATATGTGAAGCAAGAGAGTTTAAGACAATCGAAACTACTTTTGAATTAAATGAAATAATAAAAGCCTCGATTCCAATGAAATTCAGGGCTGCGAAAGGACACCCCAGTAAGCGTACCTTCCAGGCTATCAGAATTGAATGCAACCACGAGCTTGACGTATTAAGAGACTCTTTGGATGGGATGATTGATTTTTTAAATCCCGGTGGAAGATTTGCAATCATCACCTTCCATTCTTTAGAAGACAGAATTGTAAAGACTTCATTTAGAAAGAACGAAGACCCATGCATCTGCCCAAAGAACTTTCCGGTTTGCGTGTGCGGACAGGTATCAAAGGGAAAACAGGTTAATAAAAAGCCTATTTTACCAAGTGAACAGGAGCTTATGGATAATTCAAGGTCAAAGAGTGCTAAATTAAGAATTTTTGAAAGGATTTAAAATTAAATGGCAGTTTACAGTCAGGGAAGACAGAAAAATGCATATATTACCGGAGCGGCAGCAAGAAATATCGATGTAAAGAGAGCGTTGGAAGAACGCCCGGATTTTCATACACTGAAAGACTATGAGTCAGAAGCTAAAAAGGAAAGCAAGATGTGTATGAGCTTTTTGTATATCATGTTTCTTACAGTAGCCTTGGTTGTCATGGGATACGTACTTGTTTCCTATTTAAAGCTTCAGTCGGAAATTACGAAAATGGTTGATGACATCGCATTTTACGAGACTACTCTCAATAATTTGACTCTTGCAAATGATGATGAGTATAGTAAAATGGAAACTGCAGTTGATTATGACGAAATCAGAAAGATTGCAATTGAAGAACTGGGCATGGTTTACGCCTCTGAAAATCAGATTATTACATATACCCGTGAAAACAGCGATTATGTAAGGCAGTTAAACGATTTGTCCGATTGATAGGTGTTTAGGTGAGCCCTGAAAATAAAAGAAAAAGAAAAAAGAAAATAAGAAGCCGTGCAACAGACGTATCAAACAGGCTGGGAGTATTCTTCATAATCGTACTCCTGGCTTTTGTTGGTTTAAGCGTACGTCTTGTTTTTATTACCAGGGATAATAATAACGAATATCAGCAAAAAATTTTATCCCAGCAGTCATACGATTCAAAAACCCTGAATGCAAAAAGGGGAGAAATATTAGATGCAAACGGCACTGTTCTTGCTACTTCAAAAGAAACCTATAACGTCATTTTGGATGTTAAGAAGCTTTTAAATAAGGATGAAGAAAACAAAAATACAATGGCAAGAACTGCTACTGTAAATGCGCTTGTTAATATTTTCGGCGTTGATAAAGAGGCTGTTAACGAATACATTAATACAATGCCAAATTCCCAGTATTATATCGTAAAAAGAGGCGTTTCGTATGAAGAAATGGCACGCTTCCTGCCCTACACCACAAAGCCTTCAGAGGGTAAAGAAAACGAGAGCCTTTATGACGAAAACGTAACAGGCGTATGGTTTGAAAAATATTATACCCGTTATTATCCTCAGAGTACGCTTGCCTGTGATTTAATAGGCTTTTCAAAATCAGATGGTCAGGCAAGCTATGGTCTTGAAGAATACTACAATGACTATCTTACCGGCACTCCCGGCAGACAGTACGGATATTTAAGTGACGATTCAACGGTTGAATCAACCACCATTTCTGCAGTTGACGGCAACACCTTAGTGACTACCATTGATGCAAATATCCAGATGATTGTTGAAAAATATTTAAAACAGTTTGCTCTTGATTATAAGGATAATTACAGGGAGGGCTTCGGTGCACAGAATATCGGCTGCATAGTGATGAGGGCAGATTCCGGTGAAATTCTTGCTATGGCAAGCTATCCTGATTTTGATTTAAATAATACAACGGATCTTTCCGGCATTTATTCAGATGCTGACATTTTAAAAATGGAAGAAGAGGGCACTTTACAGGATGCCTATGATGCACTTTGGAAAAATTTCTGTATTTCAGATACCTATGAGCCGGGTTCTGTCATGAAGCCCTTTACCGTTGCAATGGGTCTTGAATCCGGTGCCCTTATGGGCAACGAAACCTATTATTGCGGCGGCTATTTAACGGTTGGAGATTATGATATTCCATGTCATAACACAAACGGTGACGGTACCCTTACGATTAAAGGTGCAGTTGCTAAATCCTGTAACGTAGCTTTAATGACAATGGCAAAGACTATTGGCAAAAATACCTTTTTACAATATCAGAATATTTTTAATTTGGGCTTAAAAACAAACATAGATCTTGCCGGTGAAAGCCGTACGGATTCGCTTGTATTTAATGAATCCACTCTTAACGAAACTGAACTTGCAACAGCCTCCTTCGGTCAGGGCTTTAACGTTACCATGATACAGATGGCGGCAGGCTATGCGGCACTTGTAAACGGTGGATATTATTATGAGCCCCATGTGGTGTCTCAGATATTAAGCTCTTCAGGCTCCGTTGTTAAAAACATTGAGCCAAGATTAATAAAGCAGATTGTTTCGTCTTCTACATCCGATAACATTGTTGAATATTGTAACGCAGTTGTAACGGAGGGCACCGGCTGGAGAGCGCGTCCTGCAGGATATATGGTGGGCGGCAAAACAGGTACTGCCGAAACTCTTCCAAGAGGTAACGGTGAATATGTAGTATCCTTTATGTGCCATGCCCCAAGCGTTGAACCTGAAATTATATGCTATGTGGTAATTGACAGACCAAATGTTGAAGTACAGGAGGATGCAAAATATTCTTCGACGGTATCAAAGCAGATACTTACTGAAATTCTTCCTTACTTAAACATTCCAATGACGGAAGAGGTAAGCGATTCTGAAATGGAAGATTTATTGGATCTTGAACTCTCGGTATATACAAACAGAATTGAAATTGAAACAGAAGAAGGTCATAAAAACCAGGAATAACATACAAATAACAGATAAGAAGGAAGTGTTAATTCATAATGAAAAATACGATTATAACAGCAGCTCTTTTGGCCTTTTTATTAAGCATAATATTAGGCCCTATAGTGCTTCCGATTTTAAGAAAAATAAAGGCAGGTCAGACAGAACGTGATGACGGCCCGGAATCTCATTTAAAGAAAACAGGTACTCCCACTATGGGCGCTTTTATATATTTAATTGCGGCTTTTATTGTGTCAGCCTTTTTTATAAAGGATTATCCGGATATTCTGCCGATTTTATTATTAACCTTAGCCTTTGCCCTTGTAGGCTTTATTGATGATTTTATTAAGGTGGTGTTAAAGCGTTCTCTTGGCTTAAGGGCATGGCAGAAGATGGCTCTTCAGATAATAGTAGCAGGAGTATTTGCTTATTATATTACTGTAAGCAATTCATATTCTTATGATGCTTTTATTCCTTTCTGTGGCGAAAGAACGGTTAATTTTGGCGCCTTTAATATTCCTGTTACCATCTTTATTATTGTAGGTACAGTTAACGGCTCTAATTTTACTGATGGTGTAGACGGCCTTGAAACAAGCGTAACAAGCGCCATGATGGCATTCTTTATAATTGCGGCTTTGGGCTTAAATTCTACAGTAACTGTTTTACCTGCAATTTTCCTAGGTGCCCTTCTTGGCTTTTTGATGTTTAACGTAAACAAGGCAAGCGTATTTATGGGAGATACAGGGTCACTTGCTTTAGGCGGTCTTGTAACTGGTCTTGCCTATGCGCTTAATTTGGAGCTTTTTTTACCTATAATTGCACTTATTTATTTTGTGGAAGTGTTAAGCGTTATTATTCAGGTTGTTTATTTTAAAATTACACACGGAAAAAGAATTTTCCGTATGGCACCCATTCACCACCATTTTGAACTTGGGGGCTTTAGTGAAGCAAAGGTTGTGGCAGTATTTACAACCGTTACATTAGTGTTGTGTGCAATTTCTTTAATGCTTATACCTACCGTTAAATTTTAGGAGCTTTTGTTTTAATGAATAAAAAAAATCATGTTAAATCAAAAAAATATTTTGATTATACTCTTTTATTCATAGTGTTTTTTTTATTGGGCTTCGGGCTTGTGATGATTTATTCAACAAGCTCTTATTCTGCCTCTTTAGCTTATGACGGTGACGGCCTTTTTTATCTGAGAAAACAATTAATTTCAACATCCATAGGACTGGCTGTTATGGTGGCATTAACCTTTGTGCCTTACAGGATTTATACAATTTTATCCCCCTTTGCCTACGCCTTTTCAATTCTTACACTTTTCCTGATTTTAACGCCCTTAGGCTATACCGCTAATGGAGCTACCCGCTGGATAAGGGTATTTGGTTTTTCGATTCAGCCTGCAGAAATAGTAAAAATTGGCGTGATTTTAATCACGGCATTAATTATTTCCTATTATTCAAAGGCCTCCGACAAAGACAGAAATTCATTGAAATTTATCATAATTACACTGCTTCCTGCAGGTCTTGCAGCACTTTTGATTTTTGTAATTACAAACAATTTCAGTTCTGCTGTAATAGTTTTGGGTATTGCTTATGCAATGCTTTTAATTTCCAGTCCTAAATGCTATAAAGCCTGGATTATACTTTTATTTGCCGTTTGTTTGGCTGTTTTTGCCGTAATAGCAATAGTAAACGGCTTTGGTACTTCAATATGGGGCTTTAGAGGCGAGAGAATACTGGCGTGGCTCAATCCTGAAGCCTATGCAGACGGTAAGGGCTTTCAGACTCTTCAGGCACTTTACGGTATCGGGTCAGGCGGTATTAAAGGTAAAGGCTTAGGAAAAAGTATGCAGAAATTAGGCTTTTTGCCTGAATCCTACAACGACATGATTTTCTCCGTTATATGCGAGGAACTCGGTCTTGTGGGCGGTATTGCGGTTATATTTTTATTTATTCTTTTATTATTCAGAATCCGTGATATTGCTTTTTATACTAAAAATTATTTTGGAAATTTACTTGTAACCGGTGTGTTTTCACATATTGCAATTCAGGTTGTATTAAATATATGCGTTGTAACAAATACACTTCCAAATACAGGTATTTCACTACCTTTTATCAGCTACGGCGGTTCTTCTGTTATTTTTCTTTTGGCGGAAATTGGTATTGTAATGAATGTATGTCGAAACGCGGATTTTAGAAAAGATGATTTGGAAGAGTCAGAAGAGAGTGACGGATGAAAAAACCGGGATATGAATATAAAAAGCCAAGGAAACATATTCCGGCATGGGCAGTCCTTTTAATAATTTTAATAATTCTTGCAGGCGCAGGCTTTTGCGGCTATAACTATCTGATTAGGGAATATGAAATTAAAAACGTGTATGTGGAGGGTAGCAGCCACTATACTGATGATGAAATTAAGGAAATTGTATTAAGCGGAAAATATGGCAACAATTCTCTTTTTTTGTCCCACAAATATAAGGAACTTGAAATTAATGACATTCCCTTTATACAGACTATCAATGTATCGGTTTTGGATAAGGAATCAATACGCATAACTGTGCATGAAAAGGCACTTGCCGGATGTGTAAGCTATTTAGGAAGATACATTTATTTTGATAAAGACGGAATCGTGGTTGAAACCTCCGACAAAGCAACGGCAGGGGTGCCGGAAATAGTGGGCATTGATTTTGATTATGTGGTACTTTACGAAAAGCTTCCTGCCGAGGATGAAAGGCTGTTTAAAAAGGTACTTGATATTACACTTTTAATGACAAAATACAAAGTTTCTGCCGATAAAATGTATTTTGCACCTAACGGGAATATTTATTTATACTGGGAATTAATTGAAATTTCTTTAGGTGAAGATGAAAACTTAGATATAAAGATCATGAATTTACCATCAATTCTTGATAAGCTCCATGGCATGAAGGGCATTCTTCATATGGAAAATTATGATGAGGGTACAAAGAGGGTTTCTTTTGAAACAAAAAAGTGACATATGCTGAAGATTTTATACGAAAAAATAAAAAATAAAAATGTGCTTATTCTGGGCTTTGGAAGGGAAGGACGTTCCACCTTAAAAAGGGTTTTGGAATGTGGCTGCGCTGCCTCTGTTACAATTTCCGATAAAAGGGATGTGTCCGATGAGCTTCCCACCAATGTATCAAGCATTTTGGGAAGCTGTTATTTGGATTTTCTTGATGATTATGACATTGTGTTTAAGACGCCGGGCATTGTGCTTCCTATGGATGCCTCTAAATACAGGTGTGTAATTACCTCTGAAACGGAAATATTTATAGAAAAATATAAAGACCAAATTATAGGCATTACCGGCACAAAGGGAAAGAGCACCACTTCAAGCTTTATTTATTATACCCTGAAGCATGCAGGTGTTGATGCGGTTCTTGCTGGAAATATCGGTATTCCGGTTTTCGATATTTATGAAGATATTAATGAAAACACGGCAATTGTTGTTGAATTATCCTGCCATCAGCTTGAATATTTAAAAACGTCTCCAAAACGTGCGGTACTTTTAAACATTTATGAAGATCATTTAGACCATTACGGCACAAGAGAAAAATATGCTCTTGCCAAAAAACATATTTATTTTAACCAGTCAGACAAAGATATTTTATACACAAATGAAGAGACCTTAAAGGAATGTGAAAACATTAATTCAAAGATTGTTCTGTGTGATAAAACCGTTCTTCCCTTTGATGGCTTTAATGCCTTAAGAAAAACGAATTTTAAGGGCGAACATAATTTGTCTAATTTATCCTTTGCCTATAATGTATGTAAAGAATATGGCGTTACGGATAAAAGCTTTATTGAAGCTGTAGAAAATTTTGAAACCCTTCCACACAGACTTGAACATGTAGGTCAAATTGACTGTGCAGACTATTATGATGATTCTATTTCAACTACCGTAATGTCTACGATAAATGCGATTTCAAGCGTTGAAAATGCCTCGGTAATATTGATAGGTGGAATGGAAAGAAACATAGATTATACTAAGCTTCTTGAATTTATAAGTGAATCGAACCTTGAATATGTAATATGTATGTATGAAAGCGGTAAACGTTTTTTTGATGACTATGAACTGATGCATAAAAAGGCTACGGCGCCTATTGCTGTTTTAACTGAAAATTTAGAGGAAGCCGTTAAGATGGCTCAAAAAAAAGTTAAACCTGGTGGTGCGGTTCTATTGAGTCCGGCAGCCGCAAGCTACGGATATTTTAAAAATTTTGAGGAGCGTGGCGAAAAGTTTAAAGAACTCATTAAAAAGTAAATTTATTTTCGCTTTTCTTGTTGCGAATTTGACAAAATAATTATATGATAGACGTGGTGAGTTTTTGGAAGTTAAAGGAGGATGTACCTTGCTGGAGATTATAAGTAATGACGCTGAATCTGCTGCAAAGATTGTTGTTGTCGGAGTAGGTGGAGCAGGTAATAATGCTGTAAATAGAATGGTTGAAGAGGATATTTTGGGGGTTGAATTTATTGGTGTAAATACCGATAAGCAGGCACTTCAGCTTTGCAAGGCTCCAAAACTTATCCAGATTGGCGAAAAACTTACAAAGGGTCTTGGAGCAGGCGCCAAGCCTGAAATCGGTGAAAGGGCTGCAGAAGAAAGCGCAGAGGTTTTGGAGGCCGCTATTCGCGGTGCCGACATGTGCTTTATTACATGCGGCATGGGTGGTGGTACAGGTACAGGTGCTGCACCGGTTATTGCTAAAATTGCAAAGGACATGGGAGTGTTAACCGTAGGCGTTGTTACAAAACCCTTCAGATTTGAAGCACGTCAGCGTATGGTTAATGCTATCAGCGGTATAGATAAAATTAAAGACAACGTGGATACACTTGTTGTTATTCCAAACGATAAGCTTTTAGAGATTATCGACAAGCGTACACCCTTCCCGGATGCTCTTAAGAAAGCTGATGAGGTTTTACAGCAGGCAGTTTCCGGTATTACAGACTTAATTAATTCTCCTGCATTAATTAACCTTGACTTTGCCGATGTTCAGACTGTTATGAAGGGTATGGGTGTTGCTCATATCGGTATCGGTTACGGCAAGGGCGATGACAAGGCTATGGATGCTGTTAAGATGGCAGTTGAGTCACCCTTACTTGAGACCACTATTAACGGTGCAAAGAATGTTATTATTAACATTTCCGGTGATATTGCCATGGCAGACGTTGCAGATGCTACTGATTATGTACGTGAGCTTACAGGTGATGATGTTAATGTTATCTTTGGTGCTCTTTATTCAAAAGAGGAGCAGGAAGCCTGCAAGATTACAGTTATCGCTACAGGTCTTACGGCTTCAAGGGAAAATCTTGGTCTTCCTGTCAGAAACCAGAATGCCTCTCCTGTTATGCCGGTACTTCCAAAGACCGGCGCTACAATCAATAAAGATGTTTTAAATCAGCCCACGGGCAAGCTTACAAGCAATGTTGATCAGGTAGTTTTAGACATTCCTACATTTTTAAAGAGATAATTTAAGCCTCCGAGGATTCGGAGGCTTCTTTTTTGTCGCTTTGGCGACCGCGCTTTTCGCTTTAGTTTCGTATAATAATATTGGTTACCATAACTTATTGACATAAAGTTGGTTAGAGGATATAATCAAGATGTAGCATTAAGGTTACCATATTTTGTAGTAAGGGATTACATTATAAAGGAGTAAAATTATGAAATGTCCATTCTGTGGTCATCCGGATACCAGTGTTATTGATTCACGCCCTGCTGAGGATAATAACTCAATAAGAAGACGTAGAGTATGCAGCGCCTGTGATAAGCGCTTTACCACCTATGAAAAGGTTGAAACCATTCCTTTGATTATTATTAAAAAGGATAAAAACAGAGAGACCTATAACCGTCAGAAGCTTGAAAGCGGCGTTTTAAGAGCCTGCCATAAGCGTCCTGTATCCGCTGCCCAGATATCAAATATTGTGGATGAGGTTGAAACAGAGCTTTTCGCAAGAGAAGAGAAGGAAATTGATTCAAATGTTATCGGTGAGCTTGTTATGAACAAGCTTAAGGACGTTGATGCCGTTGCCTATGTAAGATTTGCATCTGTTTACAGAGAATTTAAGGATGTAAATACCTTTATGGACGAGCTTAAGAGAGTTCTTAAATAAATGTACAAAAATTAAAGTACAAAGGCTGTTTCTTTGTACTTTTTTTTATTGACTGTTATTTGTAATTTAATATAATGATGATGTTAGATTAATATCGAAGACAAAGGAGATAAAAGTATGAAAGCTTTTAAAAAAATGTGGAGGCTGATTCTTTTATCTGCCACACTGACTGTTGCACTCTGCGGATGCAAAGGTGACAAGGCGGTTGATACATCTTCACATATTACAATTGGTATTTCACAGGATTTAGACGATAGTCTTGACCCCCACAAAACTGTGGCGGCAGGAACAAAGGAAGTATTGTTTAATATTTTCGAAGGTCTCGTTAAACCCGATTCCAATGGTGATTTATATCCCGCCGTGGCAGATGACTACACTATATCAGATGACGGACTTACATACACCTTCCATTTAAGAAGCGGTATTAAGTTCCATAACGGAAATTTTGTTACGGTTGAGGATGTTTTATATTGTATAGAAAAAAACGCCGATCCGGACAGCTCAAGCTCTTACGTGTCGGCGTTTTCCAATATTGAAAATTATTATGCCGACGGTGAGAACATTGTAATTGTACTTAAAAATAAGAGTGCAGACTTTTTGCAGTATATGACAATGGCCATTATCCCTAAGGATAATGCTGACCCGGACACAAATCCAATCGGTACCGGTCCTTACGTTTATGTATCCCGTTCACCTCTTGAAAACATTGTGTTAAAGAGATTTGATGAATACTGGGGTGAAAAGGCTTATATTGAAAACGTTACCCTTAAAATATGCGCAAATGCCGATACAATCGTAATGGATTTGTTGGGCGGCAGCGTTGATTTATTTGCCAGATTAACTACTTCACAGGTTTTACAGCTTCAAAACTCCGATTTTGAAATATTAGAAGGCACCATGAACCTTGTGCAGGCTCTTTATTTAAATAATGCGGCTGCACCCTTTGATGATGTAAGAATAAGACAGGCTTTGTGCTACGCAATCGATCCTTTGGAAATCATTAACCTTTCTTTTGACGGAAAAGGCACAGAAATCGGCTCTTCAATGTTCCCGGCTTTCGGAAAATATTACGTATCCGAAATTAAGGACGAATACAATTATGATACGGAAAAAGCCAAGGCTTTACTTAAAGAAGCAGGCTACCCTGACGGCTTTACATTTACCATTAAAGTACCCTCCAATTACCAGCCTCATATCGATACGGCTCAGGTTATTGTGGAACAGCTTAAGAGGGTTGATATAACTGCAGAGATTAAGCTTGTTGAATGGGATACCTGGCTTTCTGATGTGTATGCAGGAAGAGATTTCGAGGCAACCGTTGTGGGACTTGATGCATCGCAGATGACTGCAGGTGCATTGCTTGCACGTTTTACTTCAGATTCTAAAAAGAATTTTATTAATTTTAACAGTCCTGATTATGATGAAAAATTTTCTTTGGCTGTGGCTGAAACAGATGATGAGAAGGCTACGGAATATTACAAGGAATGCGAGTGGATTCTTGCAAAAGAAGCTGCCAACGTTTACATTCAGGACCTTGCTGAATTTACCGCAATCAATAAAAAATACACAGGCTATGAATTTTATCCTATTTATGTAATGGATATTGCAAAGATTAAACCTGTTGAATAAATAAGAAAGAAGGTGAGAGTATGAAATACGTTTTAAAAAAGCTTGGCACGATGATTATTACAATGCTTTTTGTTTCTGCTCTCGTCTTTTTTGCTTTTTCAATTATTCCTGGATCTCCTGCGGTTTCAAAGCTTGGAACTGAGGCAACGCAAGAGAGCATAAAGGTGCTTGAACACGAAATGGGCCTTGATAAGCCTGTAGTAGAACGCTATTTTGAATGGATTGCAGGCATTTTAAAGGGTGATTTCGGCACTTCCTACAGCTATAACCAGTCAGTAACTGGATTGCTGAAAGAAAAAATCGGCGTGACATTTTTATTATCAGGTATTGCCATTTTGCTTACCTGCATTATTGCATTTCCTCTTGGCATATTCTGCGCAAGAAAATCAGATTCATGGCTTGACGTGGTATTAACTACCCTTAATCAGCTTATTATGAGCGTTCCTTCTTTTTTTTCAGGAATCCTGATAACGCTTTTATTCGGAGTTTTGTTTAAACTTTTTACGCCGGGAGCTTTTGTGGCGTATAATAAGAATTTCTTTGGCTGTGTTAAATATCTGTTTTTCCCGGCTCTTGCCATTTCACTTCCTAAGATTTCGATGGTTGTAAAGCTTTTAAAGGATACAACACTTAAGGAAGCAGATAAAGACTATGTAAGAACCGCTTATTCAAGAGGTAACCGCACAAAGGCGGTGTTTTATAAGCATGTACTCAAAAATGCATGTATGCCGGTTATTACGTTTTTGGGCATGACCTTTGCAGACATTATTGCAGGCTCCATTATAGTTGAACAGGTATTTTCGGTACCGGGGCTTGGACGTATCCTGCTTACTTCAATTTCGGGAAGAGATTATCCTGTGGTTGAGGCTGTAATTTTACTTTTGGCAGGTGCCGTTGTAATAAGCAATTTAATCGTTGATTTACTTTATAAGAAATTCGATCCAAGGATTCACGTATAATATGAACAAAAACAAACGTATTAAGTTCATAATCGGAGCCGCCTTAACGTGTATAGTGTTACTTATGACACTTGCAGGTGTATTTTTTACGCCCTACGACCCATGTGAAATGAATGCAGATTTAAAATTTGCTGGAGTTTCCCTTAGGCATTTAATGGGATGCGACCAGTTTGGAAGAGATATTTTTTCAAGGGTTTTGGTAGGCGTAAGAGAGACTATGGTGGTGGCAGGCGCGGTTGTGTTAATAGGTACCGTTGCCGGCATCATTTTTGGCACCATTACCGGTTATTACGGTGGATGGCTTGATGAAATACTTATGCGTTTTAATGACGCGGTTTTAGCATTCCCATCAGTGCTTTTGGCACTTTTGATTATCGGTTTATTTGAAAGCGGAAGAAACACACTTATACTTGCCTTAGGCATTGCCTTTGTACCAAGCTTTGCAAGAATTGTGAGAGGCGAAGTGCTGAGAATACGCAATTTAGATTATATTCAGTGCGTTAAATTATACGGCGCTTCAGATTTAAGAATAATTTTAGTACATATACTTCCTAATTTAAAAACAGTAATGATTTCAAGCATACTTATAGGCTTTAACAATGCTGTACTTGCAGAAGCCGGCATGAGTTATTTGGGCATGGGAGTTCAGCCTCCTAATCCAAGCCTTGGCCGTATGCTTTCTGAGGCTCAGGCCTATATATTTACTAATTCCTTAAACGCAATTTTCCCGGGCTTAATAATCGTAATTATGATTTTAGGCTTTTCACTTTTGGCGGATTCACTGGAGAAATAATCATGAGCATGCTTATTGTCAAAGATTTATGTATAAAAGTTCATGATAAGAAGACAACCGACACCCTTGTTAAAGACGTTGACCTTACGATGGATAAGGGTGACATTCTTGGAATAGTGGGAGAGTCAGGTTCAGGTAAGACTATGACTGCTCTTGCCATTGCTGGGTTACTGAGTCGTCATGACATGGAAAAGTCAGGCTCCATTATCTTTGAAGACATAAATTTACTTGATGTAGAAAGAAAAGTATTAAGAAAAATTCAGGGAAATGAAATTGCCATGATTTTTCAGGAGCCCCTTAATTCTTTAAATCCTTTAAGGAAAGTGGGCTGGCAGGTTGAAGAAAGCTTAAGAGTCCATACCGTAATGGATAAAGCCGAAATGAAGGAACGTGCCATTAAGGCATTAAGAGATGTTGAATTACAAGACCCTGAGGCTGTTTATAACAGCTTCCCTCATGAACTTTCAGGGGGTATGAGGCAGAGAGCCATGATAGCCGCTGCCATGATTATTCAGCCAAAGCTTTTAATAGCGGATGAGCCTACCACTGCCCTTGATGTTACCATTCAGGCAGAAATAGTTGAGCTTTTAAAGAAAATAAATAAGGAAAGTAATACCGCAATTTTATTTATTTCACATGACCTAAGCCTTGTAAATACTTTATGTGAAAGAGTGCTTGTAATGCAGAATGGGCTTATAGTTGAAAGCGGTAACTGTAACGATATATTTACTAATCCTGAAGAAGAATACACTAAGAGATTAATAGGTGCCATTCCTAAAAATCCTTTTAAAAATTAACAGGAGAATGTTTTGGGTAATATTTTAGAAGTAAGTGACTTAAGCGTAGAATTTAAAAAAGATAAAAAGCCCTTCCTTGCCGTTAAAAACGTAAGCTTTTTTATTAAGGAAGGAGAAATTGTCGGTCTTGCCGGTGAATCGGGCTGTGGTAAGTCTACACTTTCCAGAGCCATTTTAGGCATACAGAAAAAAGGTGTAACAGGCTCTGTCAGGCATTTTGCAAAGCGCCCCCAGATGGTGTTTCAGGACCCTTCAGGAAGCCTAAATCCATCAAAGACAATAGGCTTTATTTTAGAGGAGCCTATTAAAGTTAAGGGTAATTTTGATAAGGACGAAAGAAAAAGAAGAGTTTTAGACATGCTTTCAAGGGTGGAGCTTGATGAAGAAATCTTAACCCGTTACCCTAATGAACTTTCAGGGGGGCAGAGACAGAGAGTCTGCATTGCTGCCGCCTTAATGCAACAGCCTAAATTTTTAATAGCGGATGAGCCTGTATCGGCTCTTGATGTAACGGTTCAAAGCCAGATATTGGAGCTTTTAAAGAAGCTTCATGACGAACTTAACATTGCAATTTTGTTTATTTCCCATGATTTAAGAGTAATTTATAACCTGTGTGACAGGGTAATGGTTATGAAGGATGGAGAAATAGTTGAAGAGGGCGCTTTAAAGGACGTTTATTTTAACCCTCAGCATGAATATACAAAGAAACTTATGGATGCTGCCAAAACAAAGTATGTTTCGTAAAAAGAAAAACAGCACTAAAGTTTTAAAAACTATCTCCGATATATTAAATACCAACAAAAAAATTTATTGATTTGTTAATTTAATTCAGTTATACTAAAAGTGTAAACTGATTATGTAAACTCTTTCGGAGGCAACATGGCAATAAATATTTATTCCGACTACGGCGGATTTTACAATTCATATAAGACAGTTAACATCCCTAAGGTAGATTTAGAAACCGTTAAGAAGCAGGATGAAATAAAGGCAGCCTCTGAGGCAGCCGTTTCAGAGCTTCCAAAGATTCCTGAGATTAATGCTGAAGCAAAGGCTGATACCCGTTCAAGAATGGCAGACCTTGACAACATTTCTCTTACCTTTAACCAGGGAGATGATTATTCTTACATCGGTTCAGACTTTGAAATCGAAGGCTTGGATATTGAAAAGGCAATTTCCGATATGCGTAAGGATAAGATTTTAGAAGACTACCAGTATTTTGTGGGTGGTCAGAACTATGAGAATATTGCAGCTGAAGGAGACGGAAAAGTTTTCTTGAAATTTTAACCTTTAAATTATTTAAGGCGTCTGCAGTGCAGACGCCTTTTTTAGGGAGTAGTGCTTATGAAAATTTTAATTGTAAACGGTCCTAACCTAAATATGCTTGGCAAGAGAGAAGCAGAATATTATTCCGGACGCAGCTATGATGATTTGCTTAAAATGATTGCGGACAGAGCTTCAAAGCTTAACCTGACTGTTGAGGTATTTCAGAGTAATCATGAAGGCGCCATTATAGACAGACTTCAGGATGCCTATGATGACGGAACAGAGGGATTAATTATTAATCCTGGTGCTTTTACTCATTATAGCTATGCTATTTACGATGCTTTAAAGATTTTGTCTTTTCCCAAAATTGAAATTCACATTTCGGATATTAATAACCGTGAAGAATTCAGAAAGGTATCTGTTACAAAGCCTGCCTGTAATTTTCAGATTGTGGGAGAGGGATTTGAAGGATATCTTCATGCAATGGATATTTTAAAGGACGGAATTATAAAATAATAGTTGAAAAATGCTTTAACTTAGTATAGAATAACTAGGAATTATTTGTGTATATAATTTTAGGAGGATAGAAAATGATTTCTGCAGGTGATTTCAGAAATGGCGTTACTATCGATATTGACGGCGCTATTTTTCAGATTATTGAATTCCAGCATGTTAAGCCCGGTAAGGGAGCAGCTTTCGTTCGTACAAAGCTTAAAAACATTATTAACGGTGGTGTAGTTGAACGTACATTCAGACCTACCGAAAAGTTCCCTCAGGCACGTATTGACAGATTTGATATGCAGTATCTGTACAGTGATGGAGATTTATTCTACTTCATGAACACAGAAAACTACGAGCAGATTGCTATTAACACTGATACAATCGGTGATGCTCTTAAGTTCGTTAAGGAAAACGAAATGTGTAAGGTTTGCTCTCATGCAGGCTCAGTATTCATGGTTGAGCCCCCTCTCTTTGTAGAGCTTGAGATTACTGAAACTGAACCCGGTTTTGCAGGCAACACCGCTACAGGTGCTACAAAGCCCGCTATCGTTGAAACAGGCGCGCAGGTTGCAGTTCCACTTTTCGTTAATCAGGGTGACGTTATCAAGATTGATACACGTACAGGCGAATATTTATCAAGAGTTTAAGCAATTTCCAAGCTATCAAAAGCTTAGAGACAGTATATATATACTGTCTCTTTTTTTGTCCTATAGGAAATTGCGTTGCAATTCCTTATATCGCAAAAATGCACTACGTGCCAATGCTGCGCACTCGCGCGTAAGGAATATGTCACTATAGCGATCGCACTATTATTTTGCCCGAAAACGGGTAGTAAATTTTTGAAAGGATAAAACATGGATTTTAATGAATTTAAAGAAACAATAATTAAATATTTAATGGAGGATTACGGGGAAGAAAACATTACGTGTAAAGAGTACAGAAAGAACAATTCAAGCATCAGAACAGGTATTAGCATAAGAAAAGACAAAATTAATATCTGTCCTACGGTATACCTTGAAAATTATTATGAGGAATTAGACAAGGGCAGAGATATTGAAGAAATTGCAAGTATGATTGCGCACACATTAAAGCAGGCTGAATTTACTAAAGACTTTGATGTTGAATATATTACCGATTATGAAAACATAAAGGATAAGGTATTCATAAAGGTAATTAACACAGAAAAGAACGAAGAACTTTTAGAAGGAGTTCCGCATTTTAATTATCTTGATGTTTCTATTGTTTTCTATGTAGGAGTTAAGCTTAAAAAGAAAGAAAAGGGAAGCATCTTAATTACAAACAGTCTATTTGACATGTTTGATGTTAAGCTTGATACACTTTACGCAGATGCAAAGAAAAACAACCGCTATGTAAATAACCTTTATTTAAAGCCTATTGAAGAGGTTTTAAAGGAGCTCTTTAAAGAAACAGGCAATACCAAAGGCTTGAATGAAGAAGAATTTATGAATGAGCTTCCTCTAGATGAAATGTCAAATTCACTATTTGTTTTATCAAACGAATCCCGCACCTTCGGGGCAGCCTATTTATGCGATCAGGAAACGCTTTCATATTTTGCTTCCACAATAAACGAAGGCTTTTACATAATCCCTTCAAGTATTCATGAGCTCATACTAATTCCAGAAAGTAAGGTAGATGATTCGGGCTACTTAATCGAAATGGTAAGAACAATAAACGAGCAGGAGGTACCAATCGAAGATGTCCTTTCTGACAACGTTTATTATTTCAATAAATGCGAGAACAGTGTTACATTAATTACTGAATAAATGAGTCAGGCGCGGCAATGTGTTTCTTTAGTTTTTCAAAGGATATTCGCAATCCGCTTCGCTGCGGCTCTACTAAAAGCGGCACTGCGTGCCATACGAGGCACTGGGCATAAAACCCAGCACCTCGTTCAAGAAGCACCATCGCCCAAGGGCAATGGTGTTTCTTGAGCTTTTATAAATTGACACATTAAAGGCGCTTATGGTATCATAACTAAGTTGTATGAAGAAAGTCATAAACGCCGGCATCCGTAGTATAATGGATAGAACGGAGGCCTCCGACGCCTTTGATGCAGGTTCGATTCCTGTCGGATGCATTCCTATTTTAAGAAAGAAATGGATTATGGGAGACAAAAAATTAAAGGATCACCTTTCTTTTAAAGAAACGGTTCAGAGAATAAAAAATACAACTAAAGATGATTTGCTATGGTTTAAGGAATGGATTACCGACTATGGTAAGATTATTTTACCGCTCATGCTTTTAATACTGGTATCCGCAACCGTAGTAGTTTCTTTAAACGCAAGAGAAAAGGTTGATGTTGCAGCCCAAGAAGCCCTTGAGGTTCTTGAAGAAACTAAGGCTGAAGTTAACGAAATTCAGGAGACAAATTTCGACGAAGATATGTATCCTGAAATAAATGCTTTGATTTATAAGTATTACGAAGCCTTGGAAATGGCCGATATCGATACTTTGATTGAAATTCAGAGTACGGTTACTTCAACAGAGACCATTCGTCTTACAAAGATGAGTGAATACATAGACCGATATGAAAACATTCATGTTTACACAAAGCCGGGTCCCTTTCAGGATACTTATATTGCTTATGCATACAGTGAGGTTTATTTAGCGGGAAGAGATGATTATACTCCGGGACTTCAGGCTTTCTACATCTGCATGGATGAATTCGGTGGGTATTACATTAATAACAGCGAGCTGACAAAAGAAGAAGCTTTGTATATTGAGAACGTGTCACAGCAGGCAGACGTTGTGGATTTAAAAAATTCGGTTAACGTATCATATGCAAAGATTATGGAAGAGAATACAGAACTTAGTGAATACTGGGCAAGTATTTCTGTTGAAATCGACCTTGCTGTAGGTGAACAATTATCTCTTGAAGCTCAGCTTCTTGCCCAGCTTGAAGAAGCAATGCAGGAAACGGAAGAGGGCAGTGACACAAAAGAGGATGAAGAAAAGAAACCTGAAATTATAAGGGTGAGAGTTGTTGAATCTGTAAACGTACGTAAATCAGACTCTGTCGGAGCCGATAAATTAGGAAGCGCTAAAGCTGGGGATACCTTTGTATTGCTTGAAGCAATGGCCAACGGCTGGTCAAGAATCAGCTATGAAGGAAGTGAAGGCTATATTAAGAGTGAGTATCTTGAAGAGCTTGAAGATATCTCAGCAATTGAGACAGCAGGCACTTTAATAGTAAATACTGATTCGTTAAACGTAAGAGCAGAGCCTAATCAGACTTCTACTAAATTGGGTGTGCTGCTTGAAGGACAGATTATAGAACTTGTGGAATATGTGGATGACTGGTGCAAGATTAAATTTAATGGTCAGATTGCATATGTTAAGGCTGAATTCGTTAAGGAACAGTAAACCCCAAAATAAAAGAGTTTCGCTTGCGAAACTCTTTTATTTTTTGGTTATTATGATAGAATATTTAAAGATAAATTTGGAGGCGCCATGAGTAAGGATGTTCTTGTTATAGGTATAGCAGGGGGTACCGGAAGCGGCAAAACTACAATTACGAGAAAGCTTGTTGAGAGATTTGGTTTTGAGGTTTCTGTCATTAAGCATGATAATTATTACAGGGCACATCATGAAATGTCCTATGAGGAGCGTTCAAGGCTTAATTATGACCATCCTGATTCTTTAGAGACTGAGCTTATGATTGAACATATCAAGTCATTAAAGGAAGGTAAGGAAATCAAATGTCCCGTTTATGATTTTACAACTCATGACAGATCTTGTGACTTTGAAATTATCAAGCCTTCAAGGGTGCTTATTATAGAAGGCATTTTGATTTTTACAGATAAACGTCTGTGCAATGAAATGGATATTAAAATCTTTGTTGATACGGATGCGGATGTGCGTATTTTGAGACGTATTATAAGAGACGTTAAAAAGCGCGGCAGGAGCCTTGATTCGGTAGTGGACCAGTATTTAACAACGGTTAAGCCAATGCACGAGCAGTTTGTAGAGCCTTCCAAGAAAAATGCGGACATTATCATTCCTGAGGGTGGTCACAACATTGTGGCTCTTGATATGGTTATTGACAGAGTTAATGCTCATTTAACAGGCAAGCACATATAAATATAAGTGGGGTATATAAATGGCAAAATTATATTTTAAATTCGGTGCGATGGGTTCAAGTAAATCGGCCCAGGCTTTAATTACTAAATTTAACTATGAAGAATTAGGCATGACCGTATGGCTTGTTAAGCCTTCTGTTGATGACAGAGACGGAGCAGACATTATTCAGTCAAGAATCGGTTTAAAGGCTAAGGCATTTGTTATAAGACCTGAACAGAGCATTGTGGAAGAATACAGGAAGGTTGGAAAAACAGATGTTATTATTGCAGATGAATCGCAGTTTTTTACTCCTTCCCAGATTGATGAATTCAGATATCTTGTAGATGAAGAAGATATTCCTGTTTTGTGTTACGGCTTAAGAACCGACTTTTTAACTCACTTTTTCCCAGGTTCTGCGCGTTTAATGGAACTTGCAGATTCTTTAATGGAAATCAAGACAGTATGTGCCTGTGGAAGAAAAGCTTCCGTTAATGCAAGAATTGATTCAGAAGGAAATATTATATACGAAGGCAGTCAGGTATTCCTGGGAGGTAATGACAGCTATGTTGCAATGTGCCACAAATGCTGGAAAGAAGGAAGAAAATTTATACGAAAATAATTATGGTGGCAGTAATAAAAGCAATAATTTAAAACGCATCCTGGGTATTTTCTTTTTATCCTTAGGTGTGTTTTTTTGCACGCTTTTCATTTATTTTTCATCGGCCGTTACTTTAATAAATGATAATCTAAAGGTAGAGCTTGGCACAGCTAAAGAGATTAGTCTTTCAAAAGAAAATTTTTTCAAAGGCTCGGATTTTGCTCTTTCCTTAATTACGCCCTCAGGCTTTGATAAAGATAATTTAAAGATTCCCGGTGATTATTATTTGGGCTTTAAATATTTATATAAAGAATATTTTGTAAAAATAACAGTTTCAGATACAAAGGCACCGGTTATAAACTTTAATAATGATAAATTTATTGCAAAAGAAAACGAATTAATTAATACGCTTTATTTTGTAGACAGTGTTATTGATGAAAGCAGCTATAAACTATCTTATTTAAATTCAGATAAGGATGAAAGCATTATTGTTTCTGGTGAGGGCATTACCTTTACAGAAAGCGGTGTTAAAAAAATCACTTTAAGAGCCGTAGACACCTATGATAATGCAGCTGATTATAATTTATCCGTAATAGTTGACAGTGTGCCTAAAATAATCGGAATTAAGGAATATTACGTGGCTCTTGGTTCAAGCGTTGATTTATTAAAGGGTGTAACAGCCTTTGATAAGGAGGATGAGGACGTAAGCGACACATTGACTATCAACAAGGATATTTCAAAGATTACCGATGCAGGTGATTTTACCGTTAAATATACAGCAACGGATTCCTATGGTATTGAAGGAAGCGCTGAAGGCCTTGTTCACGTTTATGATGCTTTAACAATACAGGATCTGGTAAATACCGGAGTGCTTGATAGTGACGATGATAACATATCGGGCGTTATTAATCCCTATGACTGTGGCTATTTGATTGAAGGAGATGAAGAAACCGCAGTCGAAATGTTAAAGCCTGCGATTGTAAGAATTTCCTATGAAAATTCAGGAAAACGCGCAAACGGAAGCGGATATATTTTAAAAATTTCTGAGGATGAAATAATTGTCTGTACAAATAAGCATGTAGTAGGTTCGCAAAACGTCGTAAACGTTACTTTACATGACGGCACTGTTGTAAGGGGTAAGGTTAAAGCTGCAAAGAAAGTACCTGATATAGGCTTTATTGTTGTGGACACTAAAGCTGTGAAGGCTGAACTTCTTTCAACCTTAAAGACTGTTCATATAAATTTAAATTATTTTGAAGCCTTAAATAACAACCCGCAGCTTGGTCTTTCAATGTACTGTATTAATGCAGACGGTTCAAAATGGCTTACTCACTATGGTAAGATAGTAAGAAAATCAGGAGTGCTTGACGAATATTTTTCCGATTTCGATTATCCGGTTACCGAAGTAAGTGTTAAATTAAAGCCCGGAGTGTCAGGCTCGGCAATCTTTGATGAACACTGTAATTTAATCTGTATGGCAGCCTTTTACTGGACCAATAACGGAGTAAATGAAAATTATGGTGTTTCCTTGGATGATATTTTGGAATATTACGAAGAGGTATTTAAAGAGCCTCTTCAATATTATTAAATAAAGGACTAAAAATGGAAGAAAATTCAGGCGTAAGAATAAATAAATATATTGCCTCCTGCGGCGCTGCTTCAAGACGGGATGCAGATAAATTAATAGAAGCAGGAAAGGTAACGATAAACGGCAGGGAGGCTAATACCGGTGATAAGGTATTTGAAGGCGACAGCGTTAAAATCGGTTCAAAGCTTTTAAAGCCTATGGAAGAAACCATAGTGCTTGCCTATTATAAGCCTGTCGGAATCACCTGCACTGAAAGAGATGCTCATGCAGACTATATCGTTAAGGATCAGGTACGGTTTAAAGAAAGAGTTACCTATGCAGGAAGACTTGATAAGGATTCTGAGGGCTTACTTTTAATGACCAATGACGGAGACCTTATTCAGAAAATGATGAAGGGTGAAAACGGTCACGAAAAGGAATATCTTGTTAAAATAAACGGACCTGTGTATAAGGAGCTTATAGATAAACTTTCTGAAGGTATTTATCTTAAGGAATTAAAGAAAAAAACTAAGCCCTGTAAGGTGAAAAAGATTTCTCACGATACTTTTTCAATTGTATTAACTCAGGGGTTAAATCGACAAATTCGCCGAATGTGTGAGACAATTGGAGTAAAAGTGGTAAATTTGAAGCGCATAAGAGTGGTAAATGTAACTTTAGGCACGCTTCAGCCTAATCAGTACAGACAATTAAGCAGGGAAGAAGTAAATGCTCTAAAAAAGGCTTTGGAAAAATAAAAAAGTAGAGGTAATTGATAGGGATATGGCAACGGGTAATGAAAGAATGACAGAACTCATTCATATTTTGAATAAGGCTTCAGAGGCTTATTATGCTAAAGATGAAGAGATAATGTCTAATTTTGAATATGATGCTTTATATGATGAACTGGTGGCTTTGGAAGAAGAAACCGGTGTTATTCTATCAAATTCCCCCACTCAGAAGGTAGGCTATGAAACAGTAAAATACCTTCCTGAGGAAATCCATGAAAGGCCAATGCTGTCATTATCAAAGACAAAAGACGTTAACGAGCTTTCTGCATTTTTATCAGATAAAGAAGGGTTACTTAGCTGGAAGCTTGACGGTCTTACGGTTGTATTAACCTATGAAAATGGCGCTTTATCAAAGGCTGTAACAAGAGGAAACGGTTTAAAGGGAGAGGTTATTACTCCAAATGCAAGGACCTTTGAAAACATACCTCTTAAAATTAATTTTAAAGAAAAGCTTGTATTAAGAGGCGAGGCGGTAATTACCTATGAAGCCTTTGAATTAATAAATTCAAAAATTGAAAATGATGAGGATAAATACAAGAATCCACGTAATTTGTGTTCAGGCTCCGTAAGACAGTTAAACAGTGAAATTACAAAAAATCGTCATGTGCGACTAATTGTATTTTCGTTAGTTTCTGCTGAAGGAAAAGAATTTAATTTAAGAAGTGAGGAATTTGATTTTTTAAATTCCTTAGGCTTTGAAACAGTAGAGCATTTTAAGGTAGATAAGGCTTCAATATTTGATTGTGTAAAAGATTTTGCAAGGAGAGTGCCGGATTATCCCATTCCTTCAGACGGTCTTGTTTTATCCTTTAACGATATTAACTACGGAAAAAGCCTTGGCATGACCGCTAAATTTCCAAGAGATTCCATTGCTTTTAAATGGGCAGACGAAACAGCACAGACTATTTTACGTAAAATAGAATGGAGTCCTTCAAGGACAGGTCTTATTAATCCCGTTGCAATATTTGATACGGTTGATCTTGAAGGCACTTCCGTATCAAGGGCAAGCGTTCATAATTTATCCGTAATGGAGGATTTATGTCTTGGTATCGGGGATAAAATTTTAGTTTATAAGGCTAATATGATTATTCCTCAGATTGCAGAAAACCTTACTAAAAGCTCTGACCTTGAAATTCCAAAACATTGTCCATGCTGCGGAGGAGATACAGTAACACGCGTTATTAAAGAAGCAAAGAGCTTATACTGTACTAATCCTCAATGCCCTGCCAAGCAGATAAAGAAATTTTCTTTATTTGTATCACGAGATGCCTTAAATGTAGACGGACTTTCTGAAGCTACACTTGAAAAATTTATTGACGAAGGCTTTATTAAATCCTATTCAGACATATTTAATATAGATAAATACAAGGAAAGCATTATTATTATGGAAGGCTTTGGAGAAAAGTCTTATAATAATTTAGTAAAAAGCCTTGAAAAAGCTAAAAATGTTTCTTTGGCTAATTTTATATATTCACTTGGAATTTCAAATGTAGGTCTTTCAAATGCAAAAGTAATCTGTAAGGCATTTGATTATGATTTAGAAAAAATCTTTTCTTTATCCAAGGAAGACTTACTTACGGTTGAAGGAATAGGAGAGGTGATTGCAGAAGCTTTTTCTTCATATTTTAAAAATAATGAAAATATGGAAGAGGTGCGCCGCCTTTTAGACATTTTAAATATCAGGACAGAAAGCGTTAACACGGAAGGGTCTTTGCTTTTAGGAAAGACTGTTGTGGTGACAGGAAGTCTTAATATGTTTTCAAACCGTAAGGATTTACAGGCTGAAATTGAAAAACGTGGTGGTAAAGTGGCAGGCTCTGTTTCAAAAAGCACCTTTGTGCTTGTAAATAATGATTTATTATCCAATTCATCTAAAAATAAAACGGCCAAAGAACTTTCGATTCCGATTATTTCGGAGGAAGAATTTGTAAACAAATATTTAAATTAAGCGAGGAAATTAAAATGCCAATTAAAATTCAGGATTCACTGCCGGCTCAGGCTATACTTGAGAAGGAAAACATATTTGTAATGACGGAGTATAGAGCAATGCATCAGGATATCCGTCCTTTAAATGTGCTTATCATGAATCTTATGCCAAATAAAGAAATTACTGAGACTCAGATTTTAAGAAAGCTTTCAAATTCACCTCTTCAGGTTAACGTGGAGCTTTTACAGACTCAGAGCTATACGCCTACACACGTGGATGCAAGCCACCTTGAATCTTTTTATACTACCTTTGATAAAATTAAAGATCGCAAATTTGACGGTATGATTATAACAGGTGCTCCTCTTGACTACGTTAAATTTGAAGATGTTGCCTACTGGGATGAAATGAAGATGATTTTTGACTGGTGTGAAACCCATGTGCACTGTACCTTCTATCTCTGCTGGGCATGCTTTGCGGCTTTATATTATTATTACGGTCTTGAACGCTTTGATAGAGAAGAGAAACTTTCAGGAGTATACAAGCATCATGTATGCAAGCCCACATCACCCTTGTTTAGAGGCTTTGACGATGAATTCTGGGCTCCTCATTCAAGAGCAATGGGTATTGAAAGAGAAAAAATTGAAAAAACCGAAGGCCTTGAACTTATGGCTTATTCGGATGAAGCAGGCGTTGCAATCGTAAAGAGTGAAGATTCGAGAAAATTCTTTGTGGGCCTTCATGCAGAATATGATGCAAATACCTTGTCTGATGAATATTTCAGAGATTTAAACAAGGGAATGAACCCCAAAATTCCCTGCAATTATTTCCCGGATGACGATCCTGCCAAAAAGCCTATAGTTAACTGGCGTTCAACAGGCCAGCTTTTATATACAAACTGGCTGAACTATTATGTGTATCAGGCTACTCCTTATGAAGTTGAAAGTATTGGAAGCAGAAATTAAGGCACGCAGTGCCGCTTTTAGTAGAGCTGTAGCGAAGCGAATTGCGAATATCGTTTACTAATTTTCTTTATGTCTTGAATACATAATGATTTTATCGTTTGTACGTATCACTGTTGAACCGTTTGGAATGAAGGTACTTTTGCCACGCTCAACCATAACAATAAGCTCCTGCCTTGAAATATCAAGATCCTTGATGGCATTTCCAACCCATGGATTTTCATCCTTAATGATGATTTCCTTTAAGTTAATTTCCACAGGCTCCTTATAATGCTTGGCAGCAAATACGAGAGTGTCTCCTGATTTTAAAAGTGTATCGCCTTTAGGTACGATTACATTTGAGCTTCTTAAAATCATTACAAGCAAAAATTCAGGAGGGAAGACTATTTCCCTGATTAATTTATTGTTCCAGGGGTGGGATGGCTGAATGCAGGAAGTGATAAATTTCAGTTCCTTTTCTTCAGCATAGTTTTCAATCTGTTTTAATTTTGTATACTGCTCCACGAATCCGGCACTTATGATACCTGTGGGGATAGCCACCATACCGACACCTAAAAAAGATATCACAATTGCCATTATCTGACCCGCAACGGTTACAGGATAAATGTCTCCGTAGCCTACTGTTAAAAGAGTTGAGGCAGCCCACCATATTCCTGAAAAGGCATTAAAAAACTGCTCAGGCTGTGCTTCATGCTCCAGTGAATACATGCAAAGGGATGCGGCAAGCATCATAATTAAAATAAGCACGATTGAAGATAACAGCTGATTTTTCTTTTCTTTAATGACGTCGGTAATAACATTAAAGGCATCGTATCGTGAATTTATCTTAAACAATTTAAAGATTCTTATTACTCTTAATATTCTGAAGGCAACTGCGCCAGCAGGGAACATAACGGGCAGATAGAAGGGCAAAAGAGTAAATAAATCTATAATTCCGTAAAAAGAGAATATAAATTTTATAACTGCAATTGGTCTTTTTAATTCAGGATAAAGATATTCGGCAGTCCATAGACGTAAAATATATTCAATTGTAAAAATTATAATCGTGATTAATTCGATTACGTCGAAAACGCCGTACAAGGAATAAAATTCATCAAAGGTATCGAATAGAGTGACAAATAAATTTAAAACAATGGTAATGACAATAAATACGTCAAAAAGGCGACTTATCTTATCATCTTTAGAGCCTATCTGTATTACATTAAAAACTTTTTTCTTAAATTCTTTCACTATTAATCCTCCAATGCACTTAATTATTATAAGGCAAAAGAAAATATATTTCTACATTATTGACTTAACTTAAATTTTATAAGATAAATGAAGTATGAATATAAGCACTTACAAAGAATTTGAAGAAAGAATAAAAAAAGAGAATATTAAGCTTTTTGCCTATGAAGTAATAAAGGGCGATGAAACAGTATATAAAAAATATTTTGAAGGTCATGCTGAAAATGAACTTTTCAGACTGTATTCTGTTACAAAAAGTTTTGTAAGTCTTGCGATAGGTTTTCTTTTGCAGGATAACGTTATTAAATTAGATGATAAAATAATAGATTATTTTCCTGAATACGTTAACGAAAATACACATGAATTTTTAAAAGCTCTTACTATAAGACAGATGCTTATGATGAGCACCTGCCACTATAAGACTACCTATAAAAGAGTAAACGAGCAAGACTTTACTAAAACCTTCTTTACGGTTACTCCTGAAAGGGAGCCAGGTGGCAAATTTTCTTATGATACATCAAGCTCACACACCCTTGGACGGCTTGTTGAAAAATTAACTAATAAGAATCTTCTTGATTTTTTAAGGGATAAATGTTTAGATAAAATAGGCTTTTCAAAAGAAGCCTATATGCTTAAAGACCCTGTCGGCACATCGGACGGAGGCTCAGGACTTTATGCAACACTTGACGATTTGTCAAAATTAAGCATTTTAATTAAGAATGACGGATTGTTTAATGGGAAACAATTAATAAACCGTGAATATTTAAATTCTGCGACCTCTTTACAGATTAAGACTGAAAATCAGAAAATTCCGGAACAGAATTTAGGGTATGGGTATTTTTTCTGGGTTGCACGAAATAATGGTATCTGCATGTATGGCATGGGAGGTCAGCTTGCACTTATCTTTAAAGAAAAAAATTTAATATTTACCTGTACCGGAGACTGTGAAGACAGCCTTCAAAAATTGTACGATATTTTCTACGATACGATATATAAGGAATAATATTATGGAATGTAATGTATTAAAGGTGTTTTCAAGAGAAGCTGTTTTGGAAATTTTAAAGGCCGGCAATTTTGAAAGCACACTTGAATTTGAAGTTTTTGTAAATAAAGAGCTTAAATTTATTACAAAACGCACCGTTATAACACTTTTTAACTTAGAGCCTGATACGGATTATTCAATTGATATTAAAGTTAAAAATTCAAAAGAAGAATTATTTTCAGATTTACATACCAAAACCGAAGCTGTTTTATTAAACGTAAAGGATTTTGGCGCAAAGGGTGATGGTGTTTCAAACGATACTCCCTTTATTCAGGCAGCTATTATGGCATGCCCAAAGGAAGGTAGAGTAGTTGTGCCGGAGGGTGTTTATAAAATTTATCCTTTGTTTTTAAAAAGCAATTTGATTTTTGATATAAAAAAAGGCGCGACCCTTTCTGCCTATACCGATAGAGAAGCTTTTCCTGTTATGCCGGGGAATGTTGCAGCAAATGGTGAAATAAATGAATATTTTCTTGGCACCTGGGAAGGTGATCCTGCCAAAATGTTTGCAGGCATTTTAACAGGTATTAAATGTAAAAATGTGCTTATTACCGGTGAGGGCACAATAGACGGCTGTGCTTCTATTGAAAACTGGTGGCATGAGCCTAAAAAAATCGTTATTGCCACACGTCCCAGAATGGTATTCTTAAATCAGTGTAAGGATATTACAATGCTGGGAGTTACAATTAAAAATTCACCCTCCTGGAATATTCACCCGTATTTTTCAAAGGATTTGGATTTTATTGATTTAAAGATTATAAGCCCTAAGGTGTCTCCAAATACTGACGGTTTAAATCCAGAATCCTGTAAGAGAGTTAACATTGTAGGGGTATATTTTAGTGTCGGTGATGACTGCATTGCCATTAAATCAGGTAAAATCTATATGGGGTCTACCTATAAAACACCTTCCAAAGAAATTTCGATTAAAAAATGCTGCATGCGTGACGGACACGGTGCAATTGTAATCGGTTCCGAAATGGCGGGCGGTGTTAAGGACCTGCTTGTAGAAGACTGCGTATTTTTAAATACTGACAGAGGCTTAAGAATTAAAACCCGTCGTGGCCGCGGCAAGGACGCAATTGTTGATAACGTAATATTTAACAGAATTAAAATGGACAATGTAATGACCCCGGTTGTTATTAATTCCTTTTATTTCTGCGATTCAGACGGTCACTCTGATTATGTTCAGTCAAAAGAAAAAATGCCGGTTGATGACAGAACTCCCGAGCTTGGCACCTTTACTTTTTCAAATATAGAGGCCACCAACTGTCATGTTGCCGCATCCTACCTTTACGGTCTTCCTGAAAAGAAGATTAAAAGTGTTAAATTTGAAAATGTAAGCATTTCTTTTGCAAAAGAAAAAACACCTGGAGTTCCGGCTATGATGGATGGAGTATCCGAAATGACAGGCTTCGGACTCTTTGCTAAAAATATTGAAGATTTATCTTTAGTGAATGTAAGCATTGAAGGTAATGACGGAGACAAAATAATAAAAGATTAAGAATCACTAGAACTTAGTGTCTTTTTTAACCTATCGGAAATTGCAACTCAATTTCCGATAGGTTAAAAATTAATCCCGACTGAATCAAATCAGTCGGGATTTCTTTACTTAAAAATAAATTCCCTTAAGGCTTCTTTATTTTCCTCCAGGTTAAACACGCCTACAGTTGGACCTGTGAAGCGTTTGCCCATTAAAAGGCCTTCGTCTGTTAAAAGAGAGCAGTCATCAAGGGTACAGATTAGCTTTTTACCTAAATAAAATTCCTTCTTTAACCCTTTGGTTTTTATTATTAAACTGCAATCGGAAATTTCATTTAAAGTAGCTTCAATATTTAACATTTCTTTATCAGAAACAGTTCCGTTCATGGTGGTGACTTTAATTTTTTTATTTATAAAACCAAATTTAATGTAGCTGTTTACGTCATAATAAAAAATTAAGCCGCAATCTGATTTTGCTTTATTAAAATCCGCCTTTAAGCTTACTTCACAGTCTATTTTTGTTTGCCTGATTAAGGTGTTGTTTTTGTAATAAATTACATCTAAAGGGAAATTCTTTTCATTTAAATCAAGTATAAAAGGCTTTTCCGGGATTACCTCATAATTGTAATCAACCGTAATTTCATCTAATGGTCCTTTGCCGTCATTAATTACAGGCCATCCGTTTTCATCCCATTTTAGCTTTGCAATGGCGGTTTCTCTTCCCAGTAAGCTATAGCGTCCGCCACGTTTTCTTGAGCATAAAAATACAATGTACCATTCACCGTCCGGACCGATAAAAGGTTTACCGTGACCGGTGCGCTGTAAGGTGGCAGAAGGGTCTCTTTGTGTAATTAAAGGGTTGTGTGGGCACATTTCAAATTCTGAATCAAGAGATTTGCTCCTTGCAACTGAGATCATGTGTCCATCACCTGTGCCGCCTTCAGCCATAAAGAGATAATAATAAGCATCCTTTTTAATTAAATGGGAGCCTTCTGTTTTGATTTTGCTCCAGCCTTCACACAGCATTCTTGATTCGGTTTTTTTAGATAAACAGTCTTTATTTAATTCAAGTATCTGTACTCCTAAATTATGAAGCATGTAGTGACGACCATCGGTATCGTGAAATAATGAAGGGTCAATGCCTTTGGTGTCTATAAATACAGGCTTTGAATACGGGCCTTCAGGACAATCAGACCAAACTATCATCTGTCTGTGGGTGTGCTCCCAGGTATCGTTTCCACGAAGCGTAACGGCTATATAAAAAATACCGTTATAATAGGAAATGTCTGGAGCCCAGAAGCCGCGTCCGGGGTCGTATGTCGACAAATCAACATATGAAGGATCTGTAACCGCATGACCAATTATTTCCCAATTCACTAAATCCTTAGAGTGGGAGATGGGTACACATGGAAAATATAAAAAAGAAGAATTTACCATGTAATAATCATTATCTACTTTTACGATAGAAGGGTCAGGAAAGAACCCGGGTCTTATTGGATTTTGTATTATATTTGTTTTCATAAAGTCAATACTCTCTTATTGAGCCTGGTGTAGTGCCGTAAATTTTCTTAAAGGCGCGTCTGAAGGAATTCTGGTTATTGTATCCCACCATCATATATACCTCAGTTAAAGGCACATCTTTAGACTTAATTAATTCAAGGGCTTTCTTCATTCGGATATTTTCTAAATAATTTGAAAAATTAACCCCTGTTTTTTCTTTAAATAAATGCGAAAAATAGGTTTCTGATATTTTAAATTCATCTGAAATCTTAGTTAAGCATAAAAGTGAATCCGAATAATTTTCCTTTATGTATTTAATAATCGTATCGATTAGGTTATTATCCTGACTCTTTTCTGCAAATAGATCCGTAAGTTCCCTAGTAATGTTTTCAAGCAAATCAAAGGAAATTTTTTCGTTAAATCGTTCATCAATGTGAGTAAGCTTTTCTTCCGAGGTGGAGGTGGGAAGCTCAAAGCGTGCCTTTAAAAGTGAATTACGTATGTCTGTCAAAAGAAAATGAAGCAAAGAGCCTGAAAGAGAACGCTCTTCTAAATTTTCTTTACGTACTAAACGTAATAGCTCCAAAGCTGAGGCTTTATTACCGGATGTGACGAAATGAATAAGCTTATTTGAAAATTCCTGAGGATAATAGAAGGCTTTTGAATCCTTCTTAATATATTCATAGGGAAGGAATATATAGTTGTTGGTGGAATAGGAGGTGGCTTCAACCGCCTGTTCGTAGGACTCCCAAATGTTCATAACAGTATGGGTTGTTTTGCCGATACCTGCAAGGAGCCATAAATTGTAGCCGCTTAATAAATCATTATGTATGTTTAAAACTGCATTCTGAACTTTAAGTAAATAATTCGATGAGCCGTCATCATTTCTTGATAACAAAACGCCGATTGAATATTTGTCCGGATAGAAGAAGAGTACAGGCTCATTTAAACCCTCCGAAAGCTTTTTTATTACAGCCTCATAAATTTCTTCGTTAATGAACTTTTCAGAAGCTTCGTTAACGGAAGTGCCTGCCTTGTCGGCATCCTGGATAAGCAGGTACATGGCTTTATAAAGTCTGTCTTCTGTAAGGCCAAGATAGTTTTTGATATAAGAGGCTTCTTCCTCACTTCGTACACCTGTCAGCATTAACTGACGCACGTAGGAACGTCTTATTATGGGAGTCTGGTTATCAAGTATTGACTGAAGCTTTTCTTTTTCCAAAGAGGTGTTCTTTAATTCCTCTCCCATTTGTACAACGGGCTTCATGTTGGCATTAATAAATATGAAGATAAATACCGCGCCCACTAAAAGCACCAGTATCAATAGGCCTGAAAATATTACATTACTGAAAATCTGATCTGAATTTACTATAAAGGGCTCAAAGCTGTAATAATAAATGTAGCCTGTGTTTTCGGATACATATTTACCAAGGGTAAAGGAGCATTCAGAATCGGAATAATTTAAAAAATTATTTTTAAAGTTAAAGTCATTAATTACTTCAGACAAATCATTTTCAAGATATGAAATCTCTAATATGAATTTTTCTTTTTCAGGATCGTAAATTGAAATATAGGAATTTTTATTGCCTGCTTCAATTCCCATCATTTTATTAAATTCAGACCTGTCGATTACAAAAACAGCGGTTACGTCACAGTCTAAATAACACAGATTTTCCAAATCCATTAAATAAAGGTAATATTTATCACCGGATTTTGACTGAAAATATTCTAATGGTAAAAACGTGTTATAGTATTCCTCTGTGCATAAAAATTCAAACCATGCATTTTTTAAGGCACTTGGATATTTTTTGATCCAGTCATAAAATCTTGAGCCTGTTAAAAAATAACCGTTACCAAGCATATACTGGGAGGTGCGCAGGTAATAATAGACTTCCTTTGTGGGAAGTAAAGAATCTGAATAAATATTTACCGCAAGCTCATTGCTTAAATCATGACCGTTTTGAATAAATTCCGGGAAAGAGTCTTCCTCGTTCATGATATATCTAAAGGAATTGTTCTGAAGCAGCTGTCTGCAGTTAGTGTCCATTACCTTTAAGTCGTCTTCAAAGCTTTCGGCTCGTCCTGCCATTAAGGTTTCTGACTGCAGATTATAGGAATTTTCCGCATTGCTTTTTGACGAATAGTAAAGATACGTAAAAAGAATAAGTATTATAAAAAGAAAAACGGAATAGGAAGTAATAAGCTTAAACAACAATCCGTTTGTTTTTTTATTTGACTGTTTTGGGAGTAAAGTGATTTTCATATGTGTAATAATTCTCCATTTGTTAGCTATTATTATAATGAAAAAAAACAAAATTTACAACTGTAAGCACTTACAAAACAGCGAATTTAAGCCATTCACAAAATTTGCACCTCAAAATTTGCACGTCCCCTCAAATTTTGAATCTTGCCGTGTAAACGCTTACATGATAGTTTGTGAATAGATTGTGAACGACGGATTCCAATCGGCAAATTTCATATCATAATTAATATGGAGGGATATTATGAAGAAGAAACTTTTATCCGCAGTTCTTGCTTCCGCTATGGCACTTTCATTAGTAGCCTGTGGCGGCGCAGCTGAAACCGAAACCACTACATCAGTTGCTTCTGCTGACACCGAAGCATCTGCTTCTGCTTCTACAGAAGTAGAAGAAAAGGAAGAATATGTTCTTTCTAATTTACACATCGTTGTTGACGGTACTTTAACAGCAAACGAAGATAACCGTCAGGACGCATTCATCGAGCAGTGGAATGCAGCAGTAAGCGAAAGACTTGGCCACGACATTTCATTGGAAATTACCCAGCTTGATCACTCAGGCTACACAGACGCAGTAGGACGTTTAATGATTTCAGGCGATCTTCCCGATGCAATGATCATGTCCAGCTCAATGTTTAAGCAGTATCAGACAACAGGTCTTCTTTGGGACATGGCTGATGCTTATGATAACGCAGAATTCCAGTCAAGACTTACTCTTAAGGCTATCAATGAAGCTATTAAGACAGATGACGGCGCCCTTTACGGCTTCACACCTGCATATGGTAACGGTTGTGTTACATATATTAAGCAGGCTTGGTTAGATGCAGTTGGTATCAACGGCGACGACATCAAGACATTTGATGACTACTACAACATGCTTCTTGCATTCAAGAACGGCGATCCCGATGGCGACGGTATCGAAGGCAACACCTATGGTACAATCGCAGCAGGTTACTGCAACCTTGGCGAAGCTCCTTACACTAACTATTTACCTGAATTCTGGCAGGATGGTTATCCCGCAATTTTACAGGATGAAAACGGCGTTTGGTATGATGGATTCACAGCTGATGCCTGCAAGGCAGCTTTAGAAAGAATTCGTAAGGGTTATGTTGATGGCGTTATCGACCCTGATACATTAACAGCTTCTACAAAGATTGCAAGAGAAAAATGGTTCTCAAATACTCAGTCTGGTTCCGCAGGTGCATTCACTTACTGGGCAGGTACATGGTATCAGACACTTACAGATAACCTTATTAAGAACGAAGTTGATGAAAGACTTTACGTTTTAAATCCTATTGAAGAAATCTCTTCAACACTTGGCGGCTTTCTTAACAGAGAAGCTCCTGTATGGGTTATCATTGACGACGGTGACGGCGATGATTCCAGAGAACAGGCTATTTTCGATGCTTTAATCGACACAATGCTTGACGGTGACAAGGTTCAGATGCTTTGGACATACGGTGCAGAAGATGTACACTGGTCCACAAAAGCTGAAACCTTCGTTACAAACGCAGGTACAGACAAAGAAAAGACCTATTCATATGAAGAAGGTAAGTTCCACTTAAAGCAGTCTCCTAACGATGAAAACTCCGTATGGAAGAAGAATGCTATGGACCCTGCACTTGTAATCTCTCCCTTAACAAATGGTTACAAGTCATCCACAGACCTTGCTGATCAGGGTAACGCCTTCTTCACAGCTAACTGTGTTGACGCTCCCGCAGGTGCATCATGCGAAACCTTAACAGCTTATTCAGCAGACATTAAGGATGCTAAGTCAGCAGTTATTTCAGCAGTTATTATCGATGGTATGGATGTTAACGAAGCAATTGATACTCTTTACACAGCAGTTGTTGGATCTATCGTTGAACAGGCTTTAACTGAATTAAATCAGTAAAAAATAAACAAACCCATTAAACAAAATATTGCTGCCCTGTCAGTTGATGGCAGGGCAGTGGTTTTGGAAACCGTCGTATATAATCTGTTTGGTAAATCCCGGAAAGGATTGGATTATGAGTAAAAAGAAACAGTATACTTCTACGGGTGTGGAAGTAAGAAAGAAGCCCTTGAAAAAGAGAATATGGAATAACAGAGGCTACTATTTAATGTTTATTCCTGTCTTTATATTTGTACTTATTATGTATTACTGGCCTATGCTTGGTGTTCGTTATGCATTTTATAACTACAAGCCCGTTGGCAGTATGAAGTTTATAGGACTTGACCATTTTGCTACCATGTTCCTTGATCCCATTAAATCAGGAGCCTTTTGGACAAGCTTTAAAAACACTTTGGAATTGAGCATTACAAAGCTGCTGATAACAACCTTTACGTCTGTTATCGTGTCAGTCTTTTTAAATGAGATGGGTAATCTTTTTGCCAAGAAAACCCTTCAGACCATTATATATTTACCTCACTTCATGTCCTGGACAGTTGTTGCCTCAATTTTTACCTTGATTTTATCAAAGTCTGAAACAGGTATGATTAATGGACTCTTAGTACAGTGGGGTATTCTCGAACAGTCGGAAAAGATATTCTTCCTGGCAGATAAGAGCTGGTGGAGACCCATTTATTACATTATTAATATATGGAAGGAAACCGGTTGGGGTACAATCATTTTCCTTGCTACCCTATCAGGTATCAACCCTGAGCTGTATGAAGCTGCAGATATTGATGGCGCTTCCAGAATGCAGAAGATAAGATATGTCACACTTCCTGCACTTGCAAATACCATTATTACAGTACTTATTCTTAACCTTGCCAAGGTTATGAATCTTTTTGAATCTGTATTCGTATTACAGAACATTTCGGTTACTGATGTATCCGACGTTATTTCTACATATATTTACAGACAGACCTTTGATACATTCTTACCTGACTATGGCTTCTCAACCGCTGTTGGTTTGTTTAAGTCATTGGTAGGCTGCGTACTGGTGCTTGTATGTAACTGGGCGTCCAAGAAAGTCCGCGGACGCGGAATCGTATAGGAGGTGAGCGCAAATGGCAACATATAAAAAACCGAAGAAAAAAATTAAAGCCTTCGATATTGTAAACTATTTAGTTTTCATTATCATTGCTCTCATCATTTTAATCCCCATCTGGAAGGTACTTGTTGACTCCTTTAATAAAGTTGGTGTTTATCAGTTCAGGCTTTATCCCCATGATTTTACATGGGATGGCTACAGAACCATTATTGAAACCTCAAGACTTTATAAGCCTTTCCTTGTATCTGTCATAACTACAGTACTGGGTACCTTACTTGGTCTTACACTTTCTACCCTTGGTGGTTATGTATTATGCCAGGAAGACTTACCAGGACGTAACATTTTTGCTTACTTCTTACTTTTTACAATGATTTTCTCAGGCGGTATGATTCCTGAATATCTTGTTATGAAGCAGTTAGGCTTACTTGATACCTGGTGGATTTTGGTTGTTAAGCACGGTATTAACGTTTATAACTTAGTACTTATGCGCAACTTCTTTGAAGGTGTTCCTACGTCACTTTTTGAAGCAGCCAAAATTGACGGTTGCTCCCCTATGGGTATCTTCTTTAGAATTGTGCTTCCATTATCCAAGGCAGCCCTTGCATCCATCGGTCTTATGTTTGCGGTTACAGTATGGAATGATTATTCAACAGTACAGATTTACATTACCGATACAGAACAGGTTAACTTCCAGTACAAATTAAAGACCATGGTCATGGATGGGGATACACCTACAACTGCTTATAACGTATCTCAGACAACACTTTATAACGCAGGTATCGTTGCAGCTATCCTGCCCTTCATGATTTTATATCCTTTCTTACAGAAATATTTCGTAAAGGGTGTTAACATCGGAGCTGTAAAAGAATAAAATAGACACAAAGGTGCCTGTAGGATTTACCTACAGGCATTTTTAATAAGAGGGAATATTATGAAGCTTGTTGATGATTATATTGAATATTTGATGAAGGAAACCACTCCGGAAAGACCTGTATGGAATCTTGAAAAGCTTTTAAAGGGTAAAAAGTCTGACTGGGACTATATAGACGGGTGCATGATTTATGCATTTTTAGAATGCTTTAAGAAAACCGGTGATAAAAAATACCTTGATTTTTCTTATGCTTATGTAGGATACCGAGTGGAAGAGGACGGTACAATTAAAGGCTTTAAGGAAGAAGCCTACAATCTTGATAATATAAATGCAGGCAAAAACCTTTTAACTCTTTATGAGCTGACAAAAGAAGAACGTTTTAAAAAGGCTGCAGGCAAAATATATAATCAGATTTTAAATCAGCCAAGAACCCTTCAAAATAATTTCTGGCATAAACTAATTTACCCTAATCAGATCTGGCTTGACGGTCTTTATATGGTGATGCCCTTTTATGTTAAATATGCCAATTTATTTTTAGCTGATGCAGCAAAAGAAAAAGCCTATGAAGACGTTTACAATCAGTTTTTCAATGTAGAAAAGCTTATGAAGGATGATGCTACAGGACTTTATTTTCATTGTATCGATACTTCAAAAGAAATGTTTTGGTGTGATAAAGAAACCGGACTTTGTGAAAATTACTGGTTAAGAGCCCTTGGCTGGTTTTCAATGGCACTTCTTGACTGCCTTATTTTATTAACGGATAAGAAAAGTGAAAATTATAAGCATTTACTTAAAATTTTTAAGGATTTTGAAGCGGCAGTTTTAAAGGTTCAGACTGAATCAGGCATGTGGTATCAGCTTCCTGCATACCCAAACAGGGAAAAAAATTATTTGGAAACAAGCGGGAGCGCTATCTTTTCCTATTCCTTTAGAAAGGGTTATAATTCCGGGTTTTTAAGTAAAGACTATAAGGAAGCAGGAGACAGAGCCTTTAACGATATCTGTAATAAATATTTAAGTGATAATAACGGGAAATTGAGCTTAGGCGGTATCTGCCTTGTTGCAGGCTTAGGCGGCAAGGAAATGCGAGACGGGTCATATGAATATTATATGTCTGAGCCTATAGTTAAAGACGATGCAAAGGGTATTGGACCTTTTATTCTGGCTTATTTGGAGGGGTAATTTATGGATATATATGTAAATAAGGATGGCACTAAGGATTTTTCTTCCTTAACCGAATGCTTTAATAATTTAGACAACATAAAGGGTCATATTAACGTATATCTTGCACCGGGCATATATGAAGAACGTCCTAATTTAAAACGCTCAGATTTATCATTAATAGGAGAAAAGGATAAGGAAACCCGTATCACTGCCTCTGAATATGCCCTTAACATTCACGAAGATGGCAGAAAAGTCGGCACCTTCAGAACAGCCACCTTTATGGCTGACTGTGATGATTTTGTTGCAGAAAACATAATTTTTGAAAATGCAGCAGGCCAGGGCAGTAAAGTAGGGCAGGCTGTGGCTCTTTATGCAGATGGACAACGTCAAAAATATATTAATTGTAAATTTTTTGGCTACCAGGATACAATATTTACCGCTCCATTACCTCCCTGTGAAATTGAAATAAACGGATTTTTAGGTGAAAAGCAATTTATGCCAAGGCGTGATTCCTTATTATATTTTGAAAACTGCAAAATTGAAGGAAATATAGATTATATATTCGGAGGTGCTGAAAGTTATTTTGATAACTGTGTAATATTTACACGTAAGCGTGAAAAGGAAGGCCCCTGCTATGTAACGGCAGCCTCTACTCCTGAAGGCAACAAAACAGGCTATATATTTAATAACTGCCGGTTTGAATCGGATGCCAAGAAGGGCACGGTTTATTTAGGAAGACCCTGGAGAAATTTTGCAAAGACTGTAATTAAGAATTCATATATTGGAGATTTTCTTGCAGAGGGCGCCTGGGGAGACTGGGGTAAAAAAGAAGCCCACAAGACAATGTATTATGCAGAAGAAGCAAATTACGGTCCCGGAGCCTTAATTAAAAGAGAAGATTTTGTTCATATTTTAAACCAGTCTGAGAAATCAAAATCCTCTAAGCAATAACCCATAAGCGTAAAAATAAGTTTCGCAAGCGAAACTTATTTTTACGTGCGAGTGCGCCTCCTTGGCACGTAGTGCCGCTTTTATATGAGCAAGTAGCGAAGCGAATTGCGAATATCA
>CAVIIX010000002.1:0-141266 GCA_963643225.1 Lachnospiraceae bacterium
GCACGTAGTGCCGCTTTTAGTAGAGCCGTAGCGAAGCGAATTGCGAATATCATTTATGTTGCAATGTAATAATCTATGATATAATGTCAGAGAAAAAAACATACACGGGGGTTATTATGAAAAAATTATTTAATTCATTACCTTTCAGACTTTTATTAGGTATTGCCGTCGGCATCGTACTGGGATTATTCCTGGGAGAAGGCCCCATGAAGGTGGTTGTAGCCGTTAAAAACGTTTTGAGCCAGATTATCATGTTCTGCGTTCCGTTAATTGTAATCGGCTTTATTGCTCCTTCCATTGTAAAGCTTGGAGAAAACGCTTCCAAACTTTTAGGACTTGCAGTTACAATTGCCTACACTTCTTCAGTGCTTGCAGCACTTTTAAGCACCATTGCAGGCTATGCTATTATTCCAAGCCTTTCAATTGCAACAGATGCAACTGTCAAGGAATTACCAGAAGATATCTTCGCTCTTTCAATTCCTCAGATTATGTCGGTTATGAGTGCACTTGTCTTTTCTTTAATGATTGGTCTTGCAGCCATCTTTACAAAGTCAAAGACCACAATCAGCCTTTTGGCAGAATTTCAGAATATCGTGCTTGAAATAGTAAAGAAGATTATCATTCCTTTACTTCCTTTCTATATTGCGCTTACCTTCTGCTGTTTATCCTGGGACGGCACCGTTACAAAACAGTTCCCGGCTTTCCTTCAGATTATCATTATAGTAATGGTCGGTCACTTTTTGTGGATGGGCGTTTTATACGGAGCCGCAGGTTTATATTCAAAGAAAAATCCAAAGGAAGTATTTAAGCATTACGGTCCTGCATATCTTACAGCTGTCGGCACCATGTCATCTGCAGCGACTCTTTCCGTTGCTTTGGAATGTGCCCACAAATCAAAGGTATTGCGTAAGGACATGGTAGACTTCGGCATTCCGCTTTTTGCAAACATTCACTTATGCGGTTCCGTTTTAACAGAAGTTTTCTTTTGCATGGCAATTAACCTTATGCTCTACGGTGAGCTTCCTTCAGTCAGCACCATGATTTTATTCTGCGTGCTTTTGGGAATCTTTGCAGTAGGAGCTCCCGGTGTTCCTGGCGGTACCGTTATGGCATCTCTTGGTATCGTGACTTCAGTACTTGGCTTTGATGCAACAGGCACAGCAATGATTCTTGCAATCTTTGCATTGCAGGATAGCTTCGGTACAGCCTGTAACGTTACTTCCGACGGCGCTCTTACATTAATTCTTTCAGCTTACTGCGACAGGCACGGCCTTTCCGAGCAGGCCCCGGTTATTGAGGAATAAGCGTAACTATTAAGGAAGCCATAAATATTTGCTGCTGAGGGTGTGCGATTGATTCGGATGCGAGGTTTTAAATGAAAAGCGAACGACTTGATATAGATTCTTATGATAATTTTGTGTTTGATTTGTATGGCACTTTAATTGATATTCACACGGATGAGTGGAAGGAAAGTGCCTGGGTTAAGTGGAGTGAATGGCTTGATGCAGGAAAAATCAAACACCCTGAACCTTTAAGGATGAGAGAGGAATTCTTTTCTTCAGACAAAAAGGCGCGAGATGCGGCAAAAGAAAATGGGAAATTTACGGATCCTGAAATTGATGTAATTCCGATTTATAAAGAAATGCTTTTGCGCTATGGAAATGAAGAAAAAATTTTGACTAAAGAGCTTTTATCGGAAATCGGATATGCTTTCAGAACTGCTACAAGAGAATATGCCTGCCTTTTTGAGGGGCTTAAGGATTTCTTTTCTGTATTAAGAAGCAAAGAAAAACACATTTATATTTTAAGCAATGCGCAAAGGTGCTACACCTGGCCTGAAATATGTTTATTTGGGCTTGATAAGCTTGTGGATGACGTGCTTATTTCTTCTGATCTTAAATGCATGAAGCCGGATGTATGCTTTTATAATGCAATGGCAGAAAAGCATAATTTTGACAAGTCTAGAACAATCATGTTTGGAGACAGTAAAATAAATGATTATGAGGGCGCCTTAAATGCAGGCTGGAACGGAGTGCATTTATCTGGCTTAAATAATCCAAAGTGGTACTATAAGGAGCAGGTAGAAAATCAATCCTATTTACATGTGTAAATGCTGTTGAATCCTTATACTGCAAAGAAAAAGTCAGGACTTTACGGTCGTTTAAACGGACATAAAAAAGACGCAAAAACCGATACAAAGGTTATATACACGCTTATGTATGCTTAACAAGTTCACAAAAGATAGTAAATATTGTAAAAAGAAATTAAAGAGTAGGGTTTTTTACCTCTTTTCTTGTGAGTTTTGTTATTGCTTTGATAATATTTTAAAGTATAATGAAGTTGTTTAAATAAACTTTTTATTTAATAGAGGAGAAAAAAATGAAAAAAGTTTCAGCAATTGTTTTAACACTTGTTATGGCTCTTTCACTTACCGCATGCGGTAGCTCAGCCGACAAGAAGTCAGAGGGCGTTATGACCTATGCAGAATTTGCAGCAGCAGCTGTTGACAGCCAGGTTGTAATCGAGACCTATGTACAGGACAAGCAGTCCTGGTGGAATGACACCGCTACAGTATATACACAGGATAAGGACGGCGGTTACTTCCTTTATTCCATGGCTTGTTCAGAAGCAGATTATGCAAAGCTTACTGACGGCACAAAGATTAAGGTTACAGGCTACAAATCTGAATGGTCAGGTGAGGTTGAAATCACAGACGCTACATTCGAAATCGAAAGCGGCAACTACGTAGCTTCAGCTATTGATTTAACAGATAAGTATGCTGATGAAGCAGCTCTTGCAGATTATATGAACCAGAAGGTGGCTTTCAAGGGTCTTACCGTTGAAGCTCAGGCTGACGGCAGCGCATTCCTTTACAACTGGGATGGCTCTGGTTCACACGATTCAAACAGTGACCTTTACGTTACACTTTCACTTAACGGTACAAGCTATTCCTTCACCGTTGAATCTTACCTTTGCGATAACACAACTGATGTATACGCAGCAGTTGAAAACTTAAAGGTAGGCGATGTAGTTGACATCGAAGGCTTCCTTTACTGGTATGAAGGTGCAAATACTCACATCACAAGCGTTACAGTTAAATAAGACTGCAATATAAAGAAAAGAGTTTCGCAAGCGAAACTCTTTTTTTTCATATTAAGGAGGCGCCGCTTATGAATAAAGAGCTTGAGATTTATGTGCATATTCCCTTCTGCGTTAAAAAGTGCAATTATTGCGACTTTTTATCTTTCCCTATGGATAATACTGCAAAAGAAAATTATGTTAAAGCCTTAATACAGGAAATAAAGCTTAAGGCCGATTTTAACGCCTCTGTAACTTCAATATATTTTGGAGGCGGCACGCCAAGTGCTTTAAGGCCTTCATTTCTTGCAGATATTTTAAATATCATAAAATCAAAATTTAATGTGGCTAATAATGCTGAAATCACAATAGAAGTAAATCCTGGAACCCTTGATAAGGAGGCTGCCTTTGAAATTAAGAAGGCAGGCTTTAACCGTGTCAGCATCGGGCTTCAGTCAATACACGAAGATGAACTTAAGCTTTTAGGACGTATACATACTTATAAGGAATTTGCAGAGGCCTTTTATAATTTAAGGGAGGCAGGCTTTGAAAACATAAGCGTTGATGTAATGACGGCACTTCCAGGGCAGACTGAAGAAAAGCTTTTAAAAACCTTAAATAAAATAATAAGCCTGAATCCTGAGCATATATCCGCATACAGTTTAATTATAGAAGAAAACACTAAATTTTATAAAGATTACGGACACATTGAGGGCCCGGTTGTGGGGGAGGAGGCGGAACGTAAGCTTTATTATTTAACTGTCAGTACTTTAAAAAAGGCAGGCTATAACCGATATGAAATCTCTAATTTTGCACGTGAGGGCTTTGAGAGTCGTCATAACACAGGCTATTGGACGCTAAAGGAATATTTAGGATTTGGCCTTGGCGCTTCTTCATACATAAACAGTCACAGACTTAAAAATGAAACGGATTTTAATGCCTATTTAAAGGATGAATACCATGAGCCTATTGAGGATATTTTAATAAATAAAGAGGATTCGATGTCTGAATTTATGTTTTTAGGCTTAAGGCAGATGAAAGGAGTTTTGAAAAAAGAATTCCTGAAAAAATATGAGACTACTATTGAAAGTGTTTTTGGTAAAGAAATTAAAAAATTAAATTCTGAAGCCTTGCTTTTGGAAGCAGAAGATAGAATCGTATTAACAGACAAGGGAATCGACTATGGAAATTACGTATTTTCAAATTTTATAAAAGCTCAAGAAACCCACTGCCTTTAGGCAGTGGGTTTCTTGAACGAGGTGCTTTGTTACAAGCTTAGTACCTCGTAAGGCACGTAGTGCCGCTTTTAGTAGAGCCGTAGCGAAGCAGATTGCGAATATCATTGACTTAAATAATATTAAGCCATAATTTTTTCCTATTTAAAGATAATGCTTTTGTATTTATTTAAAGCAAAATATAAAAGCATACCTAAGACTCCTGCTGATATAATTTCACCGATGCCAACTGTTAAAAACAAAAACCAAAGGGCATCCTCAAGCTTATAAACATACTGAAGTATAAAGGGAACAATCAGTGTATTTGCAATAATAGGTGGGAGGGGTGCAAGCCATTTTCTTTTGCGTAAAAATCTTGTACCAAGGGCGCCAAAAAGTGTGGCAAGAGCTCCGAAAATTACATCTAATGGCATACCGTCTGTTAAGATATTACTTAAAAGGCAGCCTATAAAAAGTCCCGGCACGGCGGCAGAGGTAAAGATTGGTAAAATGGTAAGCGCTTCGGAAATACGAATCTGAATGGCACCGCTTGCAAGCCCCACTGAATTAATAAGCAGAGTCAGTACCACATAGAGAGCTGCAATCAATGCAGACTGAGTGAGATACAAAGTGTTTTTGTTTTTCATAATGTCTCCTTTAGTTTTGTTTTGCGTCAGGAAGGTCTCGAACTGACGGCTCATACAAGCGTTTTGAGTATAAGACGAGGCTTTTAAATTGTCAAGAAATAGTGTATTTAAGGGCGCTTTGTGATAAAATCTTATCAAATGTATTTAAAGGAGGGTTATTCATATGGCAAAATATGATGTAGTTGTTGTAGGCGCCGGTAATGCCGGATTGTCTGCAGCTATCCAGTGTGCTCTTGCAGGCAAAAAAACGCTTATTGTAGAGCAGCACAACTTGCCAGGTGGCTGTGCATCAAGCTTCCGCCGTGGGCGTTTCGAAATCGAGCCTTCACTTCACGAGCTTTGTGACGTAGGTCCTATATCAAATCCCGGTGACGTAAGAAATATTTTAGAGGGTTACGGCGTTAAGGTAGACTGGAAGGAGGTAGGTGACTGCTTCAGAGTGGTTTCAACCTATTCTGACGGTACTCCAATGGACGTTACGATGCCCTCAGGCATTGATAATTTTATCAATAAGATGGAAGAATACGTGCCCGGTTCACGTTCTTCAATGGAAAAATTATTTGAGCTTTTTGATGAAGTGCTTAACGGTATCGCATACATTACGGCTTCGGCAGGACACGCTGACAGTAACGTATTAAAGGCTCAGTACCCTAACATGTTAAAGACCGGCGCTTATCCTACCTCAAAGGTTTTCAAGGCTTTAAAGCTTCCTAAAAAAGCTCAGGATATTCTTTCTACCTACTGGTCATATCTTGGCGTAGACATGGAGCATCTTGCATTCATTCACTATGCTGCAATGGTACATAAATATGTAAGCCGTGGTGCTTATATTCCGACACATACATCTCATGAAATTTCAGTCAAGATGCTTGAACGCTTCAGAGAATTAGGCGGTGAAGTGTGGTTTAACTGCCGCGCCGAGGAATTCTTATTTGACGGCGATCACCTTTGTGGCGTACGCACAAACCTTGGCGTTGTAGACTGCAGCTACGCTCTTGCAAACATAAACCCCGATATTATCTACGGTAAGATGATGGACAAGACATTAATTCCTGAGCGTGAAAAGAAGCTATCGGCTGCAAGAAACCGTAAATTCGGCGCAAGAATGATTACCGCTTATTTTTGTCTTAATAAGACGGCAGAGGAGCTTGGTATCAAGGATTATTCAATCTTTTTGCCTGGCACAGCCGATTCTGCAAAAGAATATGCTGACATGATGAGCGGCTTTGAAAAAAACAACTTTCAGATTTTTTTGTGCTACAACATTGCAAATCCAAAGGCTTCTCCTGAAGGCACCTGTATCGTTTCCTTCACAAGCTTTGCTGCTCCAAAAGAATGGAGCGATTTATCGCAAGAGGAATACGTAGCCTTTAAGAATAAATTTGCAAAGAAATTTATTACCAGCTTAAAGGAAAAGACAGGCATCGACATTGCTCCCTACATTGAAGAAATGTCAGTTGCCTCACCCTGGACCTTTGCCCGTTATTTAAACGTTCCAGAAGGCTCTGTTTATGGCTATGAAACCAGAGACTGGGACGGCATGATGGCAAGAATGATGATGTTATCTGCAGATTATCCTATTAAGGGTCTTCGCCCAATCGGTACTTCAGGCCCCAGAGGAGACGGTTACAGTGCCACATACATCTGCGGTCAGCTGATTGCAAAGCTTGCTATTAAGGATCTTAACGAAGGAGGTACAAAATAATGGCATTAAACGTTAAAGTTGGATTAATAGGACCTCTGGATATGCTTAAATTCAAAGGCATGTCAAAGACCCGTGAGGAATACATTCAGAAAACACCCGCAAAAGAAATAAGCGGTGAATTTGCAATTAACACAAAGGCTAAAAGACTTCATCCGGATGTTCAGACCCTTAAAATTGTTGAGATTAAGGACCATGCAAAAGCAGGTGCAAAGACCTTTGTATTTGAAGGGAAAGACAGTCACGTGGCTTATTTCAGAGCAGGCCAGTATTTATCTGTTAAAGAAAAAATAGGTGAAAGCTTTGTAACACGTCCTTATTCAATCTCAAGCTCTCCTAAGGAGGCTTTAAAGGGAAGAATTGCTATTACCGTTAAGGAAAATCCTGCAGGCTTTGCTGCAGAGCACTTCTTAAAGGAGTGGAAGGTGGGAGATACGGTTATTACTTCAGACCCTCAGGGACAGTTCTATTACGAGCCTATGCGGGATGCAAAAACCGTTATTGCCTGTGCTGGAGGTTCTGGTATCACACCTTTTCTTTCGATGGCTCAGGCTATTAGAGATGACATCGAGGATTTTAATTTAACAATCCTTTTTGGCTCAAGAAACGAGGAATCGATTTTATTCAGGGCTGAATTTGATGAAATCATGAAGGCTACCGATAAGGTAAAGGTAATCTACGTGCTTTCAGATGAAGAAAAGGAAGGCTACGAGCACGGCTTTATCGATGCATCTTTAATTAAAAAATATTCACCTGCTTCCGATTACAGTGTATTTATCTGTGGTCCGGAGGCCATGTACCGTTTTATCGAAAAGGAATTACCTGCATTGAGTCTTCCTATGAAAAACATACGTCGTGAGCTTTTGGGCGTTACGAAAAAGGTATACGAGCAGCAGGGGTATCCCGTAGAATGCAAGGATAAGACCTTTAAAATCACAGTACGTAGAGGCCCTGAAGAATGTATTATTTCAGCTTCAGCCAATGAATCTGTTTTAGTAGCTTTGGAAAGGGCAGGCATTAAGGCTCCTTCACGCTGCCGTTCCGGCGAATGCGGCTGGTGCCGTTCAAAGCTTGTATCGGGCTCAGTATTTGTGCCTGAAGAAAACGAAGGCAGAAGATTTTCCGATATTGAATTTAACTACATTCATCCCTGTGCTTCCTTTGCAACCTCAGACCTTGTAATCGAAGTACCCGGTGAATATTATTAAAATTATTATTAAAAATAATATTAAACTTAACGCCATGGGCTTTTCCTGTGGCGTTTTGTGTTATAATTAAAATATGTATTGAAGGGGATGTGATATGATAGACGTAAGTCCTAAGCTTAAGATTGTGTATCTTATGAAGCTTTTTATGGAAAGGACGGATGACGACCATTCGGTTACAATGGCGGAAATTCGTGAATACCTTGATTCTGTGGGGATTAAGGCCGAAAGAAAAAGTATTTATTCAGACATACAGCTTTTAAAGGATTATGGTCTTGATATTATCGGTGAACAATATGAAAGAGGGTATCACTATAAGCTTGCAAGCCGTAATTTCGAGCTTGCGGAATTAAAGCTTTTGGTAGACTCCGTTTCCTCAGCCAAATTTATAACCGAAAAGAAATCAAACGAGCTTATTAAAAAGATTGAGGGACTTGCAAGCAAATACGAAGCGTTAAAGCTTCAAAGACAGGTATTTGTGGGGGAAAGAATAAAATCTGAAAACGAGCAGATTCTTATTAATGTCGACGTACTGCATGCGGCAATTTCCAATAATTCCACCATTAGATTTCAGTATTTTAACTGGAACAAAGATAAAAAGATGGAGCTTAGGCACGACGGTGCATTTTACGAAATGAGCCCCTGGGCATTAACACTTTCCGATGAAAATTATTATCTTGTAGCTTTTGATGACAAAGAAAACAAAATCAAATATTTCAGAGTAGATAAGATGCTTAAGATAAGCCTTACAGGAGAAATGCGAAAAGGTAAGGAGGAATTTAACCGCTTTGATATAGCGGCCTATTCCAAAAAACGCTTCCATATGTATGACGGTCCAGAAACCTTAGTGACATTAAGATGTAAAAATTCCTATGCGGGAGTTATAATAGACCGTTTCGGAACGGACGTATCCTTAAGGAAAGTCAATGAAGATTTTTTTGAAGTAAAGGTAAACGTAGCTGTCAGCAACCAGTTTTTAGGGTGGGTGCTTTCTATGAGTGAACACGTTAAAATAACGGCACCTAAAAGCGTAGTGGAACGCACAAAGGAATTAATTAACACGATGAAGGAGCAGTATGGTTGAGCTTGTAAATACAGATACAGGCATTTTCCTTACGGATGGGGAAATGAGCCTGTGTCTTGATTTTTCCAAGTCAAAGAATCGGCTTAAAATAAATAATTTAAACGGAGAGCTTTTAGTTAAGGCGGCTAAAATAAAAAACAGGGCAGAAGGGCTGACCCTGTTTGACGCAACGGCAGGTCTTGGGGAAGATTCCTTACTCCTTGCGGCAGCAGGCTTTAACGTAAAGCTCTTTGAATACGATCCTTTTATATCAGCACTTTTAGAGGATGGTATGAAACGCGCCCTGGAAGATAATGAATTAAATCCGATTGTGTCAAGAATGGAACTTTTTAAAGAAAATTCCATTACGGGCATGAAAGCACTGGGTATTACGCCGGATGTGATTTTGCTTGATCCCATGTTTCCTAAAAGGCAGAAATCCGGACTTATAAAGAAAAAATTTCAGCTGCTTCAAAAGCTTGAAAGCCCCTGTATCAATGAAAGTGAGCTTATTAATGCGGCACTTTTAATTAAACCTAAAAAGATAGTTATAAAAAGACCGCTTAATGCACCATTCTTAGGCAATGTAAAGCCTGACTATTCAATTGAAGGGAGCACAATAAGATTTGACTGTATTGTCAACGATATTCGTAATCCATTTCGCTGATTGCTAAAATAAAAGCGGCACTGCGTTCTCTAAAGCTTTTATAAATCTTAATTGCTGCATCGGACAATAACGAATCGGAATGTACGATTCCGATCGTATTAATAATAAGATAAACGGAGGTATTTTTATGGAATCAATATTCAGAGACGAAAACAAAAAACTTGGCTTTGGGCTTATGAGGCTTCCTCTTTTAGATCCAAATGACGATTCATCAATTGATAAAGAGCTTACTAAAAAAATGGTAGATTCCTTTATCGAGCAGGGCTTTACCTATTTTGACACAGCCTGGATGTATTGCGGCTTTAAGAGTGAAGAAGCGATTAAAGAATGTCTTGTGGAAAGATATCCGCGTGAAGCCTATACCCTCACCACAAAGCTTCACTGTGGCTTTATAGAGACTCCAGATGATATGGACAAGGTTTTTAATAAACAGCTTGAAAAGACCGGGGTTGAATATTTTGATTATTATCTTGTGCACGACGTAGGAGAGAGCCATTATAAAAAATACACAGAATTTAAGACCTTTGAATGGCTTTCAAAGAAAAAGACAGCAGGCCTTGTAAGGCACATGGGTTTTTCCTATCACGACAAGGCAGATTTACTGGACAGAGTGCTTACAGAGCATCCAGAGGTTGAATTTGTACAGCTTCAGTTAAACTACCTTGACTGGGAATCAGAGGCAATCCAGTCAAGAAAATGTTATGAGGTGTGTGTAAAGCACAATAAGCCGGTAATCGTAATGGAGCCTGTAAAGGGCGGCACCTTAAGCAAGGTTCCAAAAAACGTTGCTGAACTATTTAAAAGCTACAATAAAGAAGCTTCTATTTCTTCCTGGGCCATCCGTTTTGCAGCAAGCCAGCCTAACGTAAAGATGGTGCTCTCAGGTATGGGCAATATGGAAATGATGCTTGATAATACAGGCTACATGAAGAATTTTAAGCCCTTAACCCAGGAAGAATTAAAGGTAGTAAAGGCAGCTACCGATTTGATTAACGGTACAATCGAGATACCCTGTACAGGCTGTTCCTATTGTACTGACGGCTGTCCTAAGAAGATACCGATTCCTAAATATTTTTCTTTATACAATGCTGAAAAGCAGGAGCTTATGGATAAGCCCTTCACACCTCAGGGAGAATATTACTGGAATCTTGCAGACAGTCCTGAATTTGGAAAGGCAAGTGAATGTATTAAGTGCGGCAAGTGCGAAAAGGCCTGCCCTCAGCATCTTCCGATAAGAGACTGGCTTATGAAGGTTTCTAAAGAATTTGAGGGGTAATATATGAGATACATTAACATTCCGGAAGGCGGCCCTCTGACCCATTCAATATGCGGCAGGATGGTAAGCCCAGACGGGTTTTTGCATCATAAGCGCTCCATGCAGTGGAATGTTTTGGTAATCGTATTAAGCGGCGTGTTCCACATTGCGGCTAACGGCGTTGAATATGACGTGCACAAGGGTGAATACATTTTTTTGAGAGCCGGGGAAACCCATTTTGGCACAAAGCCTTCAACGGGACGTCTTGAATATATGTGGGCTCACTTTGCGGGAGAAGCCCCCTTTGATGTATGCGACAGTGGCAAAAGAAACGGCTTTGACTTCCCTGAAAAGGGAGAAATAAAGACATCTTCCCGTACGGCAGAGCTTTTTCATCAGTTATCGGATCTGACTCTTGATACAGATTCAAAATGTGAATCCTTGATGGCAGATTATGCAGTAAGCATGCTGCTATTATCGGTTGCAGATGCCTATGCAAAATCCTTTAAAAAAGAGGATGACGTACCGGCAGGTATCGCGGCTGTGGCAGAGTGGATAAGAGAAAATTATAACTCAGCTTTTGATGTAAAAAAGCTTGCGGAATTGTTCGGATATCAGGCAGATTATTTGTCTTCGCTGTTTAGAAAAACCATGAAGGTATCGATAACCGAATATACCAAAAATATCAGGCTTTCAATGGCCAAGCTGATGCTTTCAAACTATAACCTCAATATATGTGAAATAGCCTGGTCAAACGGCTTTCACGATGAGAAATATTTCATGAAGATATTTAAAGCGGAGGTAGGCATGACTCCAAGCGAATATAAAAAAGCCTTCGGAAAACAGTTATTAATCGAAACAAACGAATAAAAAGAAAAAAACGGATTAAGATGCTTCTTAATCCGTTTTCTTTAGGCTGGTTTGGTTATTTGATTGGCATATACATGGTATATGTTTCATCTGTAATGTCGTAGAGAGGAATGAGACTTATCTCTCCCTTTGCAGACATAAGCCTGTAATTTGACTGAAGCCATGGATATGTCAGGTAGGTGTGCTCCGTTACATGCTTAACACGGCCAAGATTCAAGGATAGATCACTGTCATAATCCGTGTTGATGGCCGCAAGCACTATTGGCCCCTCAAGCAAGGCGGCGTAATTTGGATTATCCGGTAAAGGACTTAAGCGAAGGGAAGCATTAAAATAAATTGAAATGATGTCATCTGTCCAGTCCTTTGTTATAACAAGATAATTGTTTTCTGTTTTATATTCGGCACCAAAATTTTTAAAATCCTTACCGTTAATTGAAACAACGGGCTTTGAATTTACCCATTCGGGAATTCTGAATTTGAGTGTTTTCTTTCCTCCTGTTACATTGAATTTTAAAAGCCATCTGGACATTTCGCTTGTGTCGTTTTCATCAAAAAAAGCCTTGTCGTTATAATATTTCATGTCTGGAGTCTGGCTTATTTTAAAGTCATTTTCTTCATATTCAGAAGGTATGTACTGAGATATGATGAGTTCTTTTCCATCCTCTGAAGGGTAGTAGGTAAGCTTAGTATAAAGAGTATGGGCCTGTACCATTGTGCCGTAACAGCACCAGAAATCCCTGGTTTTGGAGCCCCATTTCTTTTTACAGGCCTGGGACATGGGAAGAAAGTAAGTGGGAAGCCCGGTGTTTTTATTTTGCTGTGTCAGAAAGGCGTTGTATAAATTCTTTTCAATGTAATCGCCGTATTCTGAGCTTCCGGTAAATTTTAATAAATAAGAGGCCAGGCGCACCATGTTATAGGCTGTACAGAATTCCTGGTTTCTGTCTCCCCTGTATTCGTTGTTAAGATGAGGCGGTACCCAGTATTCTCCGGCTCCCTGTCCGCCTGTTGCATAGGCATCACGGTCGGTTACAGCGCATTTCCAGAAGGCCTTTGCAATGTCGAGCCAGGCTTCGTCTTTGGTAACCTCATACATTTTGCAGGCGCCCTGAGCATGAGGAATGCTTGCATTCATATGCGTGTTTGTCAACGGATCAAGACCGTTTAAAAGCTTTCTAAATAAGGACTGATTGCTGTAGCGTTCTGCCAAAATTAAATAGTCATTATCCTGAGTGAGTTCATATAAAAGAGCCCAGGCTTCAAGCATGCCGCCTTCTTCGCCACTGTAGACTGCGTGGGGATTTTTCTTTTGCATATCAAGAGTCCAGATTAAATACCACTGCTTTAATCCTTCAAGCACCTCTAAGGCTTCAGTAATACCTGCATATCTGTAGGCATCCGTAAGTCCCATGATGGTTTTATGCATCGTGTACTGGGGGCTCCAGACATATTCGTTTTTTTCTAATTTATCAAAATATTTTTCGGGTATTGAACCTGCCCATTTGCCGCCGTTAAGCTTCTGACATCTTTTTAATTCCTTTACTATAAATATGAGACGTTCCTTTAATTCGGAAGTTTCGTAATCAAAGTCGTCTTTTTTCTGCACCGTAGAGAGTAATGCTGCTGCCGACATCCAGTGCCCCAAAAAATGGCCTCTTAACTGGCATGTGGGAGCTTCCCATCCCCAATGTAAATAAGAGGAATCCGGATCGTCTAAAACCTGAAGCTCAGGAAGTACGATTCCTGCCTCAGTATAGAAGTTTTGAAGCAGTGCGATTGGATTCAAAGACAGTAGATATTTCTTATTTAAAGTAGCACGTTCGCTGAACAGCCCATGAAGCAGATTTACTGTTCCTGTTGCAGTTTCCTTAAGCATGTTGACCTCCGAAAACGATTGAAAAATTTTATTTGTTGTACAGAAATTATAATAAACCATGTATTGCTTTCATAGTGAAGAAAACTTTAAACTGGTGGAAAAAACTTTGATGTGTCGAAAAAACATATTGATAAACAGATGATTAATTGCTAATATGGCATTGCTGAGATACATTTTTCAAAAGGAGGAAAATTATGAAAAAAAAGCTCATAGCATTAACAATGGCAGCAGTTATGGTAGCCTCACTTGCAGGCTGCGGAAGCGCTGCAACATCAACACCTGATACAGCTTCAGAGTCTACAACATCCAAGACTGAAGTAGCTGCAACAGGTGATTCAACAGCAACGGGTTACACAGGAGAAATCACTTACATGCATTTCTCAACATCTGAAGAAGCTGACGGTAACGGTGGCTCAGACGGACACAGAACAATGATTGCCAACTTCAAGGCTAATCATCCTGAAATTACCTTAACAGAAGAAATCCTTAACAACGGCGATTACAAGACACAGATTGCTACTTATGCAGCAGCTGGTGAATTACCCGATGTTTTCTTATTACAGGGTATGAACACAATCAGCTGGGTAGAGCAGGGCTTGGTTGTTGATTTAACAGATTCAATCCTTACATCTCCCTACAAGGATTCCTACAACATGGACTACCTTGTTCCTTTCACAGTAGAAGGCAAATATTACGGCTATCCCGTATTAACCGGCGGTACCTGTACAGTAGTTGTTTACGATGCAGCTCTTTGGAAGGAAGCAGGCTTTGATTCCTTCCCCACTACATGGGATGAAGTTGAACAGGCTAAGACATATTTTGATTCCATCGGCATCGATACACTTGGCTTTGGTAACAGCGGACAGTGGAACTTAAACTCTGACTTCGTATCCTGTCTTGGTTATCAGTACACCGGTACAGAATGGTTCTCAAACATTATCGCAGGCAACGGCAAGGCTTCTTTCACAGATCCTGAATTCGTAGCAGCTTTAACAGAGACTCAGTACCTCTTCCATGACGCAGGTTTATTCAACAAAGACTTCAACTCAATTACTAACGAGTCTGCAAGAGAATATTACATCTCTGGCGACTGTGCAGCTTATATCTGTGGTAACTGGGACGTAGACTACATCAGAGCTAACCTTGACGAAGAAAAGCTTGCAAACACAAAGTTTGCAGTTCTTCCTAAGGCAGCAGACGCTACAAATTATGAAAAGTTCCAGAACATCGGTCTTGGTTATGCAGTAGCTATCAATTCAAAGGTTGCTGAAGATCCTGAAAAGCTTGCAGCTTGTATCGAACTTGCTCAGTACTTAACAGGTCCTGACTTTGCAGCATACGTTGGTGAAAATTATGCACTCGGCGGCTTCTGTGCAGGCGAATTTGACTTAAGCGCATTTTCACAGTTCCAGATCGACTTCTACAACTTCTCTTATGTAGACAATAAGGGCTGTGAAATTTATGACTCTTACGTTGACAACTCTGTATGGAGTGTTCTTAATACTGAAATGCAGGAAATGGTTAACGGAGACAAGACTCCTGCTGAAGTAGCAGCAGATACCCAGGCAGCTTATGAAGAATGGTGCAAATAACGATTATTAAGTTTTAAAAAAGCTTTCGGGGCAGGATTTCCCTGTTCCGAAAGTTTTTTAATATTAGGATATAAATTAAGTAATTACGGTTTGGAGGGTTTATTATGCTTAATGCAATCAAACCTAAAGGTAGGGTTATTTTCAGCTATCTGCTTATACCTGTTGCATTATATTTATTTACGGTATTTGCACCCTTAGTGGCAGCTCTTTATTACAGCTTCTTTGAATGGAAAACAGGACCTGCAAAAAGCTTTAACGGGCTTGATAATTATATACAGTTAATTCACGATAAAACCTTTTGGGCGTCCTTCGGACACAACCTTTATCTTGTGTTTGTGTGTATCATAGGCCAGATAGGTATCGCTTTTATTTTAGTACTTTTCATTAATTCAAAAAGCGCTAAATGCAAAGGAATCCACAGAACCTTCGGCTTTTTCCCAAGCACAATATCTGCTGTATGTATAGGTTTTATCTGGACAATGGTATACGACTATAAGCGTGGTATCATTAACTGGTTTTTAAAGGTAACGGGACATGCTGATTCAATTCAGGAATGGCTCAATTTAAACGGTGATGATGTAGGCAAAATGATGCTTATAGTATCAATTCCGCTTATATGGCAGTACATAGGATATTACATGGTAATCCTTCTTTCTGCAGTTGCATCAATTGACTCGGAAGTGCTTGAGTCTGCCGAAATCGACGGAGCTAATGGTTTCCAGAAGGCTAGATATATTACACTTCCTTTAATAAAGAACACATTGCTTGTATGTATTACTCTCTGTATTGCGGGTAACATGAAGGCTTTTGATAATATTTTCGTTATGACAAAGGGCGGACCCGGATATGCCACCATGGTTATGGCACTTTACGGCTACAAGGTTTCTTTTGAACAGAATAACCTTGGATATGGTAACTGTATATCTGTCGGAATCTTTATACTGTCCCTTACAGTTATAGGTGGTTCACGTCTTATTCTGAATCATTTGACGAAAGAAAAGGAGGACTGAAATGGCTAAAAAGATTAAAGAATCTCATATCGTTGAAGCCTATACTCCTAAAGAAAGATTTTTTAAGGGCGTTGGCAGCTTTTTTATAAACGCAGTACTTTGGATTTTTTCGTTATCCTGCATGTTTCCTCTTATTTGGATGTTTTATTCATCCTTAAAAGAAAAAAGAGTGTTTAACGCAGACATAATAGGACTTCCTAAAAATCCTACAATAAGTAACTACGTAAGAATTTTATCTAATTCAGATTATAACCTGCCTCAGTCTATGCTGAATTCCTTAAGGAATACGGCCCTTTCCGTAGCGCTGATAGTAATATTTTCTTTCGTGGTGGGATATATACTGGCACGCGTGCCCTTTAAATTAAACAGACCATTATATGTAATTTTCTTAATGGGTATGTTGATACCGATTCATTCACTCATGGTGCCGATTTACATTATTTTTTCACGTAGCGGCTTAAGCAATCAGTGGTACACTCTTTTGATGCCATACGTAGCCTTTAATATGTCAGTGGCATTATTCTTGGTGGAAGGATTTTTAAAGGGAGTGCCCACGGCTTTGGAAGAAGCTGCGGCAATAGACGGTTCGAGCTTTACACGTACAATGTTTTCGATTATATTGCCGATTTGCAAACCAATTTTGGTGACGGTAGCAATAATTAATGTATTCGGATGCTGGAATGAATTTTCTTTTGCATTAATATTAATACAGAGCAGTTCCTTACAGACGGTACCACTTGCCTTAAAGCAGTTTACAGGACAGTTTACATCGGATTATCCCAAGATAATGGCAGCGATGCTGCTTACAATGATTCCAATCGTAACGATTTATTTCTGCTTTAGTAAATACATTATTAAAGGAATGGTGGCAGGAGCTGTTAAAGGATAAAATAAAAGCCTTTCGGGAAATACCCGGAAGGCTTTTTTATTTATGCAATCAGAGTCAGAGTAAATACGCTTACAAATCATATACACTATTTCTGTGAAACATTACTAAAAGTATCAATTGTGCATAAAATATCTATGAAAAGTGTTGCAAAAGTGTAAAAATTGATGTACTATAGGAATACGAAAACGATTAAGGAGCCGACGAGCAGTGAAAAGATTACATCTAAGGCATCAATGAAGAATATTTAAATGGCCTTAGATACATCGATATAAACCATTAGTAAGGCTCTGAATAATCACAAGGATACAGGAAAAGAAAGCATACAATCTGACAGGTTGTACATAAAATGTGATACATAAGAAGAACGGCGATAATCGATAATGATGCGTTTCTTCTATCATATTATAAAGAAAAGCAAATCTAACGGAAAAAGGAGAGACGAATATGAAAAGCTTCTTGCATAACACGTGGAAGCATAGAGCACACGTTGTGATGGCGTTGCCGGCATTCCTGATTTTATTCTTTATCATGTATGTTCCTATGGCCGGTCTTGTAATGGCATTTAAGAATTTTGATTACACACTTGGTATTTGGAAGAGCCCATGGAACGGAATTGAAAACTTTAAATTTCTTCTTGCTTCCAAAGCAACCTTTGTGTCGATGACGAAAAATACCCTGCTGTATTACGTTGTATTCACAGCACTTGGAACTTTCCTAAATGTCGTACTGGCAATTGCCATTGATCAGTTCGTATTTAAGAAAATGGCCAAGGCGATGCAGACGATTATGATTATCCCAGTATTCATTTCTTATGCAGCAGTACAGTTTATTGTATATGCATTTATCAGTACAGATACCGGTATTATCAACAATGCATTAAATGCCAACATCAGATTTTATACAACGGCTTCTTACTGGCCGGTAATCCTAACTGTTGTTAAGATGTGGAACAGCGTAGGCTATGGTTCCGTATTGTATATGTCAGTATTAGCCGGTATTGATACCGAGTTATATGAAGCAGCAGAAATCGATGGCGCAAACAAGTGGCAGAAGATTTGGCACATTACAATTCCGGCACTGATTCCGATGATCACAGTTATGCTGTTATTATCCGTCGGCTGCATTATGAAATCTGATACCGGTTTGTTCTATCAGGTAACCAGAAACAGTGGTGTGCTTTACAAAACAACTCAGGTTATTGACTCATATGTATTGAACGCGATCTTTAAAAACTCTAACTTTGGATTTACGGCTGCAACCAGCTTCTTCCAGTCTGTAGTGGGCTTGCTAATGATGCTGTTTGCGAATGGACTGGTTCGTAAGATTGCACCCGATAATGCATTGTTCTAAGGAAAGGGAGAATAGAAGATGAGCAAGAAAAAAGGTAATGCTGCCGATTTGGCTCCATCAAGAAGAGAAAAAAAAGGAGTCGGTCAGTATATTCTCGGATTTTTTCTTTTACTTTATACACTGTTTTGTTTCCTGCCTGTATTGCTGGTATTCATTGCCGCTTTCACCGATGAAGCTGCAATCCTGAATAATGGTTTCAGTTATTTCCCGGAGAAGTGGTCCCTGACAGGCGTACAATCTGTTTTGAAATATGGTCATCAGTTGCTGACCTCTTATGCAGTTACAATTTTTGTTACGGTATTCGGTACCTTCCTGGGGCTGTTGGTTATGAGTATGTTTGCTTACGCCATTAGCAGAAAGGGATTTCGTTTATCAAGGTTTTTATCCATTTACCTTTTGATACCTATGCTGTTCAACGGCGGCCAGCTTTCCGGATATATTATCTTCACAAGCTACTATCATTTAAAAGACAGCTTGTGGCTGTTAATTCTTCCGTTGTGTGTATCTACGATGAATGTGATTATCTTAAGAACATATATCGTAAACAGCATTCCAAATGAATTGATGGAGGCTGCCAAGATTGATGGTGCAGGTGAGTACAGAACGTTCTTCCAGATTGTACTTCCGCTTCTTAAACCTTCCATGGCGGCTGTAGGTTTCATGATGGCTACCGCTTATTGGAATGACTGGCAGAATGCTTTGCTTTACATTACTTCAGATAATAAGAAGCCATTACAGCTCTTACTTGTAAGTATCCAGAAGAGTATCGAGTTCCTGTTAAATAATACGAACGTACCTGCAGTAGCGAGGGCAGCTATGGGTGGTAACATTCCACAGTACTCTTCAACAATGGCAACTGTATTAATCGTTATTGGACCTATTATGGTAGCATATCCGTTCTTCCAGAAATATTTCATCAAAGGACTGACAGTAGGATCTGTTAAAGGCTAACATAATGCACGATGCTCTAAAAGGGCATTTCACAATTACATAACTTATCGTGGTATTCCGGGTGATATCAATTCCGATGTCGCCTTTGAGAATATAAATAAAAAGGGAGGTTTTTATCAAATGAAGAAAAAACTTGTATCAGCTCTGCTGGTAGCAGCTATGGCAATTAGCACTCTTGCTGGTTGTGGAAGCAGCGACACAGAGACTTCTGCAGCAAACTCATCAAATGGTGCTGCAGCAAACCAAACAGAAGCAGCTAATGGTGATGCAGTAAACATCAACATTTACAGAGCTACTTACAACTTAGGACAGCCTGACAGCGAAGAAGTAAAGGCAGTTCAGGATGCTATCAACGAGTACATCGCTGATAAGATCAACGTACAGATTACCATCAACGATATTCCTTCAGGTGAATACGCTGATAAGGCAAATCTTGCATTAGCAAACAACGAAATCAACTTACTTTGGACAGCAAGCTGGATGGGAACCATCGGAACAAACGATTTGTACAAGGCTAACGCAGCTTATGACATCACAGATCTTTTACCTGGATCAACCCTTTACAGCTCTATGCCGGAATCTATCTGGACTGCTTCCCGCTATGATGGAAAAGATTTATTCGTTCCTGTTTACAAGGAAGCTTACGAAGGATATGACTTAAAATTCCCTGAAGGTTACGCTAAAGAATATGGTCTTGATACCTCTTCCATCAAGGAACTCAAGGATCTTGAGCCTTATCTTGAGTGGTGTAAGACAGAGAAGGGACTTAAGTACCCTTACCTTGCTGGTAAGACAGCTATGTTCTTCAGATATTACATTGACAAGTATGACTTCTTCGATGGAGCTAACTCTTTATTCGCAGTTGATCGTGCTACAAATACCGTTGTTAACCCTACATTAACTCAGGATTATGCTGATTTCTGTACCTTAATGTGTGAATGGGGCGAGAAGGGTTACATCTCTGAAGACGAAGTAACAAAGACAACATCTGATAGTGAAGCACAGACTCAGAACTGGGGCTTTAACTGGTGGACATGTGTACCTGGTGACGAGTCCAACTCTGAAACACGTGATGGACAGGAAGAAGTATTCGTAGAAGGATTTACTGGTAAGTATGCTCATTCTACTACAACTCTTGGTTCATGTTTTGCAATTACAGCAAACTCTACAGAAGAGCAGGCTAAGGCTTGTATCGATTTCTTAGGCTTACTGTACACAGATACAACTGTTGCTGACCTTTACACCTATGGTATCGAAGGCGTAGATTACACCTTGGATGCAGATGGCAAGGTTGTTTCCAACAATGAAAAGTATGCTCACTCCGCATGGGAGTCAACCTCTGTTGTTCCTCTTACACTTTGTGCTGGTGAAGATGATAACAAGGTTCAGATTTACCAGGATATGAACGGTGCTGCAGAAGCATCCTGCGCAGCTGGATTCAGATTTAATGTTGCACCTGTTGAAGCTCAGTATGCTGCATGTACAAACGTATTTGATCAGTACGGATTCGTTCTTGAACTTGGCGGATATCCTTCAGCTGATGTTAAATTAGTTATTGATGAGTACAATGCAAAACTTGATGAAGCTGGATACCAGGATGTACTTGCTGAATTCTCTCAGCAGTATGAAGATTGGAAGGCTTCCAAGTAATTAAATAATACCTGAAACTTTAGAGGCATTGCGAAAGCAATGCCTCTAATTTTATAAAAGCTCAAAAAAACCAACTGCCTTTAGGCAGTGGGTGCTCCACGCGAGGTGCTTTGTTACAAGCCAAGTACCTCGTAAGGCACGTAGTGCCGCTTTTAGTAGAGCCGTAGCGAAGAAAATTGCGAATATCATTGACAATACTCCTGCAACAAAATTATATTTATTTCTTTTAAAAAATTATTGCTAGAATAACATTTTTCATCCCCCTGCAAGTTTTGAAAGACAATTAAAAAAAAGAATGGTATAATAAATTATTGGAAACAAAGAAATGGCTTAAATAAGCCTTTCTTTGGACGGAAAACACAAAATTAAACAGGAATTTAGCAATGAAAGGAGAGGTCATGGACGAAATGAAAATGATGATATCTGGTGTCATTTCAAAGGATGGCGTCTCCAAAGTCTGCGTTTATTTTGAAGACGGAGAGAAATACGCAGAGGGCTATGTACCTGATTGTAAGATTGAAAAATTTTCGGGCTTTACGGATGAAGAAATCTGTATGCTCGAGGACTATCTTACCGACAACCTCGAGACAATAAAGCGACATGCAGCAGAGGTTGATCCTATTAGAAAGATGATGAGGGAAGAAGCATGATTAGTGTATACCGTACCGAACAGGGTGTTATTACAGAACTTGACGATTTTAAAAACCATGACGGCATCTGGGTTAATCTCTGTGACCCAACTGCCAAGGAAGTAAAGCAGATAGCAGAATACTTCGAAATTGAAGAGGACGACCTTGCTACCGCTCTCGATGCAGAAGAAAGCTCACGTACCAGCGTTGAAGATGACTATACTCTTATACTGGTAGATGTGCCCACTCCTGAAGTGCGTCACGAAAAGAAGATGTATACCACAATTCCTCTTGGTATCGTGCTTAAGGAAAATGTAATCATTACTATCTGCAGCGAGGAGACTCCTATTCTTACTTATTTTATGAGAAACAGAGTAAAGGATTTTTCTACCAAAAAGAAAATGCGCTTTATTTATCAGATGCTTTTACGCTCTGCAATGCTTTATCAGTCATACCTACGTTTAATCGATAAAAAGAGGGTAGAAATAGAAGCAAGAGTTGATTCAAATACACAGGACGTGGATTTGGTCGAGCTTCATGAACTTGAGTCCACTCTTGTTTACTTTGCTACATCTCTTAGAGCAAATGGAATTGTTATTGAACGCTTGAGAAGATATAAGAGCATTGAGCAGTACGAAGAAGATATGGATATTTTGGATGATGTAACCGTCGAATATCAGCAGGCAGTGGAGATGACGGGTATTTACCGAGACATCATAGACGGCACCAGAGAACTTCTTTCTACCATAATTGATAACAGACTGAATAACGTCATGAAATATTTAACTTCGATTACACTGGTAATGGCTATTCCTACGGTAATTTCCGGTTTATACGGCATGAACGTTTCAGAAGAATGGATGCCTCTTTCAAAGGTACCCTACGGATTTGGAATAATATGCGGGTTAACCGTGATTTTATGTGTTACCACACTGTTAATTTTAAAGAAAAAGAAAATGCTTTAAGAGGTCAATGATATTCGCAATCTGCTTCGCTACTTGCAAATATAAAAGCGGCACTATGTACCTTACAAGAGACTGCGCTTTTGCTAAAGCACAAAGACTTATACTCCCACCGCATAAAGAAAGTGAGCCTTCTTTAGCTTTTATAAATCGCAAAAGGTTGAAGGATAACGCAGAATTTTGCATGTTAATTCTGTGTTATTTATAGTGGATTATGCTTTTGCTAGCGATGGAGGTGCTAGTATGGCTGTTTCTTATAACAAAATGTGGAAGAGACTCATTGATGAAAAAATGAGCGCGGCTCAGCTTAGAAAGGCTGCTGAAATCTCACCAAACACTATGACAAAGTTCCACAAAGATGAGCTTGTTTCCATGGATGTACTCTGCAGAATCTGTGAGATTCTGGATGCCGATTTTGGCGATATCATGGAATATATTCCTGAACCCAAGAGCAAAAGATAAGTTTGATAAGAGAGGTCGTCACTTGAAAAGGTGACGATCTTTTATCGTATAGAAAACTTCGTTCCATAAAAATAAAAGATCGCTACGCGAGTATCGCACTATATTGTATTCTTTCTTACAAAAAACTACCTAAACGGATAGTCTAATGATAAAAAATCCTTGTTATAATAACAGTGTTTTAAGGACCAATCACAAGGAGGATTACAAATGGCTTTATATACTTTTGACAAACTTCCCTCTACAGTAGAGGAATTTAAGGCTTGCCCTTATTTTGATTTAACCAATGAACACAACACCTTCGCAATGTTTATCGTGGCATTACAGATGTTTATCGATGACAAAAACACAGGTATTGAATGCATTAACCTTTTAAAGGGACCTGTTGAGCTTTCAAACTACGACATTTCTTTTTTAAGAGACAGAGTAATTGACAAGAAATATCTTGCAAAGGTTTATTTTAAGGGTGCTACTCCAGCTAACAGCTACACTCCTTCAACACCTCTTACAATCGAGACAATCGATGACAGCGCTCCTCAGTATACAGCAGGCGAAAACTTTAAGAGAGTATTTGTAAAGGGTGAAGGCTTTGACAGCCCCAGAAGCGCTACCTTCCGTTCAAAGGGAGACAACTGGTATTTATACGAATATTCATCAATTTTATTAAGCGTAAAAACTCCTGCCAAGGACGATCCCTGGGCTTAATATTAAAAAAATAAAAATCACAATTTTGAACCTTCAGGGCTATGTCATGGAGGTTCTTTTGTGATATAATCAAGGGTAACATTTTTTAAACTGACAGAGGTTAATATGAATAAGAAAGTAAAAATAAAAAACATTGTACTCTCAGGACTTTTTTTGGCGCTTGCGCTTGTACTTCCGTTTTTAACAGGGCAGATCCACGGAATAGGAAATATGCTCTGTCCGATGCATATACCTGTTCTTTTGTGCGGTTTCTTTTGCGGACCATTGTATGGCCTGATTGTAGGCTTTATCGCTCCATATTTAAGATTTTTGCTCTTTGGAATGCCGCTGCTTATACCGGGTGCTGTGGGCATGAGCTTTGAACTAGCCACTTACGGAATTGTAGCCGGTGCTTTATATAGGAAGCTTCCAAAGAAAAAACTTTATATTTATGTGTCATTATTAATTTCCATGGTGGCCGGCCGTATTGCCTGGGGCATTGCAAGAACGGTGCTTTTCTGTCTTGGAAAATCAGAATTCGGATGGAAGATGTTTTTGACTGCAGGCTTTGTAAATGCCATACCAGGCATTATCCTACAGCTCATACTTATACCGATTCTTGTGATTACGCTGAAAAAATCAGAGCAATAATGTCACGGCTTATGTTTAAGAGGAGCTTTGAATGAATATTGAAAAAATAAGAGAATTTGCAGAGGATGAATCCCACCCGATAAGTGAACGTGAATTAAAGGACGCAACGGACATTTTCATGAAGGATTCAGAAGAGGATGCAGAATACATAAAGGATTTCATCAACTTTTATTATGCTGTAAGCCTTTCACATCACAGCCTAAACCTCGACCAGATGCACCTTTGCAATCAGCGATACATAGCTCTTGTGCAAAGGCATCCGGAGCTGCGCATGCATCTTCCTTATTTATATTTAAAGGAAGTTGAATATTATAATTCGGTTAATTCCTTTGCTGAATGCGTGCGAAATTTAAATAATGCTATCGACCTTGAGGGTATACCGGACTTTTGCCTTGGGGCCTGCCTTTCAAAGGCTATCGACATTTTCATGATAACCGGTCTAAAAAAGGATGCTGAAAATTATATTGAAAAAATGCGCATCTTTTCTACGGTGTGCGACCTTCCGCCCCGTAGCCTCTATATGGTGGATACAAACCTTATGCAGGCTTATGCCACTATAGGCAAAAGAAAAGAATATGAATATTACAGAAATAATTTAAGAAGATATCCAAAGGAAGAATTAAACGAAGAAATTATAAATATTACACGTCTTTGCACGCTTGCTTCAGAAGCACTTATTGATGCAGACTTTCTTCCTCCTTCAAGCTTTATTGAAGAATTTGAAACGTTAATGCAGGAGCTTGATTTTTCGGATGCCAGACTGACTGCAGATTATTCCCAGTCTTTAGTGCCTGTTTTAAAATGGGTAAAGGACGTAGTACCAACTGAAAAGCTTGTTGAATATACCTTAAAGCTGGTAAATTATTCGGAAAATTATGCAGACAAGCTTAACATGTATAAGGCTTTAATTGAAGACTTACATATTTCAAAGGAGGAATATCCAAAGGTTTACAATGAATATTTTCATTGCCTGATTAAATATTACGAGAGTGACTGTGAAAACCACAAACACGAAGTAATGTCCGAAATGCTTTCCTTTGAAATGGAGCGTCAGTACAGAGAAAAAGCAATGAAGGACGAACTTACAGGCATCGGTAACAGACATGCCTATGAGGAGGAGCTTGATAAAGTAAAGGCTGAAATTGTAAACGGTAAGGTTCCATCCAATCTTACGCTTATGGCTATGGACGTAAACGGCCTTAAGGGCGTAAACGATAATTATGGTCATAAGGCAGGTGACGAATACATTAAAGGTGCTGCCGAATGCCTTGAAAAAGCTGTTGGCAATTTCGGAAGCATTTTCCGTACCGGCGGAGATGAATTTTCGGCTATTGTAAGAGTCAAGAATTTCCCTGTTGAAAAGGTAGTGGAGATATTAAGAAAGAATTTATCAGAATGGACAGATTCTTATGGCAATCAACTGTCAATGGCAATCGGTACTGCTTCAAGTGATGAATTTCCAGACAAGGCTTTGGATGAAATTATTGCAAAGGCCGATGAAAGGATGTATAAAGACAAGAGTCGCTATTATCAGCAAACAGGAAAGGACAGAAGAACAAGATAGGTTTATCTTATAAAAACTAAAGAAAACCCACTGCCTTTAGGCGGTGGGTGCTCTTAAAATAGGTGCTTAGTTACAAGACAAGTACCTAGTAAGGCACGCAGTGCCGCTTTTAGTAGAGCCATAGCGAAACGGATTGCGAATATCATTGATTGGAGAAAGAAAATGTATTTTGAATTTATTTTAACAAACCTCTTACTTGGTGTAGGCCTTGCCATGGATGCTTTTTCGGTTTCTTTGGCTAATGGTCTCAACGAGCCTAAGATGAAAAAGGGCCGTATGAGCTACATAGCAGGCGTATTTGCTTTTTATCAGTGGTTTATGCCTATGGTGGGCTGGATATGTGTCCACACGATTCTTCAATATTTTGAAGTATTTGAAAAACTCATCCCCTGGATTGCACTTATTTTACTTGCCTATATTGGCGGCAAGATGTTAATTGAAGGTATTAAAAATAAAGAGGGTAACGAAGAGAGTGAGGCTTCAAAGGTAGGCTTTAAGGCTTTAATGCTTCAGGGCATTGCTACCTCAATCGATGCTCTTTCGGTAGGCTTTACAATTGCAGAATATGATTTCTTATTTGCATTTATTGCTTCCCTCATCATCGCGGCTGTTACCTTTATAATCTGTATGGCAGGTTTAACACTTGGCAAGAAATTCGGTACAAGACTTGCGGGCAGGGCTTCGATTTTAGGTGGTGTAATTTTAATCGGTATCGGTCTTGAAATCTTTATTAAGGGAATATTCTTTTAATGGAATACGAAATAATTAAAAGCAAAAGAAAAACAATTTCAATAGAAGTTAAACCGGATGGGCGCGTTGTAATCAAGGCGCCCTTATGCATGTCTAAATTTGCAATAGACTTATTTGTGCGGGATAAAAGGGACTGGATAGAAAAGACAGTTTCAAAGATGAAGGAGCGGGAAGCTTTGGAGGGATTTGTTCAAAAGCTTTCTAATGATGAATTAAAGGCTTTAAAGAAAGAAGCTAAAAAAATGATAACCCCATTGGTAGAAGAATATGCAGAAATAATGGGTGTTATTTATAATAGAATTTCAATCAGAGCCCAAACAACCAGGTGGGGAAGCTGTTCAAGAGATAAGAATTTAAACTTTAATTGTCTTTTAGCCTTAACTCCCGAACCGGTCATCAGATATGTGGTGGTACATGAACTCTGCCACATTAAACACATGGACCATTCGAAACTCTTTTGGGCAGAGGTGGAAGAATATATGCCAGACTACAGGGTTTATAGAGAATGGCTTAAAGATAACGGGAATGCATTAATAAAAAAGCTGTAGTTATTACCCTAATAACTACAGCTTTTATATATTAATTCTAAATTTAACAAAAGGACTCAAATACATCAATAATGCGGTTTATACCGTCCATCGAAAGCTTGGGCACCATAAGAGCCTTGCAGGCTATCGCAGTCTGCTTTCCGAATTCTTTTAAATATGCATCATCTATTAATGGGCTTTCCAGAGGAGAGCCTGCCACCTGCTTAAAAGCAGATTCAAAATCCATCATTTCTTTCTGTGTGGCTCCTGCTACTATTGCTCTAATTTCAAATTCGGATTTGTTCATATTCATACCCAGCAATCATTTTAGATAAGTTTAATTATAACGGGTTGGTATTATATGAAAATTAAAAATTCTTTTATAAATCCTTGTAAAGAAGTATTGAAAGAATTAGAAAACAATTTAACTAAGTCAAAGCAATTTGCCTCCTCTAAGCGCGTCTTGATCTATATGAACTGAAGGCTTAATGCGATGAGTAACTGACCTAAGTAGTAAAGAGAAAGGTTTGCAACACGCATTGAGAATTTTGTTTTGCCTGTAAAGGTGTTGAAGATTAACACGATGTCACTTGCGGTAAAGAATACAGCACCTACTGCATAGAGAAGAGCCTGTATTGAACGGGGTGACGTAGCAAGGTTTCCTAATGCAACTGCCGTCATCACAATTACAGCACCGATGTAGAACACACCGAAAAGCTTGAAGGCAATTTTTACCTTTTCTATATGAGTAAAAATCAAATAAAGTGTAATAATTGCAGCTACTGCTCCGATTGTCACGCTTATTAACAGGCTTTCCGATAAAGGGATTAAAGCAACTAAATAAACGATGTGACCTGCAAGGAACGCTGCAATGCCAAGTAAGAAAATTTTCTGCCCGGTTTTTTTAAATACAAATCGCAAATTAAGCAGTACGTCTCCGACGGCTCCAAGAATCAAACCGATTACAATGAGCTTTGAAAAGGAATCGTTTTGTGAAAGAGCTCTGCTTAAAATACCCAAAGCTACGAAGGTGCAGGATGCTAATCCCTTTAGAACAACTGCAGCCACGTAATTTTTCCTTTTTTCAAAATAAATAAACAGGGCCTGAATAATCATGCCCAATAAGCATAAATATAAATACCTCATAAATTGTAACCTCCACCTAAAATTATACCATGCAAACCAACTTTTGTTAATCGTGATTTGATATGATAGTGTATATTCGGATAAATTTTATGATATACTCATATAAAAACCTAAAGGTATAATTTTATGAATTTTTATTCAAGCATCATTTTTATCGAAGCCTTTGCTGCGATAGCAATGATTACGCTGATTGCCAGAAATCCTGTTATCGATAAGCATATGCGAAGGGATTACTGCATTGATTTTCTGCTGATAGTGGTGATTGTAACTACAGAGTGGTTTAATATTTTCCTTAACGGATCGGCTGAATCCTTAAGGACGCTGCACTATGCGGTAAAATGTCTTGAATTTTGTTTTGTGCCCATGCTTCCCGCGGTTGCTATTCTTACTTTTGACTATTTTAAACCAAGGAAACCTTTAATGTATCTTAATGCGGCTCATTGGGGTTTAGAAATTATTTCCTGCTTTACAGGCTGGGTATTTTATATGGATGCCGGTAATAATTACGTAAGGGGACCTCTTTATTTTGTTTTTGTAGTCTTTTACATGACTGAAACCGGAATTTTAGTTTGGTCTTTAGTGCGCCACGGAAAGAGTTACCAGAACAATAACTACCTGGGCATTATAACCGGCGGGTTATTCGCAATAAGCGGTATTACGCTTCAGCTGTTTGATTCGGAAATCAGAACTTCCTGGCTTGCGGTTGAAATGGGCTTTATCATGAGCTACATCTATTTTAACGATATGGAGCTTCAGACAGACAAGCTCACAGGCCTTTTAAACCGGTGGTGCTATGAACAAAGACTTGCATCCATTGATTATCAGACCGCAATTTTAATATTTGACGTTGACTCCTTTAAATCCATTAACGATTCTTTCGGCCACCTTGTGGGAGATGAATGCTTAAAGACCACGGCAAGACTCATTCGTAAAAATTTTTCAAAAGAAGGAAAATGCTACAGAATCGGTGGCGATGAATTTTGTGTTATTTTAAAAAAGAAGAGTAAATATGCTTTATCTCATTCTGATGAGCGACTGAATGCGTTAATCGAACATTTTTCAATCGATGTGCGGAATGCAAGAAAGGCTGATCCACGATTTACAAATATTTCCGTAGGTTATGCTTTCACGGACCCTGATTTTTCAATTAACTGGGCTATCGAGAAGGCTGACAGACAAATGTATGACATTAAGGTGAAAAATAAGGCAGTGGATTAAATCCTGTTTTACACAATTACAGAAAAAAGAGGCTTCTGTTGATGAAGCCTCTTTTTTGCAATATAGAAAATTGCTGCGCACTTCCATATATTGTAAAAAAAGGCACTACGTGCCAAGGATGCGCACTTACGCGAAAGGAATATGTCGCCTTTGAGACCGCGCCAGACGCTTTAGTTTCGCAAGCGAAACTCTTTTTTACCTTTACCTAGACTTTTAAAAAGCGTATGTGAATAAACGATTTGTCATGGTAGAGTAAATTGTTTAAAATGCACAAAATCACAAAAGAAAAATTGGCCAAGTGTACAAAATGACCGAGAAAGGGTTGATTAGGGTGGATGAAGGTGGTATATTTGCCTTACTGAAAACGTTACCGCAAACAATTTCGGTAACGCTTTCAAACGTAAACAACTTTTTATAACCTAGGGAGGAAAAAGATTATGAAGAAGAAAATTGCTTCCTTAATCCTTGCAGCTACAATGGCTATCGGCCTTCTTGCAGGATGCGGATCCAAGACCGGTTCTGTTTACTGGCTTAACTTCAAGCCCGAAGCAGACGAAGCTTTACAGGAAATTGCAAAGACCTATGAAGCAGAAACAGGCGTCAAGGTTACAATCGTTACAGCAGCAAGTGGTACTTATGAATCTACACTTACTTCTGAAATGGACAAGTCAGAGGCACCTACACTTTTCGTTGTTGGTAACTCAGCAGCTGTTAAAACATGGGGCGACTACTGCTACGACTTAAAGGACACAGCAGTTTACAAAGAACTTACAACAGATGACTTTACACTTTATACCCAGGACGGTAAGGCAGCTTCCATCGGCTACTGCTATGAAGCATTCGGTATCATCGTTAACAAGACATTACTTGCTAAGGCAGGCTACTCTGTAGCTGACATAAAGGACTTTGACTCTTTGAAGGCCGTTGCTGATGATATTCATGCCCGCTCTGCAGAACTTGGCTTTGATGCATTCACATCTTCAGGTATGGATGATTCTTCAAGCTGGAGATTCTCGGGCCACCTTGCTAACATGCCTTTATATTATGAATCAGTTGATGACGGCTGGACAGAATGCCCTGCTACAATCAAAGGTACTTACCTTGATAACTATAAGAAGATCTGGGATCTTTATATCACAGACTCTGCATACGAAGCTAACACCCTTGCAACAGGCGGCTATGATGCTGAAGGCGAATTCTTAAAGGGTGAGGCAGTGTTCTATCAGAACGGTACCTGGGAGTACTCAGCACTCTCAGCTGTATACGGCGATGACGAAATCCAGATGATTCCTATTTACTGTGGTGTTGCAGGCGAAGAAAACGCCGGCCTTTGCGCTGGTACAGAAAACTGCTGGGCAGTAAATGGCAAGGCTTCTGAAGAGGATATCCAGGCTACACTTGATTTCATGTACTGGATGGTTACAAGCGAAGCAGGTACAAGCTTAATGGCTGAACAGTTCGGTGAAATTCCTTACAAGAAGGCAGCTACCAATCCTAACAAGTTCTTCCAGGATGCATCTGCACTTATCAACGAAGGAAAATACTCCGTTACATGGGCATTCAACTATACTCCTAATGTAAATGACTGGAGAGCAACCGTAGTTGCAGCTATGAACCAGTACGATAACGGCGGTTCATGGGATGATGTTGTAACAGCATTCGTTGACGGATGGGCTACACAGTATCAGGCAGCTAACAACTAAAACCTGTTAATTAAAAGGGGTGGGCAATCGTCCCGCCCCCTTTTTTTACAATATAGAAAATTGCTGCGCACTTCCATATATTGTAAAAAAAGGCACTACGTGCCAATGCTGCGCACGTTTTACTATAAAAAAATCAGGAGTAAGGTATGAGTAAAAATGATAGTATGAACGTAAATTCCATACTGATAAGACGTCCGATTAAGAGATGGTTTCCTTTATTTCTTCTTCCGACTCTTGCAGCCTTTTCAATAGGATTTTTATATCCTTTTATACAGGGAATTTACCTTTCTTTATGTAAATTCACCACCACAAGCGATGCAGCCTTCATAGGCTTTTCAAATTATGCAAGGGCATTTAAAGATCCAACCTTCCTGCACGCTTTCTGGTATACTGCACTTTTTGCTTTTACTTCACTTGTGATTATCAACGTATGCGCCTTTATAGTGGCCTGTTTACTGACACTTGGCATAAAGGGTGCAAACCTTTTCAGAACCGCCTTTTTCCTGCCCAACCTTATCGGCGGTATCGTACTTGGCTACATCTGGAACATGATTTTTAACGGTATTCTGATTAAGTACAACACCTCAGTTTTAATCGAAACAAAATACGGTTTCTGGGGCTTGATTATAATGGTAGCCTGGCAGCAGATAGGCTACATGATGATTATTTACATCGCAGGCCTTCAGGCAATTCCTGAGGATATGATGGAAGCTGCAAGAATCGACGGAGCCAATAAACTTGAGACTCTTTTTAAAGTTACAATTCCAAACATGATGCCTTCCTTCACCATCTGCTTTTTCCTGACCTTAACAAACGGCTTTAAACTGTTTGACCAAAACGTAGCCTTGACAGGCGGTGAGCCTTACGAATTTTTAGCAGACGGCTCTGTTGTAAAGACAACGGAAATGCTTGCTTTAAATATTTTCAACACCTTCTACGGACAAAACGTTACTTCCCGTGGCGTTGCCCAGGCAAAGGCAGTGCTTTTCTTTATACTGGTAGCAGGTATTTCCATTGCCCAGCTTAAATTAAGTAAATCAAAGGAGGTGCAGCAGTAATGAAGCAGCAAAAGAAAATCGGAAGCACACTCCTTACAATATTTTTATCACTGTTAACGATTGTGTATATTTCACCGGTATTAATCGTATTGATGAACTCCTTTAAGGAGAATACCTTTGTTAAAACCAGGACGTTTTCTTTACCTGACGCAGAAACCTGTGTAGCCTTTAAAAACTACATAAAGGGCTTTACCTTCGGAAATTATCCTTTTCTTGAATCGGTAGCCCATTCCTTTTTAATTACGATTCTTTCAACGGTTTTGATTTTAGTGTGTACCGCGATGACTGCCTGGTACATTGAAAGAGTAAATTCCTTAATATGTAAAATCTGCTATTACCTTTTTGTGTTCTCGATGGTGGTGCCCTTCCAGATGGTAATGTTTACACTGGCAAAGACAGCAGATACCTTAAAGCTCAACACTCCCTTCACCATTCCCATTGTGTACCTTGGCTTTGGCGCAGGCATGGCGGTGTTTATGTTTACGGGATTCATAAAGGGACTTCCTCTTGAAATCGAAGAAGCTGCGGCAATCGACGGCTGCGGCCCGGTAAAGACCTTCTTTGGCGTGGTGGTGCCCATGCTTAAGCCTACACTTATTTCAGTAGGCATTCTTGAGATTATGTGGATCTGGAACGACTACCTTCTTCCTTATCTTGTCTTGAACAGAAAGAAGTACATGACCATACCCATTCACATTCAATATCTTCAGGGCAGCTACGGAGCAGTTGACTTAGGTGCTATAATGGCTCTGATAGTGCTAAGTATCATTCCTATGATTATTTTCTACTTAACCTGTCAGAAATACATTATTAAGGGTGTTGCTGCCGGAGCAGTAAAGGGTTAAAAAATGACAATTATCGATATAGCAAAGGAATCGGGTTATTCGGTAACCACGGTTTCAAGAGTGCTTAACAATCGAAAGGACGTAAGTCCCGAAGCAAAAAAGAAAATAATGGAAATCGTTAAAGCCCATAATTTTGTGCCAAACGATAATGCCAAGCACCTTAAGCAGTCCGTTACAAAGAACATTCTGGTGATTGTAAAGGGTACCTCAAACATGCTCTTTGCTTCAATAATCGAGTCAATTCAGGATACTGTGGGCTCCTCTGAATACACGGTGCTTGTGACATATCTTGACGAAGATACCAATGAAGTGGAAGCAGCCGTGCGCTTGTGCCGCGAAAGAAAACCGCTTGGAATATTTTTACTTGGCGGTAACAGAAGCCACTTTGAAAAGGACTTTGAAAAGGTCAAGGTTCCCTGCGTGCTTGTGACAAACAGAGCCGATGACTTCGGCTTTAAAAATCTGGCTTCTGTTTCAACAGACGACGTTAGGGCTTCCGAAGAAGCTATTACCTATTTAATAGAAAACGGCCATAAGGACATAGCGGTTTTAGGCGGTGACTATTCCACTTCCTATACATCACAGGAACGTCACAGAGGCTATGTGAATGCTTTGGAAAAAGCAGGCTACTGCGAAAGAAAAGAATATTACGAAAAGGCACGCTTCTCATATGATTCTGCATACAGAGCCATGAAGAGGATTTTAGATAAAAAGCTGCCTGTTACTGCGGTTTTTGCAATGTCAGACGTTATGGCGATAGGAGCAATACGTGCCATTTTTGATGCAGGCTTAAAAGTGCCTGAGGACATTTCGATTGTGGGCTTTGACGGAACGGAGCTTGCCAATTATTACAATCCTAAAATTGTCACGATTCGTCAGGGCTATGAGCAGATAGCAACAAGAAGCGTTGAAATCCTACTTAGGATGATTGATTTAAATTCAGACGGCATACATGAGCTTGTGCCCTTTGAACTTAAGAATACGGAAAGTGTCAGAAAAATATAGTGTAGCGGGCAGGGTAACCTGCCCGCTATTTGCCTGTTAACAGGAAAGGTGCTATAATCTATGCACGAGATGGAAAGGAGGTGCCCTATGAGTATTTCAATTAATACCGGTCACAACATTTTTGATTATGATAACAAGCCTTATCAGACCCCCTTTGAAAAAGAAAAGGAAATAGAAGAAAAAGAAAAGCAGGGCATTGAAGACCCCATCAGAAAACAGGAAGAGGAATATAAAAAGGATTACCTTGAGGACTGTGAATGCGAAACCTGTAAGAACCGTAAATATCAGGACGGGTCCAACGAAATGGTTTCCTTTAAATCGGCCCAGCATATTGCTCCTTCTGCGGTTGCTGCCCGTGTAAGAGCCCATGAAGGGGAGCATGTGACAAATGCCTATAATAAGGCAGCTCAGAGTAATGCAAAGGTTGTGCAGGCAAGTGTTGCAATACACACAAGCGTATGTCCGGAATGCGGACGTACCTATGTATCAGGCGGCACCACCACTACACAGATTAAATATTATAATGAAGAAAATCCCTATCAGCAGGATTTAAAGGCGCAGGATGCCACAAAATATGCAGGCATGAATGTAGATTCAGCATGCTAGGTAAAGGTCACTTGAATTGAAATAATGTCGATTATGCGACAGTGCTTTGCAAAACTATTATATAAAACAAATTAAACGAGGCTAAGTTGTTACTTTAGCCTCTTTTTTTTCGCCTATTTATGCGATACAATGCTGATATAAAAAGGAGGGGCAAAATGAATTTAGAAATGACAGTAATATGGCTGATTATATTTGCGTTTTTAATCGTAGTCGAAATTGTTACCCTGGGACTTACTACAATATGGTTTGCGGGCGGCGCGATTTTAGCATGTATAATAGCAGCCTTAAAGCTTCCAGTCTGGCTTCAGGTGACGGTGTTTATTGTGGGATCGGGACTTTTATTATATTTTACAAGACCCATAGCCGTTAAATGCTTTAACAAAAGCCGTACCCGTACAAACGTTGAAAGCATGATCGGAAAGCATGCCGTTGTAATTTCTGAAATTGACAATATTCAGGGAATCGGTCAGGTAAAGGTAGCAGGGATGGACTGGAGCGCCCGTTCCTTTGACGAAAAACCAATAGCTCCAGGTGCAGTAGTAATAGTAAAAGCCGTTGAAGGCGTTAAATTAATTGTGGAAAAAGAGGAGGAATAAAAATGCCGGTATTACTTGCAATTTTAGCTGTTTTATTGATTCTTATATTAATATCCTGTATTAAGGTGGTGCCTCAGGCACAGGCTTTTGTAGTGGAAAGGCTCGGGGCATTTCAGGATACCTGGAATGTAGGCTTACATTTTAAGATGCCCATTATCGACAGAGTGGCAAAGAGAGTGTTACTTAAGGAACAGGTTGTAGACTTCCCGCCTCAGCCGGTTATCACAAAGGATAACGTAACAATGCAGATTGACACGGTTGTGTTCTTTCAGATTACGGATCCAAAGCTTTTCACCTATGGTGTGGAAGCTCCCATGGTGGCTATTGAAAATTTAACAGCCACAACCTTAAGAAACATTATAGGTGATCTTGAACTTGACCAGACCCTTACTTCACGTGAGACCATCAATACAAAGATGCGTGCCACACTTGATGAAGCAACAGACCCCTGGGGCATTAAGGTAACAAGAGTAGAGCTTAAGAACATTATGCCTCCTACAGCCATCAGAGATGCCATGGAGAAGCAGATGAAGGCAGAACGTGAAAGACGTGAAGCTATTCTTCGCGCGGAAGGTGAAAAGAAGTCAACAATCCTTGTGGCTGAGGGTAAAAAGGAATCGGCAATTCTTGAAGCAGAGGCTGAAAAGCAGTCAGCAATTTTAAAGGCTGAAGCTCAAAAGGAAAAGATGATAAAAGAAGCTGAAGGTGAAGCTGAAGCAATCTTAAAGGTACAGCAGGCGACAGCCGACGGTATTAAGATGATTAAGGAAGCAGCCGCCGATGAAGCCGTTATTAAATTAAGAAGTCTTGAAGCCTTTGAAAAGGCATCTGACGGTCAGGCTACAAAGATTATTATTCCTTCGGAAATTCAGGGAATTGCAGGACTTGCTAAGTCGGTAAAAGAAGTGTTATAGTGAATGAGAAGCCCACAGGGTTTTACCTGCGGGCTTTGATTTTTTCTTTTGAAAGGAAATAATTATGAACTTAAAAGGTCGCGATTTTTTAAAGCTTTTAGATTATACCCCTGAAGAAATCATGTATCTTGTGGATTTGGGTCTTAAATTCAAGGAGATGAAAAAAAGAGGAGAGCTGCACGATGTATTTAAGGGAAAAAATGTAGCCTTAATATTTGAAAAAACATCTACCCGCACCAGATGTTCTTTTGAAGTGGCCGCACATGACCTTGGAATGGGCTCCACCTACCTTGACCCTTCAGGCTCACAGATAGGTAAAAAGGAGAGCATTGCAGACACTGCAAGGGTGTTAAGCAGAATGTTTGACGGCATCGAATACAGAGGATACGGACAAGAAATCGTTGAGGAGCTTGCACGCTACAGTGACGTGCCGGTTTGGAACGGTCTTACAAATGAATTTCATCCCACACAGATGATTGCAGACCTTATGACTATAAAAGAAAGCTTTGGCGATTTTAAGGGCTTAAAGCTTACATATATGGGGGATGCCCGCTACAATATGGCTAATTCCTTAATGGTGACCTGCGCAAAGATGGGCATGAATTTCGTAGCATGCTCTTCAAAAAAATATTTTCCGGATAATGAGCTTGTAAAGACCTGTGAGGAAATTGCAAAGACTACTGGCGGCAGCATTTTACTTACAAGTAATGTGGATGAAGGCACAAAAAACGCCGACATTATCTACACCGACGTATGGGTATCAATGGGCGAGCCTATGGAAGTATGGGAAGAAAGAATTAACGAATTAAGCCCCTATCAGGTGAATAAAAGGGCTATGGACAATGCTAAGGAAAAGGCAATTTTCTTACACTGTCTCCCTGCTTTCCACGACTGGAAGACTACTATCGGTAAGGAAATGGGCGAAAAATTCAACCGTACCGAAATGGAAGTAACGGATGAAGTATTTGAATCGCCAAGGTCTAAGGTATTTGACGAAGCTGAAAACAGAATGCATTCAATTAAGGCCATTATGGCTGCAACCTTAGGATATGAATAAAATGGATAAGACAGTTATATGCGGTGCCAATGCCTATGAAGGCAAGTATTATTTAAATCCGGAATTTGCAGGAATTCCTGAATCCATCAAAAAAGAGCTTAATATAATATGTGTTCTTTTTACGGAAGAGGTAGGGGGAATTATTACTCTGGGTTTTGATGAAGAGGGTGAGCTTGAAATCACCACTCAGGCTTTCGATGAAGACTATTTATATGATGATATTGCGGCAGGGCTTTTGGTTAACAAAATAAGAGCTACCAAACAAGAATTGTTTGAATCACTTAATTTGTTTTACAGAGTGATTGTGCTTAAGGAAGATATTGCTTTAGAGGAGTGACATGATACTTGTAATTGACGTTGGAAATACAAACATTACATACGGAGTATACGAAGGTGAAGAATTAAAGACTACATTTCGCATGATGTCAAACGTAGCCAGGACCTCCGATGAATACGGCATGATGATTACAGGTCTTTTAATGCGTAACGACATTAAGAAGGAAGACGTACACGGTGCTGTTATTGCAAGCGTTGTACCAAACGTTATGCACGCTTTAACCGGTGCCATCACAAGATATTTAAATATTAAGCCTTTAATCGTGGGCCCAGGCACTAAGACGGGCATTAAGATTACTTCTGAAAATCCAAGAGAAATCGGTGCAGACAGAATTGTTGACGTGGTGGCAGCCTACGAAAAATACGGTGGGCCAGTGCTTGTGATAGATTTTGGCACTGCCACGACCTACGACCTAATAACTAAAGACGGTTCCTTTGGCGTAGGCATCACGGCTCCGGGTATGAAAATTTCCGCCAAGGCTTTATGGACCGATACGGCAAAATTACCTGAAATAGAAATTAAAAAGCCTGCATCAATTCTTGCAGGAGAGACGATTTCTTCGATGCAGGCAGGGCTTGTATACGGGCAGATCGGTGCCACGGAATACATTATCAATTCAGTTAAGAAGGAAGCAGGTCTTGATAATTTAAAGGTAGTGGCAACCGGTGGACTGGGTCGCTTAATTGCAGAAGAGACGTCCTTAATCGATGAATACGATGCAACACTAACTCTTGAAGGCTTAAAAATTATTTACTGTAAGAATTCCAAAAAATTATAAGCATGAAAATAGGAACAGTTGAACTTAAAAACAACATAATACTGGCTCCAATGGCAGGCGTTTCAGACCTGCCTTTTCGTTTATTATGTAAGGAACAGGGCGCAGGCATGACCTGCATGGAAATGATAAGCGCAAAGGCTGTTTTATATAATAACAAAAACACAGAAAGCCTTATGGAAATTCATCCAAAGGAAGACTGCGTAGCCCTACAGCTTTTCGGAAGCGAGCCTGAAATAATGGCAGAAATAGCAAAGCGCATCGAGGAGCGTCCTTTTTCAATTCTTGATATAAATATGGGATGTCCGGTTCCTAAAATCGTAAATAACCACGAAGGCTCAGCTTTAATGAAAAATCCGGAGCTTGTGTACGAAATAGTAAGGCTTGTTTCAGAGGCAATAGCAAAGCCTGTAACCGTTAAAATCCGTAAGGGCTTTGATGAAGAACACGTAAACGCGGTGGAGGTAGCAAAGGCTGCAGAGGCAGGAGGCGCTAAGGCAATAGCCGTACACGGACGCACGAGGGAGCAGTTTTATTCGGGGAAGGCCGACTGGTCCGTTATTAAAGCGGTAAAAGAAAACGTACATGTACCTGTAATCGGTAACGGAGACGTCTGCTGCGGCGCGGATGCCAAAAGGCTTTTAGAGGAAACGGGCTGTGACGGCGTTATGATAGGAAGAGCTGCTGAAGGAAATCCTTTTATTTTTAAAGAGGTTTTAGCTTTTCTTGCAAAGGAAAAATACACCAAGCCCACAGGAGCAGAAATAAAAGAAACGATACTTAAGCATGCAAATTTACAGCTGCAATATAAGGGTGAATACATAGGAATACGTGAAATGCGCAGGCACCTGTCCTGGTATTTAAAGGGTGTTGAGGGCGCCTGCAGATTGAGAAAAGAAATAAATGAGATGGAGAGCTTTGACGAACTTAAAGCAATTATTGAGAGTATATGGTAATTCATAAACGATTTAATCACTATTATTTAAAATACGCATGGCTTTTATTGCTTGGTTTAATAGCCCTTGTGGTAGTAGATTACGGTCAGCTCAAGGTGCCGGAGCTTTACAGAATGGTAGTAAACGGCATGAATGAGGGGGTAGTGGAGGCTGATGGAAGCCTGCTTTCTTTTGACATGGACTTTTTGCTTGATGAAATATGCAAGCCCCTTTTGTATGTAGTTTTCTTTATCTGTATAGGCAGATGCTTATGGCGCGTAGCCTTTTACGGGGCGGCCGTAAAGGTTGAAACGGACATCCGTGAAAAGATGTTTGAGCGTGGCAAGGAATTATCCCAGCAATATTATCACGTAAACAAGGTCGGAGATTTAATGAGCCTTTTTACAAACGACGTTGATACGATTCAGGACTGCTTTGGAAACGGGGTGCTGACTTTTTTTGACGCGGTGGTTTTAGGCGGCATGGCTTTGATTAAGATGCTTAGAATGTCAAAAAGCCTTACGGCACTTTCGATGCTTCCAATGCTCTTGCTTTTTACGATGGCTTTAATCGTGGGAAATAACATGTCAAAGACCTGGGACAAACGCCAGGAGGCCTATTCTGAGCTTTCGGATTTTTCCTTGGAATCCTTTTCTGGAATTGCAGTAATAAAGGCCTTTACCAAGGAATTTAAGGAGCTTGCGGCTTTTAAAGAGCTTAATGTAAAGAATGAAAAGATAAACGTAAAATTCACAAAGATTTCAACCCTTTTAAACATTCTCTTTATCCTTTTTGTGGAGTCTGTTATATGCGTTATTTTGGGCTATGGCGGCTTTTTGGTATATAAGGGAGTCTTTAAAGCAGGGGAGCTTGTGGAGTTTATAAGCTATTTTACTTCGATTATATGGCCTATAGAGGCGGTTGCAATTTTAATCGATATGACAGCAAGGGCCTGTGCAAGTGCAAAGAGAGTGGATAAATTTCTTTCTGCAGAAATTGACGTTAAGGATAGAGACGGTCTTACAGAAAAGAAATTTGACATAAAGGGTGATATTGAATTTAAGAATTTAAGCTTCACCTATCCTTTATCAGAGCGTGAAATTTTATCTGATTTGAGCTTTAAAATAAATGCAGGTGAAAATGTCGGCTTAATAGGAAAAACCGGAGCCGGCAAAACAACAATTGTTGATTTGCTTGTGCGTACCTACAACGTGCCTAAAGGGGTTTTATTTGTGGATGGCATTGACGTAAACGATATAACTATTAAAGAATTACGTCGTCACATAGCCTATGTACCACAGGATAATTTTTTATTCAGCGACACAATTGCCGCTAATATAGCTTTTTCAAAAGAAAATTCAGAGGCTATGGATTTAATTGAAAAGGCCTCTAAAATAGCCGGAGTTCACGACAATATCGCTGAATTCGCAGATAAATACGACACGGTTTTAGGGCAACGCGGCGCAACGGTTTCAGGCGGTCAGAAGCAAAGAATTTCTATTGCAAGAGCCTTAATGAAGGATGCAGAAATTCTTATTTTGGATGATTCAGTTTCTGCGGTTGATACAAAAACAGAAAAGGAAATTTTAGATAATCTGGCAAAGGAAAGAGTTGGAAAAACCACGATTTTAATTGCCCACAGGATTTCAACAATTGAAAAGATGGACAAGATTATCTTTATAGATGACGGTAAATTAGTAGACGTGGGTACCCACAGGGAGCTTCTTTTACGGTGCGAAGAATATAAGACTATGGTGCATTTACAAAGGCTTGAAGCCTTAAAGAAAGAAAAGGAGGAAGAAAATGATGCGTGAATATTATCCCCTCCTTGTGGCAGCAGCCATTGTAGGCATTTTTACAGTGATTTTCCTTATAGCCTTTGCTTTAATGAAGGATAAAAAGCAGGCAATCGGCTTTGAGCGCAGCATGAAGGATTCAGAAATTTTAAAGAGAATGCTTGTGTATGCAAGGCCATATTATAAAAGCTTTATTTTAGTTTTCCTTATACTAATATTTTCTATTACCTATGATGTGGCATCGCCCTTGATTATCGGTAAAATCGAGGAAGTGGTAAAAGAAAAATTTGAAATGAGCTTTTTGTTAAAGTACGTGTGGATGTATGTGGGAATGTTAATAATCACCATTCTCTGTACTTATTTTCAGGCGATGCTTTTACAGGTGACAGGTCAGAAAATTTTATCAAGAATCAGAGAGGACGCCTTTTTTCATATCGAAAGCCTTTCTCACGATCAGTTTAACCACATTCCGGTTGGGAAGCTTGTGACACGTGTTACTAACGACACAAATGCAATTTCACAGATGTTTACAAATATACTCGTAAACTTAGTTAAAAATATTTTTGTAATTATTGCAGTTACTGCTGCAATGTTTGCGCTTAACTATGAGCTTACGTTAATGGTGCTTGCATTTACGCCTTTTGTGGTGATTTTTACTTTTGTATTCAGAAAATTTTCAAGAAAGTGTTATCGTCGCACAAAAGACGCCACCACCGATATAAATACTTTTCTTTCGGAGAATTTATCCGGTATGAAAATTACCCAGATATTTAACTGCGAAGAGAAAAAATTTAACGAATTTAAGGAAAAAAACACTGAATTAAAGAAGTCACGCGTAGCAAACATTGCGGTATTTTCCGTGTTCAGACCCTCGATTTATATGCTGTACATGGCGTCGGTTCTGTGTCTTTTGTATCTGTGCGGTAAAGGCTACATTAAAAATTCCGTGGTATTTGGACAGACCATCACAAGCGGAACTCTTGTAAGCTTTTATATGTACATTAATAAATTTTATAACCCCATTCAAAATCTTGCCGAGCAGTTTAATCAGCTTCAGTCAGCCTTTGCTTCTGCAGAGAAGATCTTCTCTATTATGGATATGAAGCCTGAGATTACGGATTCTGAAGATGCAATCGAGCTTGACCACATAAAGGGAGAGATTGAATTTAAGCATGTATGGTTTTCTTACGAAAACGAGGACTGGGTGCTAAAGGATGTTTCCTTCCACATTAAGCCTAAAGAAACCGTTGCCTTTGTAGGCTCAACGGGCTCTGGCAAAACGACGATTTTAAGCCTTGTGTGCAGGAATTACGACATTCAGAAGGGGGAAATTTTAATAGACGGAATCGACATAAAAAGGATTAAGCTTTCGTGCCTGCGTTCTCATTTTGGGCAGATGCTTCAGGAGGTTTTTATATTTTCAGGTACCATTCGTTCAAATATTGTGTTAAGAAACGAAGAATTTACGGACAGCGATATAATTAAGGCTTGTGAATACGTAAATGCAGATCATTTTATCAGCAGGCTTCCTAACGGAATAAACGAAGAAGTAAGAGAAAGGGGAAACAATTTTTCACAGGGTGAAAAGCAGTTACTTTCTTTTGCAAGAACTATAATACACAAGCCGGACGTAATGATTTTGGACGAAGCAACCGCCAATATCGATACGGAAACCGAAAAGTTAATACAAAATTCATTGGAAAAAATGATGAATATAGGTACAATGCTAATTGTAGCCCACCGACTTTCCACCATTCAGCATGCGGATAAAATTATTGTAATATCAAACGGCAAAATAAAAGAAATGGGAAGCCATAAGGAGCTTCTTAAAAAGCAGGGGGCCTACTACGAGCTTTACAGACTTCAATATGAAAGTTAGGAGTGATTTTCATGGAAATAAAAAACAAAACCTTTGATGAGGAAAGAGCATTATATAATTTAAAGGATTCATCAGTGATTGACTGTACCTTTTCTGGCCCTAAGGATGGTGAGTCTTCAATGAAGGAAGCAAGAAACATAAGGGTTATCAATGCGGATTTTTCTTTACGCTATCCTATGTGGCACGTAAAGGGCTTTGAGCTTAAGGCTTCAAGGATGGATGACAAGACGAGAGCCGCTTTATGGTATGCCTCGGAGGGTTTAATTGAGAATTCAAAGCTTCACGGAATTAAGGCAGTAAGAGAATGTAACGGTATTACCTTAAAGAAGTGTGATATTGAATCAATGGAATTTGGCTGGAAATGTTCTGACATCACTCTTGAAGATACAGACATTAAATCTGAATATATTTTTCTTGATTCTAAAAATGTGACGCTTAAAAACGTAAACATGAAGGGAAAATATTCATTCCAGTACGTTGAAAATCTTACTATAGAGGATTCTGATTTAGATACAAAGGATGCCTTCTGGCACGCAAAAAACGTGACGGTTAAGAATTCAACCGTAAAGGGCGAATATCTTGCATGGTTTTCTGAAGGTCTGACCTTAATAAACTGTAAGATAATAGGCACACAGCCTTTGTGCTACTGTAAGGATTTAAAGCTTATCAACTGCACCATGGAGGGCTGCGACCTTTCCTTTGAATATTCAGAGGTGGATGCGGAGGTGAAGGGCTTTATTGATTCTGTTAAAAATCCCAAATCAGGCCGCATTGTATGTGACGCTGTAGGGGAGGTAATACGCGGTGATGAAGTAATGGAATGCCAGGGTGAGGTTATTATAAGATAATGCTTGCTTTAAAAATTTGCAATGTGAGTGAATTTTTAAGTGCTGAGGCTATTAAGGCTTCTTATTTAAGAATTCCTGACTGGCGTAAAGAAAAAATTGCTTCCTGTAAGCTAAAAAAAACCAAGCTTTTAAGTCTTGCAGCTTCTGTGGCTTTAGCAGACGGGATGGAAGAACTTGGGATTGATTTAAATATGCCGGTTAAGATTTCTGAACATGGAAAGCCGGAATTTGATTATGCTTCTGAGCCCTTCGACGGTTTAAGGGTTTATTTTAATCTGTCACACTCTTTAAATATTGGGGCCTGCGTTTTCAGTGACAGTCCCGTTGGGCTTGATATTCAGATAAAGAAGCCTATAAGAGAAAACGTTGCAAAAAGGTATTTCGGAAGTGAAGAAGTAAAGGCCATTGAAAGAGCTTCTGAAGCTGAAGGGCTTGATTTGTTTTACCGCTACTGGACCTTGAAGGAAAGCTATTTAAAGTGTATCGGAAGGGGAATCGGAGAAGATTTTTGCAGCATTAATTTTTCTTTTGCAGAAGATAAAAATGTTGAATTCCCTGGATTTAAATTTATCGAAAAGGATTATAAAGAATACAGAATATGCGTATGCGAAAAGATTTTAGTGTGACGCTAAAAAGGTTGTTGACATTCCCAGATTACGTGTTATTATAAAAGACGTAGCAAGTAGTTATCAAAACTACATAGAATGATTAAGAGAACGAAAGGGAATGGTAGACAAAATGAAATTGGTTATAGATTCTGCTTCAAATATAAGAGAATATTCAGGGATTGATTATGAAATTGTACCGCTTTCAATAAGAACGAATGAAAAAGAATATAGAGACGATAGTGAGCTGGATGTACTCAACATGGTGTCTGAGCTTGAAAAATATAAAGGAAAGTCAGGAAGCGCCTGCCCGGGCACGGGTGAATATATGGACGCTGTAAAGGGAGAGAAGGAAGCAATTATTGTGACACTTGCAAGCAAGCTTTCGGGCTCCTTTAATGCAGCCCAGACGGCAGCAGGACTTTACATGGAAGAGAATGCCGACACTACCGTGTATGCTCTTGATTCAAATTCAATTGGACCCGTTGAGAGACTTATTGCAGACAGATTTAAGAAAAATGTTGATGAAGGAAAATCCATTGACGAGACCTTCGACGATTTAAATGCCTATTCCAAAAACCACCTTAGAATCGGCTTTTGTCTTAAATCCCTTGTAAATTTAGCCAATAACGGACGTATTTCTCCGGTGGTTGCAAAATTTGCCAATGTTGTGGGGATAAGAATTGTAGGTGTTTTCTCGGAATGGGGCGAGCTTCAGCCCACCCACAAAGCCAGAGGAGATAAGAAGAGTTTAGAGGCAATGCTTGAAAATATGGAAAATGACGGTTATAAGGGCGGGAAGATGTACATAGATCACTGCGACGGACTTTCAACAGCACTTAGCTTAAGAGAAAGGGTACTTGAAAAACATCCGGGTGCGGAAGTGACAATTGGAGAAACCACCGGCCTTTGCAGCTTTTATGCTGAGCGAGGCGGAATAGTTTTTGGCTACGAAATTTAAACAAAAAAGCACGGGACTGTGTCCCGTGCTTTTTTATCGTATAGGAAGCCTCGTCCCTATACTATAAAAACGCTCCGTGAGGATCGCACTGCGTGCCGATGATGCACAATAGCGTAAGGTGTATGTCGCTGAGTCTTACTTGCAGATAAGGTATTGCGAATATCATTGACATATGATATGAAGTCTCATTTTGGATAACAGCTTGTTGCGCAAGTATTGGTAAAAATGACGAGTTGACTTGAGAGATGGAACGTGGTATTTTAGGGTTGTGCAAACGGTTGCGCAAGCCGGGACACAAAAAGGAGGGTTAAATGAAAAAATTAGGAGCAATTTTAGGAAGTCTTGCATTACTTACACTTGCAGGCTGCGGTAAATATGAAGCAGTAATGCCTACCAAAGCAGAGGAAGCAGGAATTTATGTAGATGCTGTTGAAGGCATTTCCGACGATTTCTTCAGAGGGGTGGATATTTCAACGGTATTAATAGAAGAAAAAAGCGGAGCTGTATATAAAAATCTTGAGGGCAAGGAAGAGGATTTATTTAAGATTCTTGCAGACGCAGGTGTTAACTGTGTAAGAGTGAGAGTCTGGGTAGATCCTTATGATGAAAACGGAAACGGCTACGGCGGTGGTAACTGCGATGCCAAATGTGCTGCGGAAATAGCAAAAAGAGCTGCAGATTACGGCATGAAGACGCTGGTTGATTTCCATTATTCGGATTTCTGGGCAGATCCTTCCAAGCAGATAGTGCCTAAGGCCTGGGAAGGCTTTACAAGCGCGGAGAAAGCAGAGGCTGCCTATACCTTTACATATGAAACGCTTGAAGAAATTATAAAAGCGGGCGGTGATGTATATGGCGTACAGGTGGGTAATGAAACAAACAACGGTATGTGCGGAGAGACTTTATGGAGCAGTGTTACCGATATCATGAAGGGTGGCAGTAAGGCTGTAAGAGAAATAAGTGAAAAGAACAATCTTGACATAAAGGTATGTGTACATTTCACAAATCCTGAATCCGCAAGCAATATTAAAACAATTGCTGAAAAGCTTAAAAATTATGAGCTTGACTATGATGTATTTGGATTTTCATACTATCCCTACTGGCATGGCTCACTTGAAAACCTTAAAAGCTTAATGACCTACATTCAGGAGACCTACGATAAAGATACAATGGTGGTAGAAACGGCTTATATGTTTACGGACGGAGACGGTGACGGAAATGCAAATTCCGTATCTACAAAGGATTTGGTAGCTGATTACGGCCCTACATATCAAAGCCAGGCAAATGCCATAAGAGATATCTGTGCGGCAGTTTCAGAGGCAGGAGGCTTAGGTGTGTTTTACTGGGAGCCTGCATGGATTCCTGTAGATTCAGACACCTGGGAATTAGGCTCAGGCTGGGCTACAAGCTATGCAGCCGCATATGACCCTAACGATGCAGGCGTTTATTACGGTGGATGTGCATGGGATAATCAGGCTATGTTTTCTTTTGACGGAACAGCGCTTCCCTCACTTTATGTATGGAAATATTTAAAATACGGCGCTACCTGTGCAACGAAAATTGATTTCGTAAATGACATTGTGATAGATGTAATAACGGGAAGCTCTCTTGAACTTCCAAAAGAAATTGAGGTTCACTACAATAACAGAAGCTTAAACGGCCTTGCGCCCGTCACCTGGAATGAAAGCGACATTAACAATACTGACACAAACACTCCCGGTGAATATACGGTTAAGGGTGCCTTTGAAGACGGCACGGAAGTGACGGCAAAAGTAAAGGTACAGGGAGAAAACATATTAGTCAATTCAAGCTTTGAAGAATCTGATGTATCCATGTGGACAATTACCGAAGCCAAGGCTTCAACGGTGGGTATTCAGGATAAAGAAAGTGACGCTTATTCAGGCACGAAGGCTTTACATTACTGGAGTGACGGCGCAGTTAAATTTAGAATTGAGCAGATTTTAACGGGTCTTGAAAACGGTAAATACACCTTAAGCTGCTACGTACAGGGCGGCGATTCCGGTAAGACTCCTGAAATGTTTCTTTATGCGAATGCAGGTGGCAAGGAATATAAGGAGGATTACCTTGTGGATGGCTGGATAAACTGGAAGCATCCTGTTATAAGCAAAATTGAAGTTACTGACGGCACCCTCGCCTTTGGCGTAGACGTTGATGCTACAGCCGGAGCCTGGGGCACCATTGATGATTTTTATTTATACAAGGCAGAGTAATGGATAATAAAAAGAAAATAACCATTGAAGACGTGGCACTGGCCCTGGGGGTATCGAAAACCACGGTATCAAGAGCCATCTCCGGAAAGGGCAGAGTAGGTGAGGCTACAAGAAACCGCGTGCTTTTGTATATACAGGAAAACGGCTATGTGCCAAATGCCATAGCAAAGAGCTTAGCTTCTTCAAGAACCTATAATATCGGGCTTTCAATGCCGGAAGAATATTCACTTATCGATTTGCCCTTTTTCCAGAAGTGCATGATGGGCATATGCGAATATGCCGGCAACAATGACTACGACGTGGTGATTACAAAAACCGGCGCTGACGACGTATCACAGCTTGCACGGATGGTAGACAACAAAAAGGTAGACGGAGTAATAATATCACGTACTCTTATAAAAGACGCGCCGGTGGAATTGTTAAAGGAAAAAGGCATCCCCTTTGTCACAATCGGTTCAAGCAACGACCAAGAGGTAATACAGATAGATAACGATCATGAATCAGCCTGCGCCATGCTTACATCAATTTTGTTTAAGCAGGGAATAGAAAAAATTGCACTTCTCTGCGGCGATTCAACCCATGTGGTAACCAACAGCCGCTGCAGGGGCTTTGTGAAGGCCTTAAGGGAGGTCGGAGTGAAGGAGCCTGAAGAATACGTTTTTAAGGAAACCACCGGAAATTATCTTGAAAAGGTTGTAAATGAAATCCTTGATAAGGAGTATGACTGCATACTTTGCATGGACGATTCAATTTGCCTGCGGGTGCTTGATATACTTAAGAACGAGGGCGTGGAAATACCAAAGGATATTAAGGTAGCAAGCTTCTACAATTCAAGTACACTTGAAAGAAACACTCCGTCCATCACGTCCCTTAAATTTGATGCAAAAGAACTTGGCATTACAGCCGCTAAGGTTTTGATTGACGTGATAAATGAACGCGAAGTATCAAAGAAGACATTATTAGGGTACGAGATTTCCATGAAGGAATCTACCCGTATCTGAATACACGGAGGAAGAGATGAAGAATCAGTTTGTAGTAAACATTATTCACCGCCCTGAAATGGTACCTGAATATGCTGAAAAGGTAACAGGACACGGTAAGGAAGAAAATCTTGGAAGAAAAGCCCTGCTGACGGAATCTCTTGATATTTTCAAGACACAGCAGAGTCTTGCTCACAAGTACGGTCTTAAGACCACAATTCAGATGACCTACGCTTCACTTTTTAATGATGAAGCTGTAGCCCTGGCATTTGAAGATCACGAAAAATACGGCGACGAAATCGCCTTGTCTTTACTGGGGCTTCCCTGTACAGAGTTTAGAGAAAAATACAAAACAAAGGATTTCTGCATATGGATGTTTTCAATGGAAGACAAGATTTCCATCGTAAACGATGTATTTGGCAAGTTCTATGACAGATTCGGCTTCTATCCTGAATCAACCGGCTCCTATTATATGGATGCTGAGCTTATCAATTACATCAAGGCAACCTATCCTTCGGTTAAGTGCGCAGTAGCTACCTGTTGGGAAGAAGGCCCAAAGGCATACCATACCTGCAACAATTCCTGGTATACCCTTATGGACGGCGGCCCCTGGGCTCCATGGATTCCTTCAAAGGTAAATACTCACGCTCCCGCAGCCAATGAAGCAGAGGATAGCGGCATTGTAGCTATCCCTCATTTATCAAGAGACCTTCTTGCCTGCTATGACGGTAACGGTTCAAACTTCGGAACTCATCCTCAGAACGTATTAAGAGGTATGATTTACGATTCAAAGACATGGGATTTCCCTTATTTATTCAACCTTATCGACCAGTACAGAGTGCTTGCCGACTATAACAACGGTATCGCCTACAACATGATGTTTGTAGGTCCCGGCTGGATGAACAAGGCAGGACGCTGGGAGGCTCCCTACGAGCTTTTATATAAGTCCTACGACGAGGGCATGAAGTACTACGGAAGATTAAAAGAAGAAGGTGAGTTAACAGACCTTACAATGTCTGAATTTGCTGATTTCTACAGAGCCAACAAAACCTACACAGAGCCCGAATGTGCTCTCTGGAAGGACATTTTGTACGGCTCTGACAAGCAGCTTTTCTGGTACTGCGACCCTTACATGAGAGTGTGCCTGAACATGGACCAGGGAGGTGCAATCGTAGACCTGCGTCCATATGCTTCCAAGCTTGAATGGCCCATCGGTATCGGCACTCCACATGTTCAGGACTGTTCATATCCTTTCCTGATTCAGGAAAAATACAGAGCCGGCTACTTTACTCACTATGCAGGTGAAGGCACTGTAAGAAGTGCAAAGCTTACTCACAACGGAGAAGAGGTTGACCTTTGCTTATGCCGCACAAAGGCTAAATTTTCAGAAGAAAACATTAATGGCATAAAGAACAGAATATTAACTCTTGATCCGGTTGACATTGAATTTGCAGACTTAACCGTAACACTTCAGTCTAAATTTTATTTTGCAGAAGGAAGCTCTGAAATAAAGACAGAACGTACCATTTTGAAGATGTCAGATCAAAACGCTGAGGTTTCAATTAACGAATACATGGTAGCCTGCTACGGCACAACCGAGTACCCGGAAGATATGACGGGCGTTAAACTTACTGTCGAGGGCTTGGCAAAAGAAACAATCGATTATGCATATAAGTGTCGTGAAGCACACGCTGAAAATGCAAAAGAAGCCTATGCCGTTATACCAAACATTAAGACAAGAGTGGGCATTAAGGCACAGGGCGGCTTGGGCATAGAAGGCTACGTTAAGGAAGGCTATGCCTTCTCACCTATGTTTACACTTGGCTACACTGCTACATTAAAAGAAAAGGAGACCTTTACATCATGGCTCAGTCTGGCAAGGGAAAATTAAATTTCAGATGCCCCTCATGCTTTATGAGAGACCTAGATATCGATATGTTTTTTGACAAAGAAAAGGGTGAATATTACTGCTTAAGATGTCAGTATACAGGTACCGAAGAAGACGTACTTGCTAAAAACGAAATGGCAAGATTTCGTTACCGCAATGCAATGAAGAGATATTCACTTGAGGAATTACGCAAATGATAAAAGGCATGGACATTTCAACTCTTCTTGAGCAAGAGGAGTGCGGTGCTAAATTTTATGACGGCGGCAAGGCCGAGGATTTATACGTGATTTTAAAGCGTCACGGTGTAAACTCTATTCGTCTTCGTCTTTGGAACGACCCATACGACGAAAACGGCAGGCCTTACGGCGCCGGAACAAACGACCTTAACAAAACAATAATTTTAGCTCGTCGTGCAAAAGAAGCAGGCATGAGCTGGCTTTTAGACTTCCATTATTCAGACTTCTGGGCAGACCCTGGCAAGCAGCTTGTGCCTAAAGCCTGGAGAACGCTTGATGCAAAGGGTCTGGAAAAAGCAGTTTATGAATACACTAAGAAGGTGTTAGAACGTCTAAAAAAAGAAAATCTGGCACCTGAATATGTGCAGGTGGGCAACGAGCTTACAAACGGCTGCTTATGGCCCTTATGTAACCGTCACTTTAATCGTCCTGAAACCTTAAAGCCTGGTGAAAATTATTTTAACCAATATCTTACTAATGTGTTAAATGCAGGTATTAAGGCTGTAAGGGAAGTGCTTCCAGACAGTAAAGTAATGCTTCATCTGGATAACGGCGGCAATCATCAGCTTTATTTAGACTGGTTTGGCGGATTTTTTGCTACAGGGGGCGCAGACTTTGATATAATCGGACTTTCCTATTATCCTTTCTGGCACGGCACCTTTAAGATGCTTAAGGACAACCTAGACGACCTTGCAATCCGCTACGGTAAAGAGCTTGTAATAAACGAGGTGTCAACCGGCTTTACTATGGAGGATTACGGAAAATACGAAGGCCTTGCTCCTGATGAAAGAATGGGCTATGCAACGAAGCCCTCTTTGGTTGAAAAGGTGGAATACCCTATGACTAAGGAAGGTCAGGTTGAATTCATGAAGGAAGTTTATAGGGTATTAAGAGAAGTGCCAGAAAACAAGGGCATTGGCTTTTATTACTGGGAGCCTGCCTGGATACCAGTTAAGGGCTGCGGCTGGGCTACCAAAGAAGCGCTTGCATATACAGGTGAAAAGGGCAAGGGTGGTAATGAATGGGCCAACCAGGCACTCTTTGACTACGAAGGAAATGCTTTGCCGGCCCTGGATGTTTAAGGCTTAAAGGTATATTTAAAGGACGAAGTCCGGATTTTTGTGAGATTTTCATACACCGGGCTCATACTTCTAATATTTTTTATCGTCTTAATCCCTTAGGATAATGATTTTTAATTACACCTCCGGAGGCCTTTCCAAAGCCGATTGAATAGCCTGAAACCATCATGACTATCCAGCCCTTTAACGAAGGCTCGCAGGCAATTGTTTCGCCACTAATGTATTTTTTGGCATTTTCCATATCTAAATCAAAGGACTTGCCTTCGTTTAAATCTTCAGGCCTTAAGCTTAAAGCAAGAGAGTGGGCAGGCTCGAAACGGTTGGTTTTTGAAACTGCTAACTGAAGCCCGGGACGCTCAACCTTAAGCCCTTCTGTATTTAAAATGCCTTCAGGAAGAAGATAATAGTTATCTCCAAAGGTAACAATGGCCCGGTGATTCAACAGTTTACATAACACGCTCTCCTTAATTCCTACTTCCTGCAAAAGAAAATCCCTTAAAGCCCAATAAAGCTCTTTCTTTTTTGTATCTAAATAAAAATTATTGTTTTCCGATAAAACGCCTGCTTTTATTAATTTAGCAACATAGTGGCCCTCGCCTTTCTCAATATGAGGCCATAGGTGCTTGTCTTTAATTAAAGAAAATTCAGGGTGTTCTGACAAAAAGGCTTTTACGGTACCTTCATTTTCTATGTTATTAAAGGTGCAGGTTGAAAATACCAAGGTGCCGCCTGCCTTAAGCATTTCTGCGGCGCAGCCTAATATTTCAAGCTGTCTTTCATGGCACAGCTTTACGTTCTCAAGGCTCCATTCACTTATGGCAAATTCTTCCTTTTTAAACATGCCTTCGCCGGAACATGGAGCATCCACCAAAATCCTATCAAAGAAACAATTAAATTTTCCAAAAGCTACAAGACCTTTTGGGGATTCGTTTAACACAAGGGCGTTTCTTACACCCATTCTTTCTATATTGGAGGATAAAATTCTGGCCCGGTCTTTAATAATTTCATTTGAGACCAAAAGCCCCTCGCCTGAAAGCTTGCCTGCAATCTGAGTGGATTTACCGCCGGGAGCCGCACACATATCAAGCACGTAGTCGCCGGGGGCTACGTCTAACCATTCAACGGCGCTCATGGCGCTTGGCTCCTGAATGTAGTAGGCACCTGCCTCGTGAAGAGGACTCTTACCAGGGCGTTCCTCCTTTTCGTAATAAAAGCCTGTATCGCACCAGTCAACAGGGGACAGCGTAAAGCTTGATTTCTGCTTTAACTCTTCAACACTTCCCTTTAAGGTATTTATGCGGAGGCCTACGTAATTATCGTGCTCATAGGAAGCTAAAAAGCCTTCAAATTCGTCTTCACCTAAAATTTTTCTTATTAAATTCTTGAAATTTTCCGGTAATAAAAATTTTGATTCCATGTTTATATAGTAATAGATTTTTGATAATCCCGCAATCGATTAAAAAGCTCTAAGGCTCTCCCTTTGAAGCTTCATATCGTATATGCCGTTTTACTGCGTGGCAAAAGAGCAATATTTGATAATTTTAGAACACACTTTGATAAGAAGTGTTAATCGTTTTCTTTTATACTTATTCAAAGATAGGGGTACTATTATGTTGAATTTTAAACTTCACGATAAAAATTTCAAAATTGAATTTGCAGCTGATAAGAATGCAGATTCGGGCCTTAAGAAGGTTATTTCAAAGGTAATTAATGATTATAACGAGATTACAGGGGAAGAACTTGAAACAATCGGTGAGGATCTTTTAAAAAGCTGCGTCTTTGCAGGTATTGCAGGGGAAAGTGAAATATTAGATAAGCTTTCAGGGGAAAACAGAATCGATTTATCTGATGTAACCGGCAGGTGGGAGGTATATAAATATTTTATCGTTGATGAAAGCTTAATAATTGCGGGAAGCGATAAGCTTGGCGCAATTTACGGACTGTTTAATTTATCGGAAGAAATGGGAATTTCTCCTTTAAGATATATTGCTGATTCGGTTATACCGAAAAAATGTGATTTAAGCGTTTCTTTGGCTGAAGAAGCAAGCAGGGAGCCAAGCGTTAAATTCAGGGGCTTTTTCATAAACGATGAATGGCCCTGCTATGGTAACTGGACGATGGAACATTTCGGCGGCTTTAATGCCAAAATGTATGACCACATTTTTGAACTTTTATTAAGACTTAAGGGTAATTATTTATGGCCTGCCATGTGGACCTCATGCTTTGCACTTGATGGCCCGGGTCTTAAAAATTATGAGCTTGCCACGGAATACGGCATCTATATCGGTAATTCCCACCATGAGCCCTGCTTACGCGCCGGTGAAGAATATTCAAAGGTAAGAGGCAAGGGTTCTATATACGGAGATGCCTGGAATTATCATGCAAATACAGAAGGAATCACAAGGTTTTGGAAGGATTCTCTTAATGAAAGAGGAGGCTTTACAAGTGTTGTGACGGTGGGCATGAGAGGTGAAGCCGACTCAAAGATTTTATCAGAGGATGCCACATTAAAGGACAACATTGATTTACTTAAGGCTGTTATTAAGTGCCAGAACGGCTTAATTAAGGAAGCGGAAAAGAAATTTAATAAGAAATTTCCAAAGATGCTTGCTTTATATAAAGAAGTGGAACCCTTTTATTATGGGGATGAAAACACGGAAGGCCTGTGTGACTGGGATGAGCTTGACGATACGATTTTAATGCTGTGTGAGGATAACCACGGCTATTTACGAACCCTCCCGGATGAAAAGATGCGTAAGCACCCTGCTGGCTTTGGTATGTATTATCACGTAGACTACCACGGAGCCCCCATTTCCTATGAATGGATAAATTCCTCCCCTATAAGCTTAATGTGGGAGCAGATGAGCGAGGCCTATGAATACGGCGTGCGCTCCATGTGGATTTTAAATGTAGGCGATTTAAAGCACAATGAATTCCCGCTTTCCTATTTTATGAATTTAGCCTACGACTTTGATAAGTGGGGCTTAAACAATCCAAATAACACTGAAGAATATATCTTAAAGACATTAGACAAGCACTTTGGCGGTCTTTTACCTGAACTAAAAATAAAGGATGCCTGCGACATATTAACAGAAACTGTTAAGCTTTTAAGCTACAGACGTCCTGAGGCTGTAAACGCTTCAATATATCATGCCTGTCACTTTAATGAAGCAGACAGAATGCTTTCAAGAATTTATGCCCTTGAAGACAGAGAAGGAAGCTTCTATGAAAGCCTTGAAACAGAAGAATTAAGGGATGCCTGGTATTCACTTTCGGGCTTTCAGACAAGAGCCGGCATGGCACTTTTAAAAATGCATTTATACAGCGCCAAAAATCAGCTTATGGCAAAGCAGGGCCTTAAGAGTGCCAACGATTATGCAGAAGCTGTTGCAAAGGCCATTACGGATGATGAAATTTACAGGCAGCAGTTTGCATTTTTTAAAAACGGCAAATGGAAGGGTCATGAAATGGCCGCCCACATAGGCTTTACGAAATGGAACGAGGACGGCTCCAAAAATCCCTTACAGATAATGATGACGCCCGTCAATAATCCAAGAATGTATGTGTGCCGAATGGACGATGAAAAGGTTTACGACAAAGTCTACGGCCCCTGCATGAAAATGTACATAGATGATTTTATGTACGAAGGCTGTAACGAAGTGATTATAAAGGTTGCAAATGCAGGCTTTGGAAGCTTTAAGGCAGAGGTTTTGACGGAGGATATTTCCTTTGCACAGCCCAATTTGCGTGAATTCACGGTTGATAACGAGGTATACGTTACATTTTCAAAGGCTTCAAGCCTTTTGACAAAAGAAGCACAGACCACAAGCGTAATCATAAAGGGCGCAGATACAAGGGTAGAGCTTATTTTTAAGGGAAAGAAATTCCTTGAAGAGGTGCCTGAGGGAACAGTGCTGCCGGGGCCTTACGGATTTTCTTTTGCAGCAAAAGCCTACACAGACAGCTATGCACCAAAGGGCTCAGAGTGGGTATATTTATTAAACTACGGAGTATATGATAGCGGCATGAAGGTGCTGCCCTCGATTAACCCGATTAATTCAGGCGACGAACCCTGGCTTGAATATACGATTTACGTAGAAAATCCAGGTGAATACACGCTTCAGGCAGACTTTACTCCGTCGAATCCTTTAGACAGACGTAACGTTTTAAGAGGTGCCTTTACAATAAATTCCTGCAAAAGAAAAGAATTTAACACGCTTCCAGCAGGGTATCGCGCCGGTGAAGGAAGTGACAGAGTCTGGAGCGAAGGGGTGCTTACTCACAGAAGAAGCGTTAAATTAAGCGTTAATTTAGATGAAGGTATAAATAAAATAAGACTTTATGAAACAGATCCAGGACTTGTGCCCTTGAAGCTGTTTATATATAAAGATGAAATGCCTAAATCCTATTTTGGCATGCCTGACACAGCAATCAGATAATGAGGGGAAAAGGAACGATTTATGGAAATTAATTTTAATGAAGAAAAGCTCAATGAATACAGAAAAAAGGCAAAGGCTCTTGTGAGCCAAATGACCTTGGAAGAAAAGGTGTCGCAGACACTTCACCCGGCTAAGGCTATCGACAGACTTAACGTAAATGCATATAACTGGTGGAATGAAGCTCTTCACGGCGTGGCAAGAGCCGGTATTGCTACAATATTTCCTCAGGCAATCGGTCTTGCAGCTACCTTTGATGAGGATTTACTTGAAAAGGTGGGAGATGCAATTTCTACAGAGGGCCGTGCAAAATACAACATGCAGTCAAGAAGAGAAGACAGAGATATTTACAAGGGTCTTACCTTCTGGGCTCCCAATGTAAACATATTCAGAGATCCGCGCTGGGGCAGAGGTCATGAAACCTACGGTGAAGATCCTTATTTAACTTCACGTCTCGGTGTAAGATTCGTACAGGGTATTCAGGGACATGATGAAAACCATTTAAAGGCAGCGGCCTGTGCAAAGCATTTTGCAGTACATTCAGGTCCGGAAGATATAAGACATGAATTTAACGCAGAGGTTTCAAAGCAGGATTTATACGAAACCTATTTACCTGCCTTTAAGGCACTTGTAAAGGAAGCAAAGGTAGAGGCTGTTATGGGTGCTTATAACCGTACAAACGGCGAGCCCTGCTGCGGTTCAAAGACTTTGCTTAAGGATATTTTGAGAGATGACTGGGGCTTTAAGGGCCATGTAACAAGTGACTGCTGGGCTATAAGGGATTTCCATGAAGGCCATCATGTAACAAAGACTCCGGTTGAATCCGTGGCTCTTGCCATGAACAGCGGCTGTGACTTAAACTGCGGAAACATTTTTATTTATTTAAAGGAAGCGGTTGAACAGGGTCTTGTGGAAGAAGCAAGACTTGATGAAGCCTTGATTAATTTATTCACCACAAGATTTAAGCTCGGCGTTATGGGCGATGAAACAGCTTTTGACAACATTCCCTATAACGTAGTTGACGATAAGCCCATGAAGGCTCTTAATTTAAAGGTTTCCGAGAAGTGTGCCGTTTTACTTAAAAACGACAGCGTACTTCCTTTAAATAAAAATAAGATTAAGACTATCGGCGTTATCGGTCCAAATGCAGATAACAGAAGAGCCTTGGTGGGTAACTATGAAGGCACCGCTTCAAGGTATGTGACAGTTTTAGAGGGTATTGAGGATTATCTTGGAGATGATGTAAGAGTATTTACTTCGGAAGGCTGCCATTTGTGTAAGGATAAAGTAACCAACCTTGCTAACGGAAGAGACAGATTCTCGGAAGTTGAAGAAATATGTGCTTTAAGTGATGTAGTGGTGTGCGTAATGGGTCTTGATTCAGGTCTTGAAGGTGAAGAGGGCGACCAGGGTAATCAGTATGCATCAGGGGATAAGCCTAATTTATTGCTTCCGGGTCTTCAGAACAAGATACTTGAAATTGCTGCTTCTTCAGGAAAGCCTGTAATACTGGTGGTACTTTCAGGTTCTGCCCTTGATTTATCCTGGGCACACGAAAATATTCCTGCCATTATTCAGGGCTGGTATCCGGGTGCTGAAGGCGGCAAGGCGATTGCAAGACTCTTATTCGGCGATGCAAACCCTCAGGGTAAGCTTCCCATTACCTTCTATTATTCAACAGATGATTTAAAGGAATTTACCGATTATTCAATGGAAGGACGTACCTACCGTTATATGACAAAGGACGCCCTTTACCCCTTCGGATACGGTCTTTCCTATACAAAATTTGATATTAAGATTAAAGAAAAATCAGATGCTGTGGTGACAGATGAAGGTATCGATATTACACTGGATGTTAAAAACGTGGGAGACTTTGACGGTACCGAAACTCTTGAAGCCTATGTAAGGGTTGAGGCGGAAGAAAAATTAAGTCATGTTCCAAACTTCTCCTTAAAGGGCATAAAGAAGGTTAAGCTTCATGCCGGAGAATTTAAGGAAGTAACAATGCATCTTCCAAAGGAAGCCTTTGCTTTATACGATGAAGACGGTTTATTAAAGCTTCATAAGGGTAGTTGTGTGGTTTACATTGGCGACCAGGCTCCCGATAAGCGAAGCGAAGCCTTGACGGGTAAGGCTGTAGAAAGCTTCGATGTAAAAATTATTAATGATGAAACGATAATTGGATAACCTCCAATACAGTCTTTTTCATAATCTTTTTCTTTCCTAAAATACCCCTGCGGGATACCGCAGGGGTATTTAATTTGAGGTTAAAATTATCCTTGATAAACCTATATGAGCAGGCAGCGAAGAAAATTGCGAATATCATTGACAGAAATAGTAAATGCAGGCTATGAAAGATAAAATTTAGCAGTGAAAATTTAATTCTACTGGTGTTTTTGCTTGCCTGTTAATGCATATAGTTGTAAAATGATTGTGTTGTGCAGGCGTAGTTCATCGGTAGAATATGAGCTTCCCAAGCTTAGGAGGCGGGTTCGATTCCCGTCGCCTGCTTTTATATGAGCAAGCAGCGAAGAAAATTGCGAATATCATTGACCGTATAGGGTACTTCGTTACTATGCGAAAATAATACATATTGGTTCATTGGAGGGCGGGGTGCCCGTTTATTTTGGGGATGAAGGGAGCCTTATGTATATTTTTCTGATTGTACTTCAGATTATAATAATCAGTTTTGCGGTGTTTTCCACCATTCTTTTGTCCAGACTTCACGGTTCTGTTGATAACAAATTCCTTTTTACAAGTGCCTTGTGCATAGACATTTATGCGGTGGGCTATTTAATTGAAATGCTGTGCCGTACTGAAGAGTCTGCATGGGTGGTTTTGTCCTTTGAATATATGGGCTTAAGCTTTATTGCATTGTGCTTTACAATCTTTATTTTTGAATACTGTCACGTAAAATGGGCAGGAAAATGGCTTATAATCCCAGGCTTGGGTTATTGCCTGTTTGTTTATTTCAGTGTTATCACAACTCCCTATTTACATCTTTATTACAAGGATTTAAAGATGGTGGATTCCGGGTATTTTATGCACGTTGAAACCGTCAAATCAGCCTTGTATTTTTCTTTTGTCTTTTACCAGATTGCAATTATGATACTTTCAGCAATCATCCTTGCATCCACCATGAAGCGTGTCAATAAGGCTACAGAAAAGCGCAGAATTTTACTTTTGGTAATGGAATGTCTGGTGCCGATTGTGGGTATTATCGGTACGGTTTTTATAGATTTGGGCGGCTGGGATCCAAGCCCCCTACTATTAACCTTCCTGGTAACTGCTATGGCGATTACCCTTAAGGGCGGTAAATTTGTTGATATTTTAAACCTTGCCCGTGAAAAAATTTTTTCAAATGTAGGTAACGCTGTTATTATCACAAATTCCTCCTTTTTATATCTTGAATCAAATTCGCTTGCAGACAGCATTTTTCCGGAGCTTAAAAACATTGATTCAGGCTACGATTTAGAGCTTTTACCTATTAAACTTCGAGACCTAGATAAGGATGAAGTCTATTTTACTTTGGAAGATAAATATTACAGAAGTACTGTGAATGCACTTTATGAGCGGGAGACTTTGGTCGGCTACATTATCAACATTACCGACATGACCGACATCCGAAGGCAGATGGATGAAATGGAACGTCTTAAAAATGAAGCGGACGCTGCCAACGAAGCAAAATCAGTTTTCCTTGCCAATATGTCCCACGAAATCCGTACCCCTCTTAATGCAATCATCGGTATGGCAGAGCTTTCAGAGAAAGAAAAATCGGAAAGCATCATAAAGGAATATAACGCCCAGATTAAATCGGCGGGCAAGATGCTTTTAGGCATTGTAAGCGACGTGCTTGATTTTTCAAAGGCAGAATCCGGCAGGCTTGAGCTTGTGCAGGTGGAATTTGATACGGCGGAATTTTTAAATTCAGTAATTAATGTCACCAATATGCGTATCGGAGACAAGCCCGTAGATTTTATTGTGGATATCGACCCAAATATTCCAAAAGCTTTATTCGGAGACGATGTTCACTTACGCCAGATTTTGTTAAATCTTTTATCTAATGCCGAAAAATTCACCCAGTCTGGACACATAAAGCTTTCTCTTGAAGCAAAGTCAGAGGGCCACGGAATGCGGCTTTACGGTGCTGTTGAAGATACAGGCATCGGTATTAAGGAGGAGGATCGGGACAAGCTTTTTACAGCCTTCCAGCAGCTTGATTCAAAGCGTAACCGTCGTATTACAGGCTCTGGCCTTGGCCTTGCGATTTTTGCACAGCTTGTGACTAAGATGGGAGGCTCCTACAGGCTTGAGAGTAAATACGGAGAAGGCTCCACCTTTTTCTTTGACGTTTCCTTGGACATTGCAGACAACAAGCCCTTTGCAGAGGCTACACGTGAAGCCATAACAGTAGCTAAATTTTCAGCTTTTTCTTTATATGGTACTGCAAAAGAAATTGAATTGGAAAAGACTGAAGAAAGGAAAACGTCGGAATCGGACGTTCCAGACTATTCGGCATATTCGGTACTGGTGGTAGATGATAACAAGGTTAACGTGAAGGTGCTTGCGGCCTTTCTAAAGCACTTTAACATTGTGGCAGACACGGTATATTCAGGATATGATGCCATAAGCCTGGTTAAAAACAAAAAATTCGATTTGATTTTCATGGACCATATGATGCCCGATATGGACGGCGTTGAAACCACAAGACATTTACGTGACATGGAGGAAGAATGGCTTTTGAAAGTACCTATTATTGCCTGCACTGCCAATGTTGTAAAGGGAGTTGAAGAGCTTTTTTTACAGGCAGGCATGAACGATTTTGTACCAAAGCCTATTCAGCTTGATACCTTAAAGAAAATTATGGCTAAATATTTAAAATAGCAAAAAATGCGATAATTTTAAAAAAATCGCAGAATCCACCTATTGTTTTTGAAAATCTGTGTGGTAACATCAGATTATAAAAAAAACGGGGGAACAGATATGACATTTGGAAGCTATATGATGAGTCAGTTTACTCTGGCTCAGTACGGAGAATTTTTATTAAGAATTCTTATAGCCTGTCTGTGCGGTGCGCTGATAGGCTATGAAAGAAGTATAAGATTTAAAGAAGCAGGTATACGTACCCACATAATTGTGTGCTGTGCTTCTGCAATGATTATGATTATTTCAAAATACGGCTTTGCAGATCTTGAGGGCTTTGAGGGAGCCGTAAATTATGCGGGCACCCACACAACAGACCCTGCACGACTTGCAGCCCAGATTGTAACGGGTATTTCATTTTTAGGCGCAGGCGTCATCTTCCACAACGGAAACTCTGTTAAAGGCCTCACCACTGCCGCAGGTATCTGGGCAATTGCAGGCGTAGGCATGGCAATCGGCGCCGGCATGTATCCTTTAGGACTTTTTGTTTCAATCATTATTTTTGTAATTCAGTTTGTAATGCATAAATTCGAAATTGGCGGTGATGCCCTTTGCACAAGCCAGTTGCGTTTTGTCGTGCGCAACACAGAGGAATTCAGACGTGCCTTCAACGAATACATTAACGACTTAAACGGACAGATTGTTGAAAGCAAAATAAAATTTGACGAAGACGGCTATGCAAGCTACAATGTCACAATTCGTACTGCAAAAGAAATCACCATCGAGGAATTAAACTTCTTCCTTGAATCAAAGGGCGAAGTAAAATCCGTAAGCTGTGTTTCCATGAATTAGCCGATGATTAATCATTGAATAATTATGCAAAAGTACTTGATAAACATGCATGAGCGTGATATAATCGGCGTTTGTAAATGAAACATTGTTTAAAAAAGAGAGGTTTTAATTATGAAAAAATTAGTTGCTACATTGTTAAGCCTTGCTATGGTACTTACAATGGCAGGTTGTGGCGCAGATTCAAAAAAGAACACAGTATTTTCAGCAGACGATTTACCCGGTAAGTCAATAGGTGTTCAGCTTGGTACAACAGGCGATATCTACGCTTCCGATTATGAAGCAGAGGGCTCCGTAATTGAACGTTATTCAAAGGGTACTGATGCTGTTCAGTCTCTTTTACAGGGCAAGATTGATTGCGTTATCATCGACGAGCAGCCTGCTAAGGCTTTCGTTTCCAAGAACGCAGACAAGCTTCAGATTTTAGACGATCCCTTCACACTTGAAGAGTATGCTATCTGTATTGCAAAAGAAAATTCCGATTTAACCGCAAAGGTTAATGAAGCTTTAGCTGAATTAAAGGCTAACGGCACTCTTGATCAAATCGTTGCCAACTACATCGGCGATGACACAAAGGGTACCTGCCCTTACGTTGCAGATGCAAATAATACCGGTGCTAACGGCACCTTAATCATGGCTACAAACGCCAACTTTGAGCCCTATGAATATTACGAAGGCGGCAAGGTTGTAGGTATTGATGCTGAAATGGCACAGGCAGTTGCTGATTACCTTGGCATGAGCTTACTCATCGAGGATATGGAATTTGATTCAATCATCGCTGCAGTTCAGACCGGTAAGGCTGACATGGGCGTTGCAGGCATGACCGTTACAGAAGACAGACTTAAGAACATTGACTTTACAGATTCTTATGCTACTTCAACACAGGTTATTATCACCAGAAAGTAATTGGGTGTAGTATTGAGTGAGTTACAGGCTAAATTTTTTGATACCTTTATAAAGGATAACCGGTATGAATTCATTACAACCGGTTTAAAGAATACTTTAATAATCACATTATTTGCCGCAATTTTAGGAATCCTTTTAGGATTCCTTGTTGCGGTTATAAGGACTACTCACGACCGTACGGGCAAGCTTAAAATTTTAAACCTTTTATCAAAGGTTTATCTTACGGTTATAAGAGGAACCCCTACAACAGTACAGCTTTTGATTATGTACTATATCGTAATGGTTGCTTCCACCAATAAGGTGTTTATTGCGGTTATGACCTTTGGCATTAACTCAGGCGCATATGTTGCGGAAATTGTGCGCTCAGGCATCCAGTCAATAGATAAGGGACAGTTTGAAGCCGGCAGAAGCCTTGGCTTTAACGATGCAGAGACTATGTGGCATATTATCATTCCACAGGCCTTTAAGAACGTTCTTCCCGCTCTTGCCAACGAAGCAATTACATTACTTAAGGAGACTTCAATTTCAGGTTACATTGCCTTAAACGATTTAACCCGTGGCGGCGATATCATCAGAAGCTTAACCTATGAAACCTTCTTCCCTCTTATTTCAGTTGCGCTTATCTACCTTGCAATTGTCATGATTCTTACATGGCTTACGGGTAAGCTTGAAAGGAGGTTAAAGACAAGTGATCGCTAACGGTGAAACTTTATTTGAAATAAAAAACCTTCATAAAAATTTTGAAGGCGTTGAAGTCTTAAAGGGCATCAATACCAGGATTAAATCAGGCGAAGTGCTTGTAATTATCGGTCCCTCAGGCTCAGGTAAATCAACCTTTTTAAGATGCTTAAACCGTCTTGAAGAACCCACAAGCGGTGATATTTATTTTGAAGGAAATAAAATTAACGATAAGCACTGTGACATTAATGAAGTCAGATCCAGAATGGGCATGGTGTTCCAGCAGTTTAATCTTTTCCCACACATGACGGTTAAAAAGAACATTACCTTAGCTCCTGTAAGGGTGCTTGGTATGTCAAAGGAAGAAGCTGATAAAATTGCAGTTGAGCTTTTAGAAAGGGTAGGTCTTCCTGATAAGGCGGATGCATATCCCAATCAGCTTTCCGGCGGACAGAAGCAGCGTATTGCAATTGCAAGAAGCCTAGCCATGAATCCTGACGTGATTTTGTTTGACGAGCCCACATCAGCTTTAGATCCTGAAATGGTAGGAGAAGTACTTGAAATCATGAAGGAGCTTGCACGCTCCGGCATGACCATGGCGGTTGTAACCCATGAAATGGGCTTTGCAAAGGAGGTTGCCACAAGAGTCGTATTTATTGATGACGGTAATATTCAGGAAGAGGGCACTCCGGAAGAATTTTTCGGTAATCCAAAGAACCCAAGATTAAAAGACTTTTTATCAAAAGTTTTATAAAGCAGAAAAAATATATGCAGGAAAAAATATCGTGCTAATATTTTTAAGTAATTAGAATCGGTTCCTTAAATGGAGGAAATAAAATGAGCACAAAAATTTATGTAACAAAGAACTATGATGAAATGAGCCGTGTGGCTGCAAATATTATTGCATCAAAGGTTACCTTAAAGCCTGACTGTGTACTTGGTCTTGCTACAGGCTCAACCCCTATCGGCACCTATGCAAACCTTGTAAAGAAGTACGAAGCCGGCGATCTGGATTTTTCAAAGGTAACAACGGTAAACCTCGATGAATATAAGGGCTTAGAGCGTACCCACGATCAGAGCTACTACTATTTTATGCATGACAACCTTTTCGACCATGTTAATTTAAGAAAGGATGCAAGCTTTTTACCAGACGGTTCAAAGCCTGATGCAGATGCTGAATGTAAGGCTTACGAGGATAAGGTTGCTTCCTTGGGCTATGCTGATTTACAGCTTCTTGGTATCGGTCGTAATGGTCACATCGGTTTCAACGAGCCCTGTGATTCCTTTATTCAGGATACTCACTGCGTTAACTTAACAGAAAGCACAATTGATGCCAACAAGCGTTTCTTTGCTTCTGCTGATGATGTTCCGAAGCAGGCCTATACAATGGGTATCGGTACCATCATGAAGGCAAAGAGCATTTTAATTGTTGCAAGCGGAGACGACAAGGCATTGGCTGTTAAGAATTCGTTCTTTGGCCCAGTTACACCTTACTGTCCTGCTTCAATTTTACAGTTCCATCCAGATGTAACCTTAGTATGTGACGAAGCGGCTTACAGCCTGGTTAAATAAGTATAAAAGGAAAAAGAAATTGCGTATAGGTGCACTTGAAGCCGGCGGCACAAAAATGGTGTGTGCAATCGGCAATGAAAACGGAGAAATTTTTGAACAGGTGAGTATTCCTACTGAAACTCCCACCGTCACAATGCCTAAAATAATTGAATATTTTAAAGAGCGTAATATCGATGCTTTGGGCATTGCATGCTTCGGCCCTGTATGCCTTGATAAAAACGATCCAAAATACGGATACATCACCACTACTCCCAAGCTTTACTGGCGTGACTATAATATTTTAGGCGCCTGCAGGAAAGCCTTAGGGGTGCCTGTCGGTTTTGATACCGACGTAAACGGCTCATGCCTTGGAGAGGCTGTCTTTGGAAGCGCCAAGGGCCTTGACAATGTAGTGTATCTTACAATCGGTACCGGTATAGGTGCGGGCATTATGGTAGATAAAAGGCTTTTACACGGAAACCTTCATCCGGAAGCCGGCCACATTTTATTAAAGCGTCACCCTGAGGATAAATACGAAGGGAAATGCCCATATCATAAGGACTGCTTTGAAGGCCTGGCTGCAGGCCCTGCTATTGAAGCCCGTTACGGCAGGTCTGCAAAAGAAATGGCGGATGACAAAAGAGTATGGGATATGGAAGGCTACTACATTGCAGAAGCACTTTCTGTGTATATCTTGACACTTGCCCCTCACAAGATTATTCTTGGTGGAGGAGTTATGCATCAGCTACAGTTATTCCCGATAATAAGAAATTACGTAAAAGAATTTATTAACGGCTATGTTAACACACGTGAAATTAACGATATTGATAATTATATAGTACCTGCATCACTTCACGACAATCAGGGCATTATCGGGTGCTTGGTATTAGGTAGGGACGCTTATGGAAGCATATGTTAATCGTATTAAGGGTTATTTAAAGACATTAAATTCAAATATCTACGGGGTAGAGTATTCTACCCCGCCTATTTTTATGAAAAAAATAGGTTATGATCAAAGGGATACTATCCTTGAAAACGTAAACACCTTAGGCTGGGAGCCTTTTGAAAACGGAGCAAGATGGGGCGGTAAGGATACCCATGCCTGCTTTAAGACGGAATTTACAATTGAAAAAGAAATGAAGGGTCAGGATATCTGGATGCAGCTTCAGACAGGAGCTGTTGATCTATGGAATACTGATAACCCTCAGTTTTTAATATATATAAATGATAAAATCGTGTGCGGTATGGACATGAACCACCACGAGGTATGCATTGCAAAAAACGCACATCCCGGTGACAAATTTACAATAGGTGTGTATGCCTATTCAAATTCTTCTGTTATTTCAGACTATTTCAGACTTTTCTTTATGCCAAAATTCAATGCTGTTGAAAGACTTTATTTTGACGTAAAGGTGCCTTTTGACGCTGCAATGGAGCAGCGCCCTGATTCCTTAACAAGAATTGATTTGCTTAAAATTTTAAATACGGTAATTAATAAAACCGATTTACGAATTGTGCCTTCCTTAGAATTTTATGAATCGGTTAAGCTTGCAGATGAATGGCTGCGTGTCAATTTCTATGACGGATTAACGGGCACTGCAAAAGAAACAGTTCACTCAATCGGACACACTCACATAGACGTAGCCTGGAAATGGCCTGTGCGTCAGACGCGTGAAAAGGTGTTAAGAAGCTTTGCAACTGTTTTAAATTATATGGAGGATTATCCTGCCTACCGTTTTATGTCAAGCCAGCCCCAGCTCTACCAGTTTGTAAAGGAGCAGGCTCCAAAATTATACGAGCGCATTAAAGCCAGAGTAAAGGAAGGACGCTGGGAAACAGAAGGCGCAATGTGGCTTGAAGCCGACTGTAATTTGACTTCTGGCGAATCCCTGGTGCGACAGATTATAAAGGGCAATGAATTCTTTAAGGAGGAATTTGACGCAAAAGAAAATCGCGTATTGTGGCTTCCGGACGTATTTGGATACAGCGCGGCACTTCCCCAGATTATGAAAAAATCAGGCATTGATTATTTTATGACCACAAAAATCGGTTGGAATGAAAATAACAAAATGCCTCATGATGTGATGCTTTGGAAGGGTATAGACGGTTCTGAAATTTTAACCTATTTTATTACCACCACCAACCATCAGCTTTATCCGGAATTAAATCCTAATAAAAGACACGAGACCACCTATAACGGTCGTCAGAATGTGACTCAGGTAATGGGTACCTGGCAGAGATTTTCAGATAAAGAATTATCTAATGAGGTTTTAACCTGCTATGGTCACGGAGATGGTGGCGGCGGTCCTACCCGTGAAATGCTTGAAGAGGATATGCGTATGGCTAAGGGTATTCCAGGAATGCCTATAACAAAGCAGACCTTCGCATTGGAATATTTCGATAAATTAAGCGAGAACCTTAAGGGCAAAAGGGTGCCTAAATGGAATGGTGAATTATACCTTGAATATCACAGAGGTACCTACACCTCGCAGGCAGAAAATAAAAAGAATAACAGAAGAGTCGAATTTAAAAACGAAGATGTTGAATGGCTTTCAAGCTGGTGCTTAAGCAGGGATTCAGCCTTTGACTATCCTGTAAGAGAGCTTGATACGGTCTGGAAGAAGACCTTACTTAATCAGTTCCACGATATACTGCCGGGTTCCTCAATCCGTGAGGTATATGATGTAACGGATAAAGAATATAAAGAAATATTTGACGCCGATGAAAAAATGTTAAATAAGGCAATTGAAGCTCTTACAGGCCCTGAAGGGGACAACACTGTAATTTTCAATCCCTGTTCTTTTGAAGTGGATTCCTTAATTGAAACAAAAAACGGCCCGGTACTTATTAAAAACATTCCTTCAAAGGGCTTTAAGGTGCTTTCCAAAAAGGAATTAGAGCCTGAAGGTATCAGCGAATTTTCCTTTGACGAAGCAGCAAAAGTGCTACAGACACCCTTCTATCAGGTGGTATTTAACGAAGGCGGAGAAATCGTTTCGCTATTTGATAAGCAGGCATCCCGTGAGGTCATTAAGGAGGGTGAAGTGTTCAACAGACTTCTTGCCTTTGAAGACAGACCCTGGGAATACGACGCCTGGAATATTGATTCGACCTATGAAGAAAAGTCCTGGATTATTGACGAGGTGTCGGGCTTTAGAGTGGTTGAAAACACCCACGAGCGTTTCAGCATTGAATTTACGAGAGAATTTTTAAATTCAAAGATTACTGAGCGTGTATGCTTTTATCTGAATTCTAGAAGAATCGATTTTAAGACCTCAATTGACTGGGCAGAGCAGCAGCTTTTGCTTAAGGCTTCCTTCCCTGTGGATGTGGTGACCAACAAATGCACCTGCGACATTCAGTTTGGTAACGTTGAAAGACCTACCCACAGAAACACGTCCTGGGATGAGGCCAGATTTGAATTCTGTGCCCAGAAATGGGTGGACGTATCGGAAGCAGATTACGGCGTGGCGCTTTTAAATGACTGTAAATACGGCTACGACGTGTATGAATCCACAATGCGTCTTACACTTATTAAGTCTGGAATTTTCCCGGATCCAAATGCCGACAAGGGACACCATGAATTCACCTATTCGATCCTGCCTCATATGGGAGATTTTAGAAGCGGTAACGTTATTAAAGAAGCAATTATGCTTAACAGGCCTGTTTATATTAGAAAAACCAATCTTTTAGAGGGCACTGTTGAAGCATTGCTTTCTTCAGATAAAGAAAACGTATTTGTAGACACGATTAAACGTGCCGAGGACGGCTGTGGCTTTATTATCCGTATGCATGAAGCCTACGGAAAACGCACACGAGTAAATATAAACGTAAAGGGACTTTTGGCTAAAACCGCAATTCCCACGGATTTATTAGAACGTGAAATCAAGGATGAATACACATCCTTTGAAGACGGCATTATCACAACAGTAATTAAGCCCTATGAAATTTTAACCTTCAGACTGGCTTAATGCATTACAGGCAATCAAAAAAGAGAGCTTTTAAAGCGAAGCTCTCTTTTATATTACTATCTTTATTTTTCTTTCGCCGGCAAAGGCCTGCATAACGGCGCAAGGAAGAGCATCTGTTACGATGTAGTCAAACTGCTCGATGCAGGCATAGCTCATCATACTGGTGATGTCGAATTTTGAATGGTCGGCAAGCAAAAAGCTTTCATCGCACATGTTTACTGCTGCACGCTTTATTTCGTATTCGGCAAAAGAAGCGTTGCACACGCCGTGCTCGATTGAAAGACCGGTACAGGACATAATGGATTTTTTGACATGAAAACGCTGAAGTGCTTCTAAAGTACTTGCCCCCACTAAAGAATCCGTAGGGCGGTTAAGGGTGCCCGGAAGAGCAATTACATTAATGGAAGGATGCGTTAAGGCTTCGTAAATAATGGGCACGCTGTTTGTGATGATTGTTAAGTCGCTTATGTTATCAAGGTGATTGATGATGGGAAGAGTACTTGAGCCTGTATCCATGAAAATCGTGTCACCGCTTTTAACAAAGGCTGCCATCTTTTCGGCAATCGTTTCTTTTAGCTCTAAATTTATCAGGCTTCTTTCCGTAAAGGAGCGAAGCCCAACGGCGGAGGGCTTTTCTACAGCTACTACACCTCCGTATACTTTTTCAATGTTGCCTCTCTTGACCAAAGCGTCGATATCCCGTCGAAGAGTGTTTTTTGAGATGTCAAATTCCTCGCACAGACTGTCAAGGGTGGCAGATTTCTTTCTGAGGATATATTTTTCTAACTCCTCAATTCTGTCTACTCTCATATTAAAGAAAGCCTTTCCTGCAATCCACCTGTTGCATTCTTTATAAAAGCTCAAGAAAATCCACTGCCGCTTTTATTAGAGCCGTAGCGAAGCGGATTGCGAATATCATTGAATTAACTTATATGGTCCAGATTATCAAAAGTTATCAAAAAATGCAAGGAAGTTTACCAAAACATAACCAAAACCGCGTAGAATTGCTTTGAATTTATAGGTATAATCGTTTTAGAAAGTCTAAAAATATGCATATACCTAAGGAGAATATTATGAGCAGTTCTTTTATTATGCCAAAACTGATATATTCAGGTGCTGATGCCCTTTCTCAGGGTAAGGAAGCATTTTCAAAATTTGGTAAGAAGGCCTTGGTTGTAACAGACGAAGCCATGATTAAATTTGGAAATTTAAAATTTGTAGAGGACGCTTTAAGTGAAGCAGGAGTTGAACATGCAGTATTTTCCGGTGTAACCGGCGAGCCTACAGATAAAATGATTGAAGAAGGCCTAAAGGCTTATCTTGACGAAGGGTGTGATTTCTTAGTAGCCCTTGGCGGCGGTTCTCCTATCGATTCAATGAAGGCTGTAGCTGCAATTGTAGGAAACGGCGGTAAGATTACAGACTATCTTGGTAAGGCTATTGAAAAAGAAACACCTCCCATGATTGCAATTCCAACAACTGCAGGTACAGGCTCTGAAGCCACGCAGTTTACAATTATTACAGATACTGAGCGCGATATTAAGATGCTGCTTAAGGGTGATGCTTTAATGCCTGATGTTGCAATCATTGATCCAAGATTTACCCTGACTGCTCCCCCTAAGATTACTGCATCTACAGGACTTGATGCCTTGTGTCATGCAGCGGAGGCCTATACCTCAAGAAAGGCTCAGCCCTTATCGGACGTATTTGCATTATCTTCCGTAAAGCGTATATTTAAATATCTTCCAATTGCCTATAAAGACGGCTCCAATGAAGAAGCGAGAGCGGAAATGAGCTTAGCTGCTCTTGAAGCAGGAATTGCCTTTAACAATTCCTCTGTAACAATAATTCATGGCATGAGCCGCCCTATTGGCGCTATGTTCCATGTACCTCACGGCACTTCCAATGCAATGCTTATTAAGACCTGTTTTTCTTTTGCCTTAGACGGAGCCTATGACAGATTCGGACGTTTAGGACGTGAAATCGGAGCCGCAGACGAGGACGATTCAGACAAAGAAGCATCCGAAAAATTTTTACAGGCGGCAATCGACCTTGTTAACCTGTGCGAAATACCTACTCTTAAGGAATACGGTATTTCCAAGGAGGACTTTTTTAAGGTAATCGACAAGATGAGCGAGGATGCGGTTTTCTCGGGTTCACCTGCCAATACCCGCAAGGAAATAAGGGTTGAAGACGTTAAGGAAATGTACAAAAACTTATATAAATAGAGGTATGAAATGTCTTTAGTAACAATGAAGGAGCTTTTAGAGCAAGCTAAAGAAAAGAAAATAGCGGTGGGAGCCTTTAACGTAGGCAACATGGAAATGCTTTTAGGTGTCTTAAGTGCGGCAAAGTTATTGAATACTCCCATAATTATCCAGATTGCCGAGGCGCGGCTTTCACATTCGCCATTATATTTAATGGGACCCATGATGGTGGAAGCGGCTAAAAAAACTTCAGTTCCAGTGGCTGTGCATTTTGACCATGGCAAAACAAAAGAAAATATTAAGGCGGCTCTTAATTACGGATTTACTTCCGTAATGTACGATGGTTCCAGCCTTGATATAGAAGAAAATATTAAAAATACAAAAGAGATTGCTGCACTGGCAAAGGCTTACGGCGCTACACTGGAAGCAGAGCTTGGAACTTTGGGCGGTTCTGAAGGTGGAACCTGTGATGATAAGGCTATCTGCACAAATCCTTCAGATGCAGAATATTTTGTGAAAAATACTCCGGTTGATGCGCTTGCAATTGCAATCGGTAATGCGCATGGCAATTATAAGAAGGCTCCAAAGCTTGAATTTGATATTTTAAAAGAGATTGACTCACGTGTTGAAATTCCCTTGGTGCTTCACGGAGGTACAGGCATTACGCCTTCGGATTTTCAAAAGTGCATTGCAGGGGGCATACGAAAGATCAATATTGCCACGGCTAATTTTGATGCATGTACAAACGGAGCACTTAGGCTTATCGGTACCGACAAGCCTTTAACATATTTTTCTTTAAACGAAGGAATGGTTGAAGCGGTAAAAGAAAACGTAATGAAGCACATAAAAATATTTAACATGGAAGCTCTTTAGGAGGAAAAAATGGCTTATATAACCTTTGATGAAGCAAGACCCTTAGATTTAATTTTACTTGGAAGAGTGGCGGTTGATTTTAATCCGGTTGATTATTTTCATCCTCTTGAAGAGTGCACCACCTTTAAAAAATATGTGGGAGGCTCTCCTGCCAATATTGCAGTCGGTATTTCACGTCACGGACTTAAGGCAGGCTTTTTTGCAAGAGTTTCCGATGATCAGCTGGGCGATTTCGTAACACACTATTTTCAAAAAGAGGGAATCGACACTTCTCATATTAAGAGATGTGAAAACGGAGAAAAAATCGGACTTACCTTTACTGAAATTCTTTCTTCAGACGAATCTTCTATTTTGATGTACAGAAACTGCATCGCAGACTTACAGCTATCATGCGAGGATGTGGATGAGGATTACATTAAATCAGCAAAGGCTTTACTTATTTCAGGCACCGCCCTTGCCGCAAGCCCTTCAAGAGAGGCAGCGCTTAAGGCTGTAATGCTTGCTAAAAGAAGCAATACAAAAATTATTTTTGATATAGATTATCGCTCCTATACCTGGAAAAACGATGATGAAATTTCAATCTATTATTCAATGGTTGCCAGGGAAGCGGACATCATCATGGGCTCAAGAGAGGAATTTGATTTAACGGAAAGGTTAATTGAAGAAGGCAGAACCGATGAAGAAACTGCTGCTTATTGGTTTAAACAAAACGCAAAGCTTGTTGTAATCAAGCACGGAAAGAAAGGCTCCACCGCCCATACCTGTGACGGCAAACAGTTTTCCGTTAAGCCCTTCCCCATCGACTGCTTAAAGAGCTTTGGCGGCGGCGATGGTTATGCTTCGGGATTTTTATACGGCTTATACAACAACTGGGAAATCATTGACTGCCTTGAGTTTGGTTCGGCAGAGGCTTCCATGATGGTAGCAAGTCATTCATGCTCTGAGGATTTACCAACTTCGGAACAGGTAAAGCAGTTTATTAAAGAAGAAAAAGAAAAATTTGGCGAAATGATTGCGAGGGCATAAAAATGGCAAAAATGACAGTAGCTCAGGCTTTGGTAAAATTTCTTGATAATCAGTACGTCTCAAGAGATAACGAAGAAACAAAATTTGTAGACGGTATTTTTACAATATTCGGTCACGGTATTGTAGTAGGCTTAGGCCAGGCACTTGATGAAAATCCTGGAAGCTTAAAGGTATACCAGGGTAGAAACGAGCAGGGTATGGCCCACACGGTGGCAGCATACGCAAAGCAGAATAACAGAAAGAAAATTATTGCCTGCGCTTCATCAATCGGACCAGGTGCTGCCAATATGGTTACCGCAGCAGCATGCGCAACGGTTAATAACGTTCCTCTTTTGTTATTACCCGGCGATACCTTTGCCACCCGCCAGCCAGATCCTGTTTTACAGCAGCTTGAACAGTCAAATTCTCTTGGCACCACCACAAACGATGCCTTCAGGGCAGTTACAAAATATTTTGACAGAATCGTACGCCCTGAGCAGCTTATGAATGCATGTATCAATGCAATGAGGGTTTTAACGGACCCTGCAGAAACCGGTGCCGTTTGTCTTGCTTTAAGCCAGGACGTAGAGGGTGAGAGCTTTGATTACCCTGATTACTTCTTTGAAAAAAGGGTACACAGGATTTTAAGAACAGTACCTACCGGGGCAGAGGTAAATGATGCAGTAAAGGTTCTTTTGCAGGCTAAGAAGCCACTTGTAATATGCGGCGGCGGTGTGAGATATTCGGAAGCCGGCAGGGAGCTTATGAATTTCTGTAAGGAATTTAACATTCCCTATGCTGAGACCCAGGCAGGCAAGAGTGCCACAAAGTCTTCATGCGAATATAACATAGGAGGCATCGGCGTTACAGGTAACCTTGCTGCCAACCGTATTGCACAGGAGGCAGACGTGGTAGTGGCAATTGGCTCAAGGCTTTCAGACTTTACAACAGGCTCAAAATCGCAGTATAGGAGCGACGTAAAATTCATCACAGTAAACATTTCAAGATTCCATGCATACAAATATGATGCAGTAAGTGTTGTAGGCGATGCTAAAGAAACAATAAAGAGCTTTGCCCGTGAATTAAGAAAAGCAAATTACAAGGCTTCCTATAATGGTGAGATTGAAAAAGCAAAAGCAGACTGGGAAGCAGAGATGAAGAGGCTTAGGGAATATTCCTATGATAAAGACTTTAAGCCTTTAATTAAAGCCTGTAACGAAGGCTCCATTGAAGAATTTGTAAAGCTTTACGGGACAAATATTACACAGACTGCTGCAATTGTTGCCATTCGTGAAACCATTGACAAAAATGCAATTGTAACAGGCGCTGCAGGTTCACTTCCGGGCGATTTACAGCGTATGTGGACCACCGATGAAAAGGATTCCTACCACATGGAATACGGTTATTCCTGCATGGGCTATGAAATTTCCGCGGCTCTTGGCTGCAAGATAGCAGATCCCTCCAGGGAGGTTTATGCAATGCTTGGCGACGGAAGCTTTCTTATGCTTCACTCAGAGCTTATTACTTCCCTTCAGGAAGGTAAGAAGATAAATGTTTTATTATTTGATAACTGCGGCTTTGGCTGTATCAACAATCTTCAGATGAGCAACGGTATCGGAAACCTTGCTACTGAATTCAGATACAGAGACGAAAATGGCGCACTGAACGGTTCCCTGATTCCAATCGATTTTGCAAAGGTGGCTGCAGGCTACGGAGTTAAGACCTACTCGGCCCGCACAATCGAAGAATTAAAGAAGGCATTACGTTTAGCCAAGCGCTCAAAGGTATCTACCTTAATAGATATAAAGGTTCTACCTAAGACCATGACTGACGGTTACGACTCCTGGTGGAATGTAGGCCTTGCCTCCACCACCTTAAAGGAATCCGAAAAGAAGGCTTACGAAAAACTTATGGAAAACAGAAAGAAAGCACGACTTTACTAAAGAAAATCTGATATAGGATTTAAAGCTTTAAAAGAGTATAGAGGAGAAATTATGTTTAACAAAGAAAAAGTTCATTTGGGCATTGCACCTATCGCCTGGACCAACGACGATATGCCCGATCTTGGTGCAGAAAACACCTTTGAACAGTGCGTTTCGGAAATGGCACTGGCAGGCTTTACAGGCTGTGAAATCGGCAACAAATACCCTAAGGATGCAGAGGTGCTAAAAAAGGAATTGGCACTTAGAAACATGCAGATTTGTAACTGCTGGTTTTCCACCTTTCTTTTGACGAAGACATACGAGGAGGTTGAGAAGGAATTCCTTTTAAAGGTTGAATTTTTGAAGGCTATGGGTGCTAAGGTCATCGGCGTGTCCGAACAGTCTTATTCAATTCAGGGGCAGCTTGAGACACCTGTGTTTGGCAACAAGCACATCATGGATGAGCACGAATGGAATTTACTCTGCGACGGCCTCAATAAATTAGGTAAGGCTGCAAAAGAAAAAGGACTTTCGCTTACTTTCCATCATCATATGGGTACGGTTGTGCAGACGGCAGCCGAGGTTGAATACCTGATGGAGCATACGGATCCTGAATATGTCAGCCTGCTTTTTGACTCAGGCCACTTTGCTTATTGTGGTGAGGATCCGGTTGCAATGGCAAGTAAATATGTAAAAAGAATTAAGCATGTGCACTTAAAGGACATCCGTCCAGACGTCATTAAAAGGGTTAAGGAAGAAAATTTAAGCTTTTTACAGGGAGTAAGAGAAGGTGCCTTCACAATTCCAGGGGATGGCTGCATAGATTTTGATGCTATTTTTAAGGTGCTTGAGGAAGCAGGCTACGAGGGCTATCTGTTAGTTGAGGCAGAGCAGGATCCTGCAAAAGCAAATCCTTTGGAATACGCAATTAATGCAAGAAAATTCATTAAAGAACATACAGGAATTTAAGACTTAAACCTATAGCCTTAGAGGCTTGGGAGCGAATATAAGGAGATAAAACTATGGTAACATTTGGCGTAATCGGTGCCGGCAGAATCGGCAAGGTACACACAGAAAGCATTTGCCTTCATGTAAAAGGCGCAAAAATCAAAACTCTTGCAGACCCCTTTATAAGTGATGAGGTGGCTGCATGGGCAAAGGACCTTGGGGTTGAAAGCATAACAAAGGACTATCACGAAATTTTAAACGATCCAGAAATCGATGCAGTTATGATTTGTTCTTCCACAAATACACACTCACCTATTTCGATTGAAGCAATCAAGGCAGGCAAGCATGTATTCTGCGAAAAACCCATCGACCATGATTTAAGCAAAATAAAAGAGGTTGTGGATGCACTCAAGGGTTCAAACCTTAAATATCAGGTAGGCTTTAACCGCCGTTTCGACCACAACTTTGAAGCAGTTAAGAGGGCAATTATATCAGGGAAAATCGGAGCCCCACAGATTATCAAGATTACTTCAAGAGATCCTGAGCCTCCGCAAGCAGAATATGCTGCAGTTTCAGGCGGCATGTTCCTTGACATGACAATCCATGATTTTGATATGGTAAGATACCTTGCAGGCTGCGATGCAGAAGAAATCTACGTTCAGTCGGCAGTTTTGGTAGATCCTGCAATTGGTGAGGCCGGGGATGTTGACACGGCTTTAATTACCTTAAAGATGGAAAACGGAGCAATTGCCCTGATTGATAACTGCAGAAAGGCAGTTTACGGCTACGACCAGAGAGCAGAGGTACTCGGCACAAAGGGCATGGTGCATACTTCAAACGACACAGAATCAACCCTCGTTTTTTCCGGCGCTGACGGCATTACCGGTGAAAAGCCTCTTTACTTCTTCCTTGAAAGATACATGGAATCCTTCTCAAGAGAGGTACGCCTCTTTGTAAAGGCTATAGAAGAAGACACAGACACTCCTTTAGGAGTAATGGATGGCTTGAAGCCTGTACTTATGGGCATTGCAGCCAAGAAATCAGTTGAGGAACACAGACCCGTTAAATTATCTGAAATTGAATTTTAGAGGTATTTTATGAGCAACGAATTTTTTTATCCGGAATTTGACACTACAGGCAAAAAACAGCTTTCTTCCTATGGCGAAGAAAATGACATGATGATGGATGTTGCCGTTTATAAAATGAAGGCAGGAGAAGAAAAACTTTTTTTAGCCTTGGATGAAGAAACGGCAGTGCTTTTGATTATGGGAGAAATCGAATTTTCTTTTGAAGAAAACGGCGAAAGAAAAATAGAGGAAGGCTTCCGAAGAGATTTTATAAATGACGGCCCTTACTGTCTGCATGTGTGCAGAGGCTCTGAAATTAAGCTTAAAGCGATTAAGGCTTCTGAAGTGCTGGTGCAGAAGACCTATAACGACAGAGAATTTGCACCTGTTTTCTACACTCCAAAGACCTGCACAAACGATACCTTTGGCAAAGGACTTTGCGAAGACCGTATGGAGAGAACGGTGCGCACGATTTTTGATTATTCGAATGCGCCCTACTCAAACATGGTAAACGGGGAGGTTATAAATCATCAGGGGAGCTGGTCAAGCTATACTCCTCACAGTCATCCACAGCCTGAAGTTTACTATTACAGATATGAACGTCCGGAAGGGTTCGGCGCCTGCTTTATCGGCGAAAACGCTTATAAGATTTCAGACGGCAGCGTTGCTCACATCACTCCGGGTGAAAATCACCCACAGTGTACAGCGCCCGGCTTTCCTATGTACTACTGCTGGATGATACGGCATCTTGATGGCAATCCCTGGACTAGCAGAAACGACGATCCAAGGTATATCTGGATTAAAAACTTATAAGGAAGCTTACTATCGAATATGTAATTGCATTGCGCATTTTTTGCGGGTACATTTTTGCAATTTTTGCTGTATTAACCAACACTTAACCAAGAAAAAACAAAAAATGCACATAAATTACTCAAAAGATACAAAAATATGAGTAGAAATATGCAGTTAACAAATGTAAGATATAATCAACAAGTGACAGGCAGTCACTGATAATGATTGGAGGTAAATAATGAAAAAGACAAGCAACAAAATCGCAGCTTTATTACTTTCAGCTGCAATGGTAGTTACAATGTTTGCAGGTTGCGGTTCTTCCGCTTCCACATCAGAAGTAGCATCCACACCTGCTTCTGCATCTGAGTCTGCTTCAGTTGCAGAACCCGTTGAAGAAGTTAAAGGCTATTCCGAAGCTCCTATGTTAGCTGAGCAGGTTGCAGCCGGTACACTTCCTGCAGTTGAGGAGCGTATCCCTGACACAGACAACATTTTTGTTGAAACAGCTGATGTTGCCGGTAACGCTTTGGCAATCGGCACCTATGGCGGCGAAATCAACATCACCAACAATGGTGGTTCATGGGACCTTTCAAGACCTATTCTTGAAACCATCATCCACTACAACAACGATGGTTCTTATTATCCCAACGTAATCAAGGACTACGAAGTTAACGATGATTACACAGTATGGACCTTCTATTTAAGAGAAGGAATGAAGTGGTCTGACGGTGAAGCCTTCACTGCAGATGATATTACTTTTTGGTACTATCAGTGCCACTTAACAAACTTTGATGGTAAGAAGTCCTGGGCAGCACTCAAGGACGGCAAAATCTCAGTTGAAAAGAAGAACGAAGAAACAGGCGAAATGGAAACCGTAGAAGAAGATACCTTTGCAGTTCTTACAAAGGTTGATGACTACACAGTTACATGGACCTTTGAAAATCCTAAATTCCCCGCTGATTTCATTGAAAACGGCGACTTCAAGTTCTGCTGGGCTCCTTCACATTACCTTTCAGACCTTATTCCGGATTCAATCTATATTGAAAACGAATACTGGGCTGCAACAGGCTTATCAGATGAAGACGTTTTAGCTAACGCACAGAAAAAGAACATTGACCAGGCCTCTATTAAGGACCTTGGCAAGGCATGTGTATACAACTTCTGGAACACCTCAGGTATTCCTACACTTAACTCCTTCGTACTTACTACAAAGGAAGGCAACAATACAAGAGATGCAGAGCTCTGCATTATGGAAAGAAACGCATACTTTTGGAAGGTTGACGCAGAAGGCAATCAGCTTCCTTACGTTGATGCTTTAAATCTTCACCACTATTCAGAGGAAGGCCAGGATCAGCTGGCATTCAGATCAGGCGAGCTTGATATCATCGGCGTTGCAATGAAGGATATTAACTCAATTCTTACAGATATGGGCGATTCTGCTGTATTGGCAGAGGCTACAAGCTCTAACTGGGGTTCATACCAGGTAACCTTCAACTACACCTGCAAGGATGAAAACTACGCTACATTATTTAACAATGTTAACTTCCGTCAGGCTATGTCAATCGCTGTTGACCGTCAGGAGTTCTCAGAGCTCTTAACAGATGGCTTCCTTGAAGCAGGTCAGGCGGCTCCCGCAGAAGGTAACTTCGGTTACGATGCTGACTGGGAATCAAAGTGGACAGAATATGACGTTGAACAGGCTAAGACCTTACTTGAATCCTGCGGCCTTGTAATGGGTTCCGACGGCTTCTATGACTTTGCTGACGGTTCAGACCTGGTTATCACTTTCTACACCTACACAGATTCCGGTAATGACGCAGCATACCCTGTATTAGAGCAGTACTACAATGCAATCGGCATCAAGAGCGCTACAAAGGACATCGAAGTTGGTACATTCGACCAGGAAATCGATAACAACGACTGGTATGCAATCATCGGACCTCATACCGCAATCGGCGGTCTTTCAATGAGATCAAGAGTTGCTCCCTTCGTTCCCATCGCTCAGGCAGCTGAATGGTATGGTGACTTTGGTACATACTACGGCACAAACGGCGAACAGGGTGTACAGCCTACAGGTGACATGGCGAAGTTAGTTGACCTTTACGAACAGTACATTGCTACACCCGTATCTTCTGAAAGAGATGACATTAACCTTCAGATTTACGAAATCCACAAGGCTAACCTTTGGACAATTGCTTACTTAAAGGCAGAATCAGGCTACTCAATCATCAGCTCAAAGATTCAGAACTATCCTGAATTATACGTAAGTGATGACTTATATCAGTATGGTAACATGGTTCACTACTGGACATTATTCAAGGCTGAATAATTTTTTAGCAAAAGAAAAGGTAATATTTTAAAAATTGGTCGGAGACGGGGATACAGCTTCTTCGTCTCCGATTTTTACGAAAAAGATGAGGTATTCTAATGGAAGAAAATGCGTACAAATTAGAAAGCATGCATGAAAACGAAACCAAGAAAACCTTTTGGGAAGGTGTGAAAGATTTCTTCAAAAAGGATCTGGTATCATACATTGTTAAACGTGTATTGATGTTTATCCCCACATTACTTCTAATTTCGGTTTTGGTTTTCTTCGTAATACAGCTCCCTCCAGGAGATTATGTTTCGGCACATATTGCTGCTTTAGCTTCAGAGGGTGAGTATGTAGATGCAGACTATGCATCAGAATTGAGAGCTGAATACGGCCTGGATTTGCCTGTATATCAGCAGTATTTCAAGTGGATTAAGGACATTATCTGGACTCCCACTGATTCAACCTATTACAGACTTTACGGATCCCATCATAACTGGAAATATTCTTTTGCCTACGGCCGTAACGTATGGTCAGTTGTAGAAGAAAGACTGGGCCTTACAATCGGTGTAACGGCAATCATCATGATTTTCCAGTATGCGGTATCAATTCCGATAGCGGTATATGCTTCCACCCACCAGTATTCAAAGGGCGACTACATCACCTCAATTATTGGTTTCCTTGGAACCGCAATACCAAACTTTATTTTGGCAATTATACTTATGTATCTTTCCTACAAGTGGACAGGCAATGCAAACGTTGGTCTGTTTTCTCAGGAAATGCTTACAAATGGTGTTCATTTATATAACTTCGGCGAATTCATGAAGCGTATGATAATTCCCATCATAGTAATCGGCACATCCGGTACCTGCGGAATTATCCGTTCCGTAAGAGCCCAGATGCTCGACGAAGTAGCAAGACAGTACACTCTGACAGCAAGAGCAAAAGGCGTAAGCGAAAGAAAAATTATTATGAAGTACTGCTTCAGAGCAGCCATCAACCCTACCGTATCAGGCCTTGGCGGCGTTCTTTCATCCCTTTTTTCCGGCTCAACCGTAACGGCTATGGTACTAAATATGCAGATTCAGGGCCCGGTACTTTTTAAGGCTTTACAGTCCCAGGACATGTATCTTGCAGGCGCCATCGTAATGGTGCAGGCGGTACTGGTTGTAATCGGCGTATTGCTTTCTGATATTGTGCTTGCATTCCTAGATCCAAGAATTCGTTATTCAGGAGGTGGACGCTAATGAGTAAAAAGAACAACACTAAAGAAGATTACTATCTTGCGTCTCAATGGACACTTATGGGCAGAAAGCTTGTAAAGCACAAGCTTGCAAAGATTTCTCTTTGGGTACTCGGTTTCTTATATTTCTGCGCTATATTTGCGGATTTCCTTGCACCCTACGGTCTTGATGAATTTGACGGACTTTACAAGAATTCTTCTCCTACACAGGTGCATGTAATGTTTAACGGTGAAAACGTAGGCTTACATGTATATAAATTGGAAAAGTCAATTAACAAAAAGGATTTCTCCGTAACACTTTCAGAAAACACTGATGAATATTACAAGGTAGAATTCCTCGTACACGGTACTGAATATAAGATTTTAGGCTTTATACCCTGTGATTTGCATTTATTTGGTGTGGCAGAGGGAAGCAACGGCGGTACCGATGCAAAGATATTCCTATTCGGTGCAGACTCTCTGGGGCGAGACATTTTCTCAAGAGTATTGTTAGGCGGCAGAATTTCCCTTTCGATACCTTTTGCTTCAGCGGTTATTTCCTTCTTCTTAGGCGTGGCAATCGGTTCGATTTCAGGTTATTTCGGCGGTGCAGTTGACATCGTTATTCAGCGTATCATCGAGGTAATCGGTGCTGTTCCGCAGATTCCTCTCTGGATGGCACTTTCTGCAGCAATTCCTGCAGGTATTTCAACGATTAAGATGTACTTCTACATGACCATCATCCTTTCCTTTATTAACTGGACAGGTATGGCAAGAGTAGTAAGAGGTAAATTCTTATCGCTTAAAAACGAGGATTACGTTATGGCTGCAAAGCTTTCAGGCGTATCCACCTGGAAAATCATCTGGAAGCACTTAGTACCAGGCTTCATGAGCTACTTAATCGTATCCATTACACTTGGTATTCCAGGTTCCATCGTAGGTGAAACTTCAATGTCTTATTTAGGACTCGGTATTAAATCGCCTGCCACCAGCTGGGGCGTACTGCTTCAGGAAGCAAGCTCTGTTACAGACGTAGCTCAGTATCCACACAAGCTTATACCAATCATTTTCGTTACTGTCACAGTACTTGCCTATAACTTCTTAGGCGACGGTATCCGTGATGCGGCAGACCCTTATAAATAAGCAGGAGGCTTTTATGGAAAAAGAAAATATTATTGAAGTCAAAGACCTCCATGTAGACATTAACATGATGGAGGGTGTACTCACTCCCGTTAGAGGCGTAAATTTCGAAATAAAGCAGGGCGAAACCTTAGGCCTTGTAGGCGAATCCGGCTGCGGTAAGTCAATTACCTGTAAGTCAATTCTGCAAATCAATGAAAAAAAGTGCGTGCCTTCAGGCTCCGTTTTATTTAAGACTCAGGAGGGTGAAGAAAAGGATTTATTAAGCCTTGACCAAACCGGCAAAGAGATAAGAGCAATCCGCGGTAAGGAAATCTCCATGATTTTCCAGGAGCCCATGGTTGCATTCTCTCCCATGTACACAATCGGTAATCAGATTAATGAAGCTACCCTGCTTCATATTACAAAGGACAAAAAGAAGGCAAAAGAAATTTCCCTTGAAATGATGAAGAAGGTTGGTATTGCCAATGCTGAAAAGCGTTATAATCAGTACCCTCACGAATTTTCAGGCGGTATGCTGCAAAGAGCTTTAATTGCCATGGCTCTTGTATGCAATCCGTCCTTACTAATAGCAGACGAACCTACCACCGCTCTTGACGTTACCATTCAGGCTCAGATTCTTGAGCTTATGAAGGAAATGCAGAAGGAGTTTAACATGGCTATTCTCTTTATCACCCACGACCTAGGCGTTGTAGCCAGGATGTGTGACAGAGTAGCAGTTATGTACCTTGGTAAAATCGTTGAAACCGGTACTGCCGATATGATTTATGAAAATCCTAAGCATCCCTACACAAGAGGCCTTATCGGCTCCGTTCATAAAATCGGCGGCAGGAAGGAGGACAGGCTTTTCTCAATCGAGGGTACCGTTCCCCTTGCCATGAATCTTCCCACGCAGTGCGGCTTCTATGACAGATGTGATGCCCGCATTGAAGGCCTTTGCGACAAGGCAGAGCCTGAGCTTGTGGAAATTGAACCAGGTCATCTTATTTCATGCTTTGCCTGCCAAAACAAAGCCTGCCAGGAACAGCGTGCAAGGGCTGAAGCAAAAATAAAAGCAAAAGAAGCTTTGACAAAAGAAAATGCAGAGGATAACGGCAAAAAGAAAAAGGGAGGAAGAAAATAATGGAAAAAGACAATATTTTAGAAGTCAAAAACGTCCATAAAAGATTTACCTCCAAGGGCATTACCGTTAAGGCTGTTACCGATGTTTCTTTTGACGTAAAGGAAGGCGAAACAATAGGTATCGTGGGCGAGTCAGGCTGTGGCAAGACAACACTTGGCCGCTGCATAGTAAGAGCCTATGAAGCTTCTGAAGGCGAGGTTTATTACAAAACAAGAGAAGGCGAGGAGCTTGATTTCCTTAAAATCGATAAAAAGAAAATGAAGGAAGTAAGAAAGGAAATTCAGATGATTTTCCAGGATCCTTACTCATCCCTCGACCCTCGTATGACAGTTCTTGACATCATCAAGGAGCCCTTAAAGGCCAATTATCCAAAGATGCCTAAGGACGAAATGGACAAAATGGCCAAGGAAATGGCTGAAAAGGTAGGCCTTAACCCTTCCTACCTTATGCGTTATCCACACGCCTTTTCAGGCGGTCAGAGACAGCGTATCGGTATTGCAAGAGCACTTGTGCTTAAGCCGCAGATTATTGTGTGTGACGAAGCGGTTTCTGCTCTTGACGTATCAATCCAGGCTCAGGTTATTAACCTTTTAAAGGATTTACAAAAGGATATGAATCTTACATACCTTTTCATATCCCACGATTTATCGGTAGTTGAACACATTTCAAATAAAGTAGGTGTTATGTACCTTGGCAGAATGGTGGAATACGGCGACACGGAAGCAATTTTCAGCCGCCCAAAGCACCCCTACACCGAGGCACTTATGTCGGCAGTTCCGGTTGCAGACCCTAAATATAAGGTAGAGAGAATTCCCCTTCAGGGCGAAATTCCAAATCCTGCCAACCCTCCGTCCGGCTGCTATTTCCATACCCGATGCAGATACTGCAACGAAAGGTGCTGCAGGGAGACTCCTGAATATAAGGAGCTTGAACCCGGTCACTTTGTAGCCTGCCACAGAGCAGAGGAGCTTGGCTTACGTGGCTTTAACTTAGTCTGAAAATCCACTTACTATAAGCAATTGCAAAGGTGTGATTATCACAGGCTATACTCAGTCAGGGTTAAGCTCTGACCTACGTTAATCGCTTTGCTGGCAGAAAGCGAAGCGGATTGCGAATATAATTGACACAGAAATGGAAAAATAAAATGTCAAAGATCACAAAGTTTTTATCACTGGGCATAGATATGTGTCAGGCCCTTCCGATAGAGGAGTTTCCTGATAAAAATGCCAAATTCGTAGAGAACCGCATATATCTTCAAGCTTCCAAAATGGAAAAGGCTTTATTAAAGGTCGAAGACTACCTTAATAAAAAGGGCGTAGACTACACAGAAGAGCCTGCAAGAGAAAACGGAAATGTAAAAATATCTGTTTCCTTTGAAGGAAAACCTGCAATTGCCGAGGTGAGATTTTTCGGCATTAAGGATAACGATGACTTTACGACAGACTATGAGCCTGTAGGAAGAATTGACATGCTTAGATTTGTGACAGATGAGTCAGGAGTCTTGCAGGTAAGCATTCCAAAGGGTGACTATTTAGTAAAGGTATCAAAGGGAAGCGAATTTGAAATCGAATATTTAAACCTTGCGGTTTCAGACTCCTTTGTTGAAGAAAGCTTTGAATTAAAGCAGTTTGTAAATTTATACAGCGAAGGCTTTGTGGCAGGGGATATTCATCATCACAGCATTTATTCAAGCCCTGTATGGGGAGGCACGGATGATGTTATTGAATCCCCCAAGGAAGTGGCGAATTCAATGCAGGCTTTAGGCTTACGCTTCGGTGCCTTAAGCGACCATCATAACATTTTAAATCATGAAGAATGGAAGAAGTGTAAGACGAAAGACTTTCACCCTATTCCTTCAAAAGAAATCTCTACCTCCAACGGGCATGTGCTCGCCCTTGGAGTAGACGGTTTCGACGTAATATATCAGATTCCTGAAGGCGAAAAGAGAACCGAAAATTATTTACGAAATGAATTTAAGCGTATCGTAAAAGAAATTAAGGATCATGAGGGACTGCCCCAGCTTAACCATCCAAGGGATTTACAGGTAGCCATTTCCTGGAACAAGGATTTTTATGACATGACTGACATTTTTGAAACCATAGAAATCTGGAACGGCTCAAATCCCATGTATTATGGTACAACAGACTGTAAGGCAGCAGAATTCTGGAGAGATTTACTTGAAAAGGGAATTTACATCCCCGCTACAACAGGCTCTGATACGCACAATATAAGAGCCAATGATTATTACAGGCTTTTTTCAAAAATGCTTTGGCTTAAGGAAAGAACCCGTAAGGCTTTGGAGGAAGAGCCTAACGCCTTTAGAGAAGAAAGCACTATATTGGAAGCCTTCTTATTCATATGTGATAAATTTTTACCTATGCTTGAAGTCTGGGCAAAGACCTCTCTTACAAGTGGCTGCGTAAGAACCTATGCATATGTAGAGGGCGAGCCTGATACAAAGAAGCTGCTTAATTCCTTAAGACACGGACACAGCTTTCTGACTAACGGACCGATTCTTGTGCCGAGGGCTAACGGGAAACTACCGGGAGACTTAATTAAGGCTATGGATGGAAAAATAGATTTAAGCATTACCTTAAAAGCAAACAGAAGGCTTAAAAAGCTTACGGCATATTTAAGCGATAAAAAAGCCATCGAAATTCCGATTAAGGAGCTTTCGACAGCTTCAAATTATGATTATAGTCTGGAATTAAAGGATTTTAACATAGGAGCTTCAAAATATTTATTTTTGGTAGCAGCTTCCGATATTACAAACCTTGCAATCTCAAATCCTTTTATAGTGAAGTAGAATCAGCCGGGATTACCACCGGAATTTCTAAATTCACTTGGAGAAGTACCGGTTACCTTCTTAAAGATACGGTTAAACTGAGAAAAGCTTTTAAAGCCGCAGCTTTCGGCAATAACGGAAATCTTTTCGTTGGTGGTAGTGAGCCTGTATTCTACATTTCGTATACGGGTCAGCTGAAGGTAATTAAGCAAACTGAAATGCGTTACATTCTTAAACTGGTGGGACAGATAACAGGGAGACATAAAAAACTGTTCAGCCAAAGACTCAAGACTTAAATCCTTTGAATAGTTTGAGTGAATGTAGGAAGTGATGTCGTAAATCTTAGCTTCCGTTGAAGTGAATTTTGCTTCGTCACTGTAAATGTTATTACCCTTAAGAGAATAAAGGGTATGCAAAAATTCCTGAAACTTTGTATGCACGTAAAAGGCGTCAAGCTCAGAGCCTGTGTATTTTGGAGTGGATGAAAAATTATAAAGGTCGTTTAAAATATTAAACAAAAGCCTCCTGTCATCTGGCTCAAATCTGAAAATAGGCACCTCGGCATGAAAGGGAGAAAGAAGCTTATCGTAGGTTTCCTTATGACCGAAGTAATCATCCGGGAGCATAAAACTTATGATGATGCGCTTTGAAGCCTCGCCTTTAGGATAAACGGACTTATGAAGACGTGCGGGCGCTAAAAGCACTATATCATTGGTCCTGATAGCATAGGGATGACCTTCCACCAGATGCTTTGCTTCCCTGCCAAGTAAAATCATTATTTCGTAGAAGGGATGATAGTGTTCAAATTCCATGTTTATGGAATAGTCACGTTCATCATAATCGAAATAATAAAAGGTATCATGAGCGATGTCATTTATTATTATGAAATGTTTATTTTCGTATAAAAGGTTGTCTCCGATAATCATGAAAAAATTATACTGACTTTTTTTAAAAAAAGCAAACAAATCTTGCATTTTTTGCTATAGAGGGAGATTTATGGAATTTTCAAAAGTAGTTTTACAACAAAAACTAAATCTTTTGGCAGAAAGCTTCCAGACGGTTCTTTACGAAGAGGATGAAACCTTCTTAAAGAACATGGAAACCAAAAATCTTGCCGGAGACGATATCAGAAAATATCAGTTCTGGGAGTGGACTCAGGGAGTAGGTCTTTACGGCTTTTGGAAATTGTATGAAGAAACGGGCGAAAAAGCATATCTTGATATTCTGATTAAATTTTACGATCGTCAGATGGGTGTAGGCTTCCCTGCTAAAAACGTAAACACCGTTACACCCTTGCTTGCCATGTGTCTTGTGGGAAAGCACTGCCAAAGAAAGGATTATTTGGAGGTGTGTGATGAGTGGGCACGCTGGATTATGGAAAGCTTTCCGCGCACAAAGGAAGGCGGCTTCCAGCACATTACCTCAGATACCTTAAATGATTCCGAGCTTTGGGATGATACTCTTTATATGACCGTTCTTTTTCTTGCCCAGTATGGACGCATAACAGGCAGAAACGAATATATCGAGGAGGCTACATATCAGTTTCTTTTGCATATAAAATACTTAACCGATAAGAAGACAGGACTTTGGTTCCATGGCTGGAGCTTTAATGAAAGGAGCAATTTTGTCGAGGCTTTATGGGGCAGAGGCAACTGCTGGGTTACAATGGTTATTCCTGAATTTTTATCAATAGTGGATTTAGGTTATGCAGACAAGCGCTTTTTGACGGAAAGCTTTAAGCGTCAGTGCGAAGCCTTAAAGGAGTACCAGGATGAAAGCGGCATGTGGCACACACTTGTAGACGATAAGACCTCTTACGTTGAAGCAAGCGCTACCTGTGGGTTTGCCTACGGTATTTTAAAGGGTGTCCACATGGACATTCTGGATGAAGCCTATAAGGAAGTGGCCCTAAAGGCGGTTAAACCCATTTTAGATTACATTAACGAAGAGGGTGTTGTTAAGCAGGTGTCTTACGGTACTCCAATGGGACGCGTAAGCAAGGACTTTTATAAGGAAATTCCCATTAAGTCCATGCCCTACGGTCAGGCTCTTGCCATTCTTCTGATAATGGAAACCATGAAATAGAAATTAAAAGCATTTACAAAAAAGGGGTTTACAATGAAACTTGGAATCGATATGGGAGGCACAAACACAAAAATAGGACTTGTGGACGGCCTTACCATAATTGACAAGACTGAATTTGAAACAGATACATCAAGGGGCGCTTATGCTTATGCAGGCGTCCTTTGCGAGCATATTACAGACTTTTTAAATAAAAAAAATATGACTCTTTCGGACATAGAGGCTGTGGGAATGGGGGTACCGGGAAGTGCCAACAAAGACACGGGCATGGTAGAATATGCCAATAATTTAGGCTTTGAAAACGTGCCCTTCCAGGATTTGCTTACGGATAATTTAAAGAAGCCTGTATTGGTGGATAACGATGCAAACCTTGCAGCCTTAGGTGAATATCTGTTAAGCAAAAGTAAATCAAAAAGCTTTATAATGGTGACGCTTGGAACAGGCATCGGCGGTGGATTTATTTTAAACGGAGAAATATACAGAGGTATTAATTTTGCCGAAGGTGAAATCGGTCACATGACCATTAAATATGACGGCATTCAGTGTAACTGCGGTCGCAGGGGCTGTTTTGAGGCCTATGCTTCAACAAATGCCCTGGTAAAAATGGCCTGTGACGCCATGAAGGAAAACAGAGGCTCTTTAATATGGCAGATGTCAAAGATTAACGGAGAAAATTTCTTTGAGGCTGTAAGAAGAGGAGATAAGGTCATGGCCGGAGTACTCGATGAATACACATCGCTTTTGTCTGAAGGCATTACTAACATTATAAATATTTTACAGCCTGAGGAGATGGTAATCGGAGGCGGTATAAGTGCTGCGTCTGATTTATTTTTACCCGCTACCCTTGAAAAGGTAGAAGAAAAGATTTATTCAAGGTCAAGCCGCAAAAACACTTCAATAAGAGCGGCCCGCTTTGGTAATGATGCAGGCATTATAGGCGCTGCTTTTATATGAGCAGGCTTTGAAAAGGAGACAACACAATGGAAAATCATTATTTAAAGCTTGTACATGATACTGAGGAACGTGTGGTAAGAGCCATGCGCAATCAGGAGACAAAGCCCATAAGCCCCTACTATGGCGGATTTTACGATGTAAATCGTATGGTGCAGGCTAAGATAGCTATTTATCAGGTACTTCCTGAAATAGAATGCTTTTTAAACGAAGATACTAAATATTATAAGAACGAAAAGGTGTATTCAAGCTTAATGCTTGGACTTGACTATATCAGAAGCTGTCAGCATGAAAACGGTCTTTTTGACTATGTGACCTGTAATTTTAATTCAGCACCAGACACAGCCTTCTGTATTTTGGAATTTTTGCCTGTAATAGATTTTCTTTTGCTAAAAAAGAAAAAGACTAAAGAGGAAGAGGAAATTTTAAGACGCTGCAATGAAATCGTGCACGATGGCATCTACGGTATGCTTGAGGGTGGTTTCCACACCCCCAATCACAGATGGGCGATTGCAGGTCTTTTATCAAAGGGATTTTCTTTATACAAGGATGAAACCTTAAAGAATGCGGCCTTTGAATATTTAAGGGAAGGCATTGACTGTAACGAAGACGGCGAATATGCGGAGAAATCTGCCGGCAACTATAACCGGGTTAACAACGATGCCATGATAATGCTGTCAGAAGCCTTAGGGGACGATCGGTATGATAAAAATGTCGTTAAAAATCTTAATCTGATGCTACAGTACTGGGAGCCTGACTGGAGTGTATTTACCGCTAATTCCACACGCTTTGATAAGGACAGACTCTGTTATCCGGAAGGCTACTATCTTGAATATATGAAGATGGGGCTTAAATATAAAAACGATGAATTTTTGTCAATGTGTAATAAAATCGTTGAGCTTTGTTGTGACAAGGGACTTATGATGCCGGATATTTTAATCTGGTTTATGCTGCGTCCGGAATTCAGAGCAGTTTTAATTAAAGAAACCTATGAATTAAAGGACTTTAAACGGTACTGTTCCTGGAGCGGTATTTACAGAGCCCACACAGGCAATTACAGCTACACTATAATGAACGGAAAGTCTAATTTCCTATATTTCCACGACGGCACCATTAAGCTTGCCCTGAAGGTTGCAGGCTCCTTCTGCGAGCACAGAGCGTTTATTAGCGATGAAATGAAGGTAAATGAGGATGGAGTAATTCATCTTCACCAGACTATGCACGGCTGGTATTATTTACCCTTCCCTAAGGATAAGCTTCCAAACACTTCAGACTGGTGGCAGATGGAAAACACCACAAAGCGTCCTAAGAAAATGGGCCCGGATGTGGATATTGACGTTTACATTAAGGAGGTTAAGGGCGGTCTTGATGTAAGAGTAAGGATTCGTGGCATTACAGGCGCTCCCTTTAGAATCGAAATTGCCTTTACTGGAATTGACTATATGCAGAACGAGCATCTTGCAATGCCTGTTTGCGGCAATGAAGTGCTTGTAGTTAAGGATGGCTTTATCGAAAGCTACAACAATCAGGATTCGATTACCGTTGGTCCATGCTTTGGTGAACACAGATTTACTGAAGGAAAAGAAGATTCCGAAGCTAAAACCTCCGGCGCAGCCACTGTTTACTTAACCGATTACACGGAGTTTGACAGAACTGTACAAATCAGAAACAAAAGAGACTTAGAAGAGTTCTGATTATAATGAATACAAAAAATTCATGAATATAACCACATTCGTAAAACTTAAGTTGCGTCAGCAACGGATTTACGAATGTGGTTTTGAATAGTTACAATATTTTTATAACAATTTCACCGCTATTGGGTTATAATGTTTTTAAGGTGAATTTTATGAGAATAGATAAATTAAACAGGGTATTAAGAGTGGTTTCAATGCTGATATGCGTAGGAATTGTTTTTTATACCTTTATGGCTTCTGTTAATGAGCCTACACAAATTCAAAATACGGTTACGGAAGAAAATGTAATGACCTGGAACCTTGCGGGAGTGGGAGAGGTGGAATTTCCTTATTCCTATCAGGGTACTGCGGGGGAATTTATCCATGTCTATGGTGTGCTGCCTGAACGTATTCAGGATAAATACGGCTTTATGGTGCAGTCCTTATATTCTGCCTATGAGGTTTATGTGGATGGTGAGCTGATTTACGAATACGGTAAAAAGCTTCCCCTTCCATATGGCAGGATGACCGGTAACATACGCCTTTTAATTGAATTAAATCCTGATATGGCGGGTAAAAATATTGATATTTTTATTATCCCCTATTACAGCCAGCACATGGATTTATCAAAGGTTACCTTTGGATATATGGATTCTCTTAAGAACGTTATCCTAAGGGAAAACCTGCTGCGTCTGTGCATAGTGGTATTTTTTCTTGCGATAATGCTTGTAAGCTTAGTCTTAGTATTTTATCAGGTGAAGGCTTTGGACATGTCAAATGCCTGGCTTTACGCTCACTTTGTATTTTTTGTGTTTGTAACAGCTACCTGGATTGTATGCTCCTCAGACCTTCCGCAGTTTATTACAGACTGTAACGAGGGCGTAAGCCTTATATCGTTTTTATGCCTTTCAACCATTGCAATTCCATACATGGGCTTTTGCGAGCAGGTGATTAAAGGCGGAAAAACCGTATTCATATGGATGCAGTTTATAGGCTGGTTTTTGCCTATTATTAATATTTGGGGCTTCTGTCTTAATATATACGATCCCTTGGAAGTGCTTATTCTTTCACATATTTATATTGGTACAGCAGCTGTTCTTTCACTTATATATGCCATTAAAGAATTCAAAAACGGCAAGGAATCAAGAATTTTACTTGCTGCCGTTTTAATCGTAATAATTTCCGTAGCTGTAGGCCTTTATTTTTATTACACGGCTCCCTCCCAGGGCTTCGCTGCTACTTTTGTAGGCTTTGGCATGGTTGCCTTTATCGGCACCCTGTTTTCGCTTGTTCTATACAGACAGGTTGTATTTATCAGAGAAAGAAAATACCTTGATACCTACAGAGAGCTTGCCTACAGAGATCTTCTTACAGGCCTTGGCAACAGGAGCGCCTTTGAAAAGACCTTTGATGAAATATTAAAAAATCAGCAGGACGGCACTCCGATTACACTTTTTATGTTTGATTTAAATTTCCTTAAAAAGGTTAACGATGAAGAGGGACATCCTGCAGGAGACCGCCTTATTATCGGAATGGCAAACTGTCTGCAAAAGACCTTTAAGACTTTTGGGGCTACCTACAGGCTTGGGGGCGATGAATTCGCGGCATTAATTACAGGCAGCAAAAAAGCACCTGACAGGATGATAGAGGAATTTGATGCAAATGTAGCCGAATATAACGAACGACACGAAACAAAGCTTTCGGTTTCGAGAGGCTATTATTTAAAGGCCTTAGAAAAAAACGATTCCTTTATGCAGGATGTATACCGCTTTGCCGATCAGGCTATGTATGCAGATAAACAGAGAAATCACTTAAAAAGAATGGAGGAATAAATATGCCAAATCCAGCAGATATTATGAAACTCATGGGCATGAAAAATAAATTCACTGCAGCTCATCCTAAATTTGTAGCCTTTTTATCGGACGTAGCCAAAAAGGGCGTAGCCGAAGGCGACATCATCGAAGTAAGCCTAATTAAAGCCGACGGCACAAAAACCACCGCCAACATGAAAGTTACTTTAGGCGACGTGGAAATGGTAAATGACATAAAAACCATGAAATAAAAAATGGGACAGGATATCAGATATCCTGTCCCATTTTAGAACACAATATCTGATATAAGATTTCACTTTTTTAAATTGCCTCTAAAGAAAAAATTTTTTCTTCCGATAAAGGTAATAGAGAATTAAAGGTGTGCAAACACGCAAAGGAGGGAACATATGCGTATAGAGGCCTATACACAAGTTCAGCAACTCTATAATTCCACAAAGGTACAGAAGGAACAAAGTATAGCAAGGAAGGGCGCCACCGATCAGGTGAACATTTCCTCAACAGGTTTAGACATTCAGGTAGCAAGTGCAGCGGTTAAGGGTGCAAGTGATATCCGTTATGATGTAGTTGAACCCTTAAAGCAGTCAATCCAGAATGGTACCTACGAGGTTAGTGCTGAATCATTTGCAGACAAATTGTTACAGAAGTACGAAGAATTGCGCTAGGGAGGGGTCTTGGTGGCCAGCTTAATTGATACTCTTTCAGAGATTTTAAATAGTGAAAATGAAGAATATCAGAAGCTACTTGACCTTTCTCAGGGCAAGACGGAAGTCATAGTAAGAGGCGATCTGAACGCACTCTCGCTCATTACGGATAAGGAGCAGGAGATAGTGTTAAGGATTAACGGCTTGGAGACAAGACGCACCCAGACTATGATAGAGATCGCTAAGATCCTAAACACGGATGTTGCCGGACTTAAGCTTGAGACACTAATCAGTTTATTATCAAAGAAACAAAGGGAACAAAGGGAACTGTCGCTTGTTCATGACAAGCTTCACGTAACACTTTATGAAATGAAGCTTGTGAATGAAAGAAACGCAGAACTTTTGAAAAACTCCATCGAGATGGTGGACTTTAACCTTGCCATGATTCAAGCCATGCGCAAGGCCCCAGAAACTGCCAATTACAACAGAGGCGCCTACAGCACAGGCGCATCCCTTGGAACTGCAGCAGGTTCATTCGACGCAAAGCAATAAGATTTAAGGGGACCACTTGAGAAGCTTCCAAGTGGTCCTAACTTTCAAAAGGAGAAAGAAAAGATGCCGTTAATGGGTAGCCTCTATGTAGGTTCATCAGGATTACAAACAGCACAGAATGCACTTAATACGACTGCCCACAACTTTTCAAACATGGACACTACGGGTTATGTGCGTCAGCAGGTATTACTTGCAGACAAAATCTACAACACCGTAAAATCAGGCTCCACTGCTACCTCCAGCCAGCAGGTAGGTCTCGGCGTTACCTATGATAAGGTAAGACAGGTAAGGGACTTTTTCCTTGACCAGTCCTATCGTAAGGAAAACGGAAGATCTGCTTTTTATGAAACTTCCTATGAAGCAATGACGGAAGTAGAGGACCTGCTGGATGAATTAAACGACGATGCCAGCTTTAATAAGGCCATGACGGATATGTGGTCTACAATCGAAGAGCTTGTAAAGACTCCCGACGATACTACGATCCAACGTATGCTGATTCAGAACTGCCAGAGCTTTTTAACAAACGCTACACAGGTATATCAGGGCTTGGTTGACTACCAGAATGAATTAAATGCACACATTAAAGAAAAGGTAGATAGAATCAACGAGCTTGGCAACGAAATCCAGTTTTTAAACGACCAGATTAGAAAAATAGAAGTGGGCGGCATAGAAAGTGCCAATGACCTGCGGGATGCAAGAAATGAAGCTTTAGACGAACTTTCAGGCCTTGTAAATATTACGTATAAAGAAAACATCTACGGAGCCGTTACGGTTAAGGTAGAAGGTGTTGACTTTGTAGTGGCAGACACGGTTTATGAAATGGATACTGAGCTGGATGCAAGTAGCGGCTTTTATACCCCTTACTGGAAGATAAACGCAAAATACACCTACAATTTACAGGGTGAGAGAATATACGACACAAGCGATGCCCACGTATTTAATCTTGAAGATTTGATTTCAAGCGAAAAAAATACGGACGTAGGCTCCCTTCGTTCAATGCTCTACGCAAGAGGCGATAAGGTGGCAGACTACACGGACATTCCTGTAAAGCCTGAAATTCCCAATTCATCGGATTATCCTCTTGGCACATCAGACCCTGATTATATAGCGGCGGTTGATGACTATGAAAAGAAGCTTTCAATATATGAAGAAAAGGTTGACTATTACAATCACACAATTGCCCAGTCCGTGTGTATGAACATTGAAGCGGAATTCGATCAGCTCATACATAACGTGGTAATGGCAGTTAACGACGTTTTGTACAAGGCCTATAAGGAATCTGGCGGCACCTACATGGCCTCAGAGGATGGCTCGCCCTTACAGATATTTAAAAAGCTTGAGACACCCGCCTATGTATACGATGAAACTGCAGGCAGCACTGAGGTCGAAAGATGGGTGTGGCAGGAAGAAAACGTAGATGATGACTTTTATTCAGACACACTTTATTCGATTTTAAACATAGAAGTAAATCCGGCACTTGTGAGAGAAGCCGGCAAGATGAAATTTATTAAGGAAGACGGTACGGTAGATTATGAGACTGCAAAAAAAATAGCGGCGGCCTTCGATGCGGATATCTACAGCTTAAACCCTAATGTTACAACAACCTGTTCTTTAAACACCTACTACACAAATTTAGTGTCACAGGTAGCAAATTCCGGTTCGGTTTATAAAAACATTGCAGAATCCCAGCAAAAAACCGTGGATGCAATCGATTATAAGAGAGAACAGGTAGTGGGTGTATCGAGTGATGAAGAGCTTACATCCATGATTAAATATCAGAATGCTTATAACGCTTCCTCAAGATACATAAACGTTATAAACGAAATGCTTGAACACCTTATAAATTCAATGGGTTAATAAAGCGAAAGGAGTATTAGATGCCTTCACAATTTTTTGGACTTAACATTTCATATACGGGGCTTCTTGCGGCAAACGCAAATTTAAATACTACGGCCAACAATATATCCAATGCTGAAACAGACGGCTATAGCCGTCAGCAGGCAGTCCAGGAAGCAAGCAAAGCCTTACGTACCTTTACAACATATGGCTGTGCCGGTGCAGGCGTTGACACTATTGCCATCGAAAGAATCCACGATGATTTCTATGATGATAAATACTGGGATAATTCCCAAAACCTAGGCGACGCAACCGCCAAGGCTTATTACATGGAATCAATCGAAAATTATTTTACGGACACAGATGATAATTCAGGCTTTAATACAGCCTTTAATTTAATGTTCAATGCTCTTGAAGAAGTACAGAAAAATGCAGGAGACAAGGCTACAAAATCACAGTTTGTAATGTATGCCAAGTCTTTATGCGAATATTTCAACACGGTTTCAAATCAGTTATCGGAGCTTCAGAAGGACATTAACACTGAAATCAAGGATACGGTTTCAGAGATTAATTCAATTGCCGAGCAGATTGCCACATTGAATAAACAGATTAACGTAATCGAAGTAGGCGGCGGCACGGCCAATGAATTAAGAGATAAAAGAAACCTTTTAATCGACGAGCTTTCTACCTATACGGATGTAGAAACCTCTGAAACTCCCATTAAAGATACCAACAACAACCTGGACACCGGTGCAAATCGTTACATGGTGAGAATTGCCGGCAATCAGGTGCTTGTAGATACCAACGAATACAGAACCCTGGAATGCGTGGCAAGAGAGTCAAACGAAACAATAAATCAGTGCGATGCCTCAGGGCTTTATGAAATCAACTGGAGCGACGGAGCAGACTTTAATATCTATTCAAACATGATAGGCGGTAAGCTTCAGGGACTTCTTGAATTAAGAGACGGTAACAATACAGAAAATTTCAGGGGCTTGGTTGACACCCTGAATCTTACCAAGAATACCGTTACGGTCGAGGTTTCCCTAGACTATTTAAAGGACCTTGATAAGTGCACCTTATCTTCCCACGGCGGTAAGATAAGACTCGGGGCAGAGGAATATTATTACACAGACTGGACGTATTCTTACGACCTTGCTACAGATAAATGCTACTACACCTTCCAGCTTGATGATAACTACGGAGACTGTAAGCTTTCTACATCAAGAATCGGAAAAGAAGTAAATGTGGGCTCTTCGATTTCCTATCAGGGTATTCCTTATTATCAGGAGCAGCTAAATGAATTTGTAAGACTGTTTTCAAGAACCTTTAACGATATTCTGACTAAGAACGGCTCTGTTGACGGTAACGGCGATGCTGCCACAAGACTTCTGCTTGCCATTAACGCAAACGGTGGACAGCTTGATTTTTCGGATTATTACACGGCAACGACAGGTACAGTTACAACCCTTACAAATTCTTCAAACAGCTATTATAAATTAACGGCAGCCAATTTTTCAATCAGTGAATACATTGAAGAGGATGCCGCAAGACTTGCTACCCGTACCGGAGCAAGCGAAGGTGAATCAAAGGCAGATGTTATTGACGAGCTTTTAAAAATTAAGGATGATAAGAGCCTGTTTTCCTTCAGGGGCGGCACATCGAGCGAATTTTTACAAAGCGTTTTGTCGGACGTAGCCTTAAACGCATCGAGAGCAAACTCATCAAAGGGCTATTACACCACCATGTCAAACACTATTGACAATCAGAGACTATCGGTTTCGGGAGTTGACTCTGACGAAGAAGCGGTAAGCCTTGTAAAATATCAGAACGCATACAACCTGGCATCAAGGATGATCCAGACCTTTACCGAAATTTATGACAGATTAATTTTGGAAACGGGTGTTTAAAAATGGATTTTAAGCCGATACATATACTAGTAGAGGTATAAAATCATGAGAATTACTAATAAGATTATTCAGAACAATTCATTAACCAATATAAATACAAACAAAGCCTTAGAGGATAAGCTGTCAACGATGATATCTTCTGAAAAGAAGATTTCAAGACCTTCAGATGATCCCATTATTGCGCTTCGCTCTTTAAGACTTCGTACAAGCGTCAATCAGACCACACAGTATGCTGAAAAAAACGTTGAAGATGCAAAAAGCTGGCTTACGGTTACAGAGGATGCAATCGACACCCTGACAGACATCATTACAGATGTTCGTGCCCAGTATAACAAGGCTACAAGCGATCAGCTGCAGTCCGGAGACAGACGTATCATTATCGAAAATCTTGAATCCCTGGCTGCTGAAATATACAATACAGGCAATGTGGATTTTGCAGGACGCTCTGTTTTTACAGGCTATCGTACAGAATCAACTCTTACCTTCCAGACACAGGCAGATGTTAATTATACTATTGAAGAGACTGAAAAAACCGCTTCCTTAGACAGAATAAGCTTTGTACATCAGGGAGACGCTGAAAACGATGTCTATACTGAAAGCCTTCAGCGCATACGCCTTTCCTACAATTCCCTTACGGACACTGCTCCTACGGTTTTAGTGACTCAGAACGGCGTCGAAACGAATTTAACCTTAACCGTTAAAGCTTCATCTGACGACCCTTATGCTTATGCAAAAGAAACAGACGGTGCCGTAGTATACATTCCGGAAACCGGTGAGATTATTTTTAACGAAAAGGCAGAGATATCAGAGGAGGCTGAATATAAAGTTACTTACAATAAGGAGCAGTGGAAATCCGGCGACTTAAGACCGGAACACTACTTTAATTGCTACGATAGCACAAATGGAATACAATATAGCTCCCATAGTGGGGAAATCAAATATAATGTAGGAGTAAACCAGTCCTTAAGAATCAATACAACTCCGGATGAATGCTTCAGCCACAGCATTGTAAGAGATTTACAGGATGTAGTGAATGCACTGAAAGAGACAGAAGATATTGAAAGCAGGATAACCGAAATTGAAACAGAAATAAAGGGCTATGATGAAACAGAGACCGCAAAAATCAAGGATGCAAATATACGCCTGGATGCGGCTAAGAAAGCAAAAACCTTTATAGACGATAAGCTTCACACAATGCTTTCAGAAACTATTTCAAAGGCTCAGGGATATTTAGATGCCAACAACGTGGCTTTAACAAACTGCGGTACACGTTCAAAGCGGCTCGAACTCATTGAAAACCGTCTCGACACTCAGCTTGAATCCTTAAAGGAATTGAAGAGTGAAAACGAGGATGCAGACATTGCGGAAACTGCAATTTTGCTTTCGAGCGCCCAGTACGCCTACGACGCAGCTTTACTTGCCACCAGCAAGATTATTAAAGAAAGCTTACTTAATTACGTTTAAGGAGAGAAGACATGACTATTGAAACAAGAGTATTTGGGGAAGTAACAATCGACACTTCTAAAATCATTCATTTTGAACAGGGCATAGTAGGCTTCCCAGAGCTTACGGATTTTGCTCTTATATACGACCTTGAAAAGGGCGACAACGCCGGAATACGCTGGATGCAGTCCATTCAGGAGCCTGCTTTTGCAATGCCCGTTATGGACCCCTTGACGGTTAAGCCAGACTATAACCCGGAGGTGGACGAAGCAGTGCTTACGCCCCTTGGAAAATTAGAACCAGACGAAATGCTTGTGCTTGTAACTGTAACGGTTCCAAAGGATTTAACAAAGATGAGCGTCAACTTAAAGGCTCCAATCGTCATCAATGTCAGCGAAAGAAAAGCTGTTCAGTTAATTCTCGATAGCGATAATTATTTAGTAAAGTTCCCTGTTTATGATATAATCAAGGCAGGCAAGAAGGAGGGAACATGTTAGCATTATCCCGTAAAAAGAACGAAGCACTGGTTATCAACAACAACGTTGAAATCACAATTTTAGAGATTAAAGGCGAACAGGTTAAAATCGGAATTTCCGCGCCAAAGGAAGTACCCGTTTACAGAAAAGAAGTCTATTTACAGATTCAGGAGGCAAATAAAGCCGCAATGAATGCTGAAGACGCAATGGAAAATTTAAAAAATTTATTTTCATAAAACACTAAAGTTTATTAATCAGGCTCCGATATATATCATATCAGGAACCTTTATATGCGGAACGGATTCCGCGAAAGGAGAATGAAGATGGCAATTGAATCTATTAACAGCGTGATGACAGCTCAGGCTATTCAGCCCGCCAATTCAAGCGCTAAAACTGCAGTGGAGTACACGGATGTTTCTATAGCAGAATCTACACCCAAGGTAGATACAACTACACGCGTGGTTGAGAATACCGAAGGTAAGTCCAACGATTCCTATTCGGAACACGAACCCTCCAGAGAACAGCTCCAGAGAGCAGTTGAAGATCTTAATAAGAAAATGGGCAATGCGGAAGCTATTTATGGATTCCATGAGGCTACCAACCGCGTTACTATCAAAATCGTGGATAAGGACACAAAGGACGTTATCCGCGAAGTGCCTGCAGAAAAGACTCTTGACATGATTGCCAAGGTTTGGGAAATTGCCGGCTTGCTGGTTGACGAAAAACGGTAAACTATGCACTGAAGCACCTTTTCTTTTGCTGGAAAGGAAACGGTATGGAGGATTGAAATATGGCAAACAGAATTACGGGTATGTATTCGGGACTCGATACCGAATCGTTAATTGAAGAACTGGTTAAAGCCAAAAGCAAGAAGGTTGAAACCTTAAATAAAGAAAAGACGAAATTAGAGTGGAAGCAGGAAAAATGGGAGGCTCTTAACACAAAGATTAAGAATTTCTATTCAAAAACGGTTGCAAATATGCGCTGGTCCACTTCCTTTACAAAAAAGGCAACAACTGTAAACGATACAAACGCAGTAAGCGTTATCACAGGCTCCTCTGCCATGAACAGCGTGCAGAATTTATCGATTAAAAAGCTTGCAAGCTCAGGCTATCTTACGGGCGCTAATGTAAACCTAAGCGATGGTACAAAGGCTACAGGCGATTCGTTAATTACAAGCCTTAAATTTAATGATGATACAACTTTTAGCGGCACCGGTTCCTTTACTGTTACCACAAAAGGCAGCTCTGCCACAATTAATATTAGCGAAACCACCACTATTTCAAATGTTGTGTCACAGTTAAACGCAGCAGGTGTTACGGCTAATTTTGATGAAAAGAATCAGCGCTTATTTATAGGCGCCACCACCAGCGGTAAGGATGCGGACTTTACAATTACTGCAGATAACGCAGCAGGCACCACCGCCCTGAGTGTTCTTGGTATCAACGCAGCTCCTGATGAAACCACACTTTCCGAATATTCAAAGGTTGCAGCTTATTCTTCATATTTTACAGGAGAATCTGCAAGCGACTGGGTAGATGCAATTTACACAGAAGAAAATATCGGAACGGACATTTATAACAGATTTAAGACCCTGGCTTCAGCAGGCTATCAGACAAAGATTACTGCAAAACAGGCTGAAGTTACTGCAAAGCAGGCAGAAATCGACGAGCTTTCAAAGATAGAAGAGGGAGATGAAAAGGACGAAGCTGCAATTGCAGCAAAGACTGCTGAATTGGAAGCTTTACAGGCAGAATTAGATGAATTAAATACTAATTTTAATGCAGGAACCTTTGACTTTGAAACCCTGGAAGCTGCTGCTGCAGCCTTAAAGGCGGCTGTAGATTATGCTTCAACGGCTTCATCACTTCCGGCTTCATACTATAATTCAGGGGATAACGGAGCTAAAAAGCTTACCGGCTATGATGCCGTAATTGAATTAAACGGCGTGGAATTTACATCAAATACCAATAACATTGAAGTTAATGGCCTTACCTTTACCTGCAAGGCGCTTGCCGAAAATGTTACGGTTACTACCCAGGATGACACTGACGGTATCTATGATATGGTTAAGAGCTTCCTTAAGGAATATAATTCTTTAATCAATGAAATGGATGAAGCATACAATGCGGATGCTACCAGTGTTGAGCCTTTAACAGATGAAGAGAAGGATGCGGTTTCCGATTCTGAAGCTGAAAAGCTTGAAAATAAGGTTAAGGATTCTTTATTAAGAAAAGACACTACACTTGGTACGCTCTTTACCAGTATGTATAACCTTATGGCTCAGGGCATTGAAGTGAATGACAAGACAATGTATTTATCAGATTTTGGCATCAATACATTAAGTTATTTTACCGCAGCAGACGGAGAGAAGCATGCGCTTCACATTGATGGTGATGCAGATGATGCGAGCACTTTGGGTAATTCCGATAAATTAAAATCCATGATAGCAGGCGATCCGGATACGGTTGTGAGCTTCTTTACAAAGCTTGGTAAGAATTTATATACAAAATTAAATGATTTATCAGATAGCAGAGAAGGATATCAGACCTATGGAAGCTTCTATCAGGATAAATATTTAAAGACAAATATTTCAAATTACACCACCAAAATTTCCGATGCGGAAGAAAAGCTTCAGGATGAAGAAGACAAGCTTTACGATAAATTTGCCGCAATGGAAACAGCACTTTCAAAGCTTGATTCACAGACCTCTTATATAAGCAGTTTGTTTAGCTAAATAAGCAGATTTTGATTAATTATAAATAATAAGAAAGGATTTTGCTTATGCCTTTACCTAATGCCTATACTCAATACAATACAAGCAGAATACTTACGGCATCCCCTGCAGAGCTTACACTTTTACTTTACGAGGGCGCCATTAAATTTGGCAATATTGCAATCGTAAAGATGGAGCAGAAGGATATACAGGGAGCTCATAATAACATTGTAAGAGTTGAACGCATTATTGACTATTTGCGGGAAACCTTAGACATGAAATATGCGGTTGCAGAAGACTTTGAACGTATTTATTCTTATCTTTCAAAACGCATTTTGGATGCGCAGATGTCAAAAGACCCTAAGGACATGGAAGAAGTTGTAATGCATTTAAGATCTGTAAGGGACAATTGGAAGGAAGTAATGAAAAGGGCAAAGGTTTCTTGAATAAATGGCAAATGTTTATGTGACTGCTTTAACAGAAAGCTTAGAAAAGAAAATTGAAATCCTTAATGAAATTCACAAAAGGGATGAGGAACAGCTTGAAATAGCAGGTAAGGTGCCCTTTTCTTTTGAAGACTTTGACAAAAACGCAGAAGCCAAAAACATACTTATTTATAAATTAAATAAGCTTGATGAAGGCTTTGAATCGGTTTTTGAAAAGGTGAAAACTGAAATTAATGAAAACAAGCCAGCATATGCTTTGGAAATTAAAAGAATGCAGGAGCTTATCAGCAGGATTACTGATTTAAGCACAAAAATACAGGCAGAGGAAGCAAGAAACAAGGCTGCCATAGAAAAGGCATTTAAATCAGAAAAAGAAAAGATTAAAACAAATCGTTCAACGGTTAAGGCAATTAATTCCTATTCACGGACCATGAAGTCAATGCCTTTAGGCATTTCTGACTGGAATGGATGACAGGGCTAAAGAATTATCGGTACTTTAGTCACAAAAAAATGCAATTCAGGTATTAATTTATCGGTAAGTCTGCCGATATATTATACAAGAGAAGAGAAATAATTCTCTTCTTAACAAATCACATTTGTCGCAAGGATGCGACATCTTAATTCCAAGGAGGAACAAATATGGTAGTACAACACAACATTACAGCGATGAACTCAAACAGAATGCTCAATGTTACCACTAGCGCACAGGCTAAGTCGACCGAGAAATTATCTTCCGGTTATAAGATTAACCGTGCAGCAGATGATGCAGCTGGTCTTGCAATCAGTGAAAAAATGCGTCGTCAGATTCGTGGCTTAACACAGGCATCTGCAAACGCTCAGGATGGTATCTCCTGCGTACAGACAGCAGAAGGCGCATTGGCTGAAGTACATGATATGCTTCAGAGAATGAACGAGCTTGCAGTTCAGGCATCTAACGGCACACAGACTGACGTGGACCGTAGTTACATCGATTCTGAAATTCAGGCATTAAAGACTGAAATTGACCGTGTAGCTTCATCCACAACCTTTAATGAACAGAAACTACTTGATGGTTCATTTACCGGAAAGAATCTTCAGGTTGGTTCAGAAAAAGGAGATAGCATTGAAATCAAAATAGATGGCATGACGCTTAACGACTTAGCAGTTAAAAATGCAACGGTTAAAACTTATACAAATGCTCAGACTGCAATCAAAACGATTAAAGAATCTCTTGCTACAATTTCAAAACAGAGATCTGCTCTTGGTGCTATTCAGAACAGACTTGAGCACACAATTAAGAACCTCGATAACGTTGTTGAAAACACCACATCAGCTGAAAGTGCTATCCGTGATACAGATATGGCTACTGAAATGGTTACATATTCTAACAACAATATCCTTGCTCAGGCGGGTACTGCAATGCTTACTCAGGCAAATCAGTCTAACCAGAATGTTTTATCATTGCTTCAGTAAAAAATTGACCATAAAGGGCTGGCCGAAGGGCCAGTCCTTTTTTACAATATATGAAATTGCTTTGCAATTTCATATATTGTAAAAAGGCACTACGTGCCAAGGATGCGCACTCGCGCGAAAGGAATATGTCGCCTTAGCGACAGCGCTCGGCGCTTTAGTTTCGCAAGAGATTAGCAGCCCTTAATTTTTAATCCGCTGTCAGAAAGATTCTTGAAGGTGATATCAGGGTGTGCTTCAATAATGCTTTCAATTTGACTTGAATAGCTTAAAAATACGTCTGTGGTTAAAACAGTAGAGCCTGTAACGCTTTCTGCTTTAAGCATATTATCGGTTGATACTGACTTATAATCCATTGTGCCCTCTGCGTGAGATTTATTGAAAGGATATGCTAAATCCAAACCTGCAAATTCGATATATTCTGCGCCCATATATATTGCAGCTTCTATAGCAAGGGTAATAACTGTACCGCTTGTATATACTATCGATAAATTCCGCTCGTTTAAATATTTAATGATTTCAGGCAGATTGCCGGTTGGAAAAAGGTATTTTTGCCCGTACCAGCTTTTGCCAAAATCCAATGCCGCATCACAACTGACTATCAGCGTTGAATTAAAATCAGAAACACCCTCTATGTGACCAAAGGTCCTCTTTTGAGGATCAAGAACGCATACATAATCAGGATGAATTCCATAATTTAAAAGTTTTTTATATACTGTTGACGCTGCAATAATTTTATACGTGTCATGCTTATTTTTTATATATTCAAGCACAGAATCCAATGAAGGCCCGGCGGCAACAACAATCCATTTTTTTGATATAAATTTCTGTGGGAGAAATTGCTTTACATTGCGTATATTTGCATAAAAATTAATAAGACATGAATCCCTAAAGGCAAAATGAGTTGTTATGTTTGACTGGAAATCTTTTGCAATGCCTGATATATCAGCCGGCATATATGACAATAATCTTGGAGACAAATAATAATTCACCTGACTATAAGGATTTCGATCACTGATGTTTAAAAGAAAGGTTTCGAATAAGGCTGTGGCATTTTCGTTATATATATAATGAAAATCTGATTTTGGGATTTTATTAAGAACGCCATATTTGTCCTGCAATTCTTTCATGTGACGATCATATTCGTATACATATATATCAACAGCCCCGCTTGACAAATTATAAATTTCCATGGGCAGATACCCTAATCCGCTTAAAAAAATGTGAAATGCTTCAGATTCAGGATTTAAAAGTTGTTTTGCTAATGTCTTTGCTTCAAATACCGGATTAACAGTGCTGTGAATGAAAGAACCGTCACCCTCATGGTAAAGTGTAGGTGCACCTGATTTTGAAGAGATTATATGCCAGTTTCCGTAATAGTCATCTGTATCATTAATATATTTTACAGTTTCATAAAATTCACAAATTAATTCATGCTCGATCATGGACGAAAACAGACAATCTGATATTCCGTTTACACCTTTAGCTATTTCTAAAGCAGTGCTTAAAAGCTTGTTATAATTTGATGAAGCCTCCTTAGGCAGAAATTCGCCTAATTCCGTTATTTTTTTTGTAGCCTGATTCCAAAGTCTGGAAGCTTCCAAAAAGCGATCCTCTTTACACGCAAGCGCTAAATCAAGCAGGTCTGTGGATATAGATGAATAGTCAAAAAATTTTGATGAATGCATTTCTGTCATGATTACACCTTCTTTTAATATAAGCATAAATATTATACCATGCACGAAAGTAATAGACTAGTTACAAACAAAATATCTATTGCCTGTAATCTTGTGAAATAAAACTAAATGCCGATATAATAAGTAATAAATGTAGAGAGGTAACGGGTATGAATGCAGAAGTAATGAAAGCATTAGCAGATGTAAAAAAAATAATAGAAGAAATTGCCGGAAAAACAAAAGAAAAACTTGCGCAAAATATAAATGCGAGCGAGATAACGGTGCTTCCGGAGGCCATTAAGCTGCTTGAATCGATTGTGCCTAAAGATATATATGCTGACTATAAGGATTTTTTTGAAACATTTTCATGCTTTTGCAAAAATTTTTTAAACGGCGGACAAACTACAGAATGTAATGAAAATTTGTTTTCATCTGTTGAGCTTTTACTTGAATGTGTTGATGATATAGAAAATCGAATTGCTGATATAAATTATAAATGCGCAATTTGTGGCAGTAGTTTTGGATATCTTCCTCTGAATGATTATTACGACAAAGAGCAGGAAAAGTATGGAACTATCAGACACATTTCTGAAACGATTAATATATATAATTATTTTTGCAGAAAATGTCACTGCTTTGACAGAGAGAGACTAATCGTTGATTTTTTAAAACGAATAGGATTGCCATATATGAAACCAAATAAAAAAATCCTGCAGTTTGCTCCGTCTTTAGCACTCGAACAATGGATTATTAAAAACTGCCCTAATGCGGAATACCTTTCAACGGATTTATATATGGAAAATGTTTCCTTTAAAGCAGACATTCAGAACCTTAATATGCTTGAGAATGAAAGCATTGATTTTTGGATTTGTTCACATGTGCTTGAACATGTGCAGGATGATAAAGCTGCTCTTAGAGAATTAAACCGTATTCTTAAACCCGGCGGGGTTGGTTTGTTTTTAGTGCCTGTTTCACTTGATATGGACTATATAGATGAAGAATGGGGACTTTCTGAAAGCGAAAACTGGAGACGCTTCGGACAGGGCGATCATTTAAGAAGATACGGAAAGAGTGCTCTTATAGAAAGATTAAATGAATGCGATTTTTACGTTTCCGAATATAATAAAAACGTTATTTTGCAAGAAAGCTTTGCACAAAACGCATTTACAGATACAAGTACGTTGTACGTTCTTACTAAATACGAAACAAATATAGAAGAAATTCTACAAAGATTTTCGAAGGAGGAGGCTCTTAATGAAGATGAAATGCCTCTTGTAAGCGTTTGTATGTCTGCATACAATCACGAGCCCTTTGTAGAAGAAGCTATATTAAGTGTTTTGAACCAGACCTACAAAAATATAGAATTCTTGGTGGCCGATGATTTTTCAACGGATAATACTGCAGAAATTATGAAGAAATATTCAGACAGATTTTCTTATGAATATTATGCAAAGGAAAATAATAGCGGGCTTGGAGCATGGCTTGTTGAAAGGGCTAAGGGAGAATATATATGCCTTATGAATTCAGACGATATATGGGAGCCTGATAAAATAGAGAAGCAGTTAAAATTTTTGAAAAGAAATCCACAATATGCGGCGGCCTTTACCTGGTGTGACTATGTGGATCAAAATCTTCAACATATAAGCTGTGATATATTTTACACTGAAAATAAAGAAAAAGAGCAGTGGCTGAAAACGTTTTTCTTAAATGGCAACTGCCTTTGTCATCCATCAATAATGATAAAGGGAGAAATTTATAAAAAACTTCTTACCATTGACACAGCGAAATACAGACAGCTGCCGGATTTTGGAATGTGGGTTTCTCTTGTGCAAAAGGAAGAGATATATGTGTTGCAGGAAGTGCTTGTGAAAATGCGCAGATATTCTTCAGATGCACGAGAAAATGTCTCCATAGCTTCATATGAAAACAAGTGCCGAGATAACAATGAAAATTTTCATATTTGGTACAATACGTTTAAAAACATGGATGGCTCGTATTTTAAGAGGGCTTTTTCGGAATTTCTTATAAATAAAAATGCTGCAACCGAAACAGAAATAAGATGCGAAAAGTTTATGCTGTTAAAGCGTGTGAATGGAGAAAATGTAAAATTAATTACAATGCTTTTGTTTTATGACTGGTGGGATTTGAACCTTAAGGAATGTCTTGAAAAACAATATTCATACACCATAAAGGATTTTTATAAGCTTTCTGCAGAAGCGGGATTGGGTAAATACATATACGAAGGGTAGTATAAGTATGCAAAATGATGAAAAAATTTTTGTAACAAAAGCTTCAATGCCGGATTATGAAGAATATATTGAAATGATTAAGTCCTTGTGGGATTCTCATATAATTACAAATATGGGTAAATATCACCAGAAATTGGAGCTTGCCTTAAGACAGTATCTTTGCGTTCCGGAACTTTCCCTTATGGTTAACGGACACATGGCTTTGGAAATGGCAATTCAGGCTTTTGATTTTCCCAAAGGCAGTGAAGTTATTACAACTCCCTTTACCTTTATTTCCACAACACATGCAATTATCAGGAATGGACTGAAGCCGGTTTTTTGCGACATTAACCCTGTAAATTTTACAATTGACGTTGATAAAATCGAAGAATTGATTACTGAAAAAACCGTAGCAATTGTTCCTGTTCACGTATATGGGAATGTATGTGACGTTGAAAAAATACAGGAAATAGCATACAAATACAGTCTGAAGGTTATTTATGATGCCTGCCATGCTTTTGGTGAAACAATAAATGGTAACGGAATAGGAAATTTTGGAGATGCATCGGTATTTTCATTCCATGCAACTAAGGTTTTTAACACAATTGAAGGTGGCGCGGTAACATTTAAGAATCATGAAATTTATGAAAAATTGTTTAATTTGAAAAATTTTGGCATTCATGGTGAGGAATTAATTCAGGATGTAGGAGCAAATGCAAAGCTGAATGAATTTTGCGCCATTATGGGGCTATGCAATCTAAAGAAGGTTGATGAAAATATATCGCTTCGTAAATGCAAATTTGAAATATATGATAGCTTTCTTAGAGAAAGTTATCATATAGAAACTCCGATGATGAATGAATTAAATATACGACACAACTATGGATATTATTATTGTATATTTAAAAATAACGAAGAAAGAAACACAATATACGAAACCTTAAGAGAACATGAAATTTATCCAAGAAAATATTTCTATCCGATAGCATCGGACGCAGCTTGCTTTAAACAAAAATATAAAGATATTGATGTTAATGTGGCCAGAAATATTTCCTTAAGAATTTTAGTCCTGCCTTTATATCCGGAACTTGCTGATGAAAAAATTGAACAAATTTGCAAAATCATATTGAAAACAGTTAAGGCTTAAAGTCTATGAAAGGCCTGCTTCCTTTAATATTTTTTCAAGCACAATATCATAAGTGTAATTGCTGCATATTTTTTCATACCCTTTTTGCCTGATGCAATTTCGCTCATCCTCATGAGCTAAATAATATTTAATTAATTCAAGCAGTTCTTCTTTTGATGAAAATACGACAAGGTCCTCGTTTGCCTTAAACAGCTCAAAGAGCTCCGGACACCAGGCTGTGATTAAGAATCCTCTGCAGGCCAATACATCAAAAACGCGAAGAGAGACTCCACTGTGGATATTGCGTGGAGGAAAGTGAAGATTAATTTTGGAATTATAAAAAATCTTAGGCATTACAGTTTCATAGTCAGCAAAGCCTCTGTAAGCGGCTTTTATTTTTTTGTTTAATTTGCTTCCGGTGTAAATTGATAATTTATAATTTTCGCCGATTGCACTAAGGTAATCCTCTCGCTCTATTCCTGTGAGCTTTTTTTCCAGTATGTAGGCTGCAGCAAATTTTTTACTTATTGAATAACCGTTAGGAATGGGATTTTTGCTTGCGATTAAAATGTCCTCAGCAAGAGATTTTGAAATAGAGGATTCGAAAAGATTAATTCCATAAAGCTCCTTTTGCGCATTTAAAAGACCTTCGATGTATCCGATACTGTAGCTGTCAGTTATATTCATATTTTCGAAAGGCGTTTCGGAATAAAGGTTGCCTACGAAGGAAATATCCTGAGTAAAATCAGGGTCAAATTCAGCATTTTTGCTAAAAAAAGCGGGATCTGATGCTAAGGTGCAGGGATTCAGATTACTTAAATTGAGTCTGCTTAACCTAAAGAATTCTTCCTTGTCAAATATAAATTTGTGACTGTAAGCTGAACTGGCAGAAGGAGAATATAACGGGTATACAGGAGAGTCCTGGGTCCAGGAAATATAAGGGATTTCAAGTGAATCTCCTATACTTGAGAGAAGCGGAATATAATTGATGCTGAATAAACAGTTTATATGTTCTTTATGTATCAAAATAATGCATTCTAAAAAAAATGCGGAATCTATTTCATAATTTAAAAACTCTTTTTCAAAAAGAACCACAGTATGTCCCAAACGCTCTAAAGATCGTTTGACTAAATTTTCATTACAGGCATTCCATTTGTAAAAAAGAATATTCATTGTAAATGCTCCAATCTATTTTTGGTTAATTAAAGATATTCTTTTATATGAGCCGTAGCGAAGCAAATTGCGAATATCCTTGATAAATTAATGCACTTATATACCTAGAATAACAGATAAGAGTGTGGTTTTCAAACAGGAAAGAAATTATTAGAGGAAGGGGTTAAACATTCTTAATGGCTTTAAGTGTTTTTTTGTAAGCTATTTTGTGCTATTATGTGACTTATGAAAAAGAAAATTCGTAAATTTATTCCGATGCTTATAGTGATGTTACTCATATTTTTCTTTAGCTGTATGGAAGGAGATGAGTCGGCGGATACAAGCGGTGCGTTTTTGAAGGCCTTTGTAAAACTTGTGAAGGGCATGTCTCATAAGGATTTTTCCGTGGAGGTATTAGGGGCGGCTCACCTTATTATAAGAAAGTGCGCCCATTTTTCCGAATATCTTGCTTTAGGCGTAACTGTTATGCTGTGGATGTGGGATTTGGTGAAAACTACAAGGTGCGGGCTTTTGTATCCAGAGCTTGTGTGCATGCTGTATGCCGCAACCGACGAGCTCCATCAGTATTTTGTGCCGGGGCGTTATGGCACCTGGACGGACGTATTGATTGATTCCTGCGGTGCCTTCACCGGAATTTTTATTTTCTATAAAATATATAAAAGCCGCGAAAATAAAGGGAAATCCGGCAATTTACAGATAGAATTACCTTAATTAAATGACTTTTGCAACAATTCTTGCTTTATTCTTTTCACTATGATATCATGAAAACAAAAAATGCCTAAGTATGCGCAGGGATAGCGCGGCACCTATCATGGAGGAAAGGAGGAGCTTATGGCTAACGCTAACGTCATTAATAGTATATATAACTATTATCTTACCACCTACGCGCCGGTATCAGATTCGAAGTTCGATACCCATAAAAAGAGCGAGCTTCGTGGCGTGTATAATTCCATCGTTAAAATGAATAAGGATGCTCCCTGGTACCTCATTGATAAGTCCCAGGAGACAAAGGAATATGCCGTTGGTCTTAAAGAAAACGCCAGAGCCTTCCACAATACCATTGCCTCCCTGGGCGGCGTATCAGAAGACGAGCTTTTAGATAAAAAGGTTGCCTTTTCAAGCGACGAAACACTTGCTGTAGCCAAATATATCGGTGAAGATAATTTTGGAGAAGGCGTACAGGGCTTTGACATTGAAGTTTCAAAGCTTGCTACGACCCAGTTAAATAAAGGACATTTCCTTAAACCCGACTCAATAAGCCTTGAGCCTGACACCTATTCTTTTGACATTAACATTAACGGACTTACCTACGAATTCCAGTATAATGTCACAAAGACCGACACCAATAAATCCGTACAGGAAAAGCTTTCACGCCTTATTGCAAATTCAGGCATCGGACTGAAGGCAACTGTTGAAAGCGACGATACCGGCAACACGGCACTTATAATTGAATCCGCCTATACAGGCAGTGCTACAAAAGAACATTTATTTAACATTACTGATGACAACACCGCAAAGACCAAGGGCTCCGTTAAATATTTCGGTCTTGCAAATATTGAAAGAGAAGCTTCTAATGCAAAATTCTTAATTAACGGCATTGAAAGAGAATCTCAGGGTAACACCTTTACGGTTCAGAAACAGTTTGAGATTACTCTTTTAAGAGAGAGCAGTTCTGATTTAGATAAAGCAGTAATAGATTTAAAGGCAGACGTTGATTCGGTTGCGGCCAATATTGAAGAGCTTATCGGCGGGTACAATGCTTTTATCGATACAGCAGGTAAATATGCAGAAAACCATCCTAAGTCAGGACGCCTGGTAAATGAAATGTCGACTCTTGCATCTCTTCACGAAGAGGAGCTTTCAACAATCGGCATTAATTTAGAGGAAGACGGTCACATTACACTTGATAAAAACGTTTTAACTGCGGAAGCTTCTGATGGTAACCTTAACAACCACCTGGATGCCTTAAAGAAATTTGCAGGCTCCATGTTAAGAAAAGCCGACCAGGTATCTCTTAACCCCATGCATTACGCAGAACGCACGGTAGCAGCCTATAAAAACCCGGGCCACAATTACGCAAGCCCCTATGTCACAAGCGCATACACCGGCATGATGTTTAACAGCTATTGTTAATGCCACATCTCTTTATTTACACAAAGCGATGTGGTATTATTTTGTCTATGAGCGGAAAAAGAAAATTTGATTTAAACTACATATGGGTTTTCTTAACTGGATTTTTGATTTTTTTGGCTTCTACCCTTTTTTCGATTATTCCTACAAGGGGCTACTGGATTTATTACGGAGACTTTAACGTCCAGCAGCTTCCCTTCTATATGCATGTCCACGAAGCAATACGCCTTGGTAACAGGCTCTATGACTTTGGCACAGACCTGGGCGGAAGCATAATTGGCCAGTATTCCTTTTATTTGTTGGGAAGCCCTTTCTTTTGGCTCACAATCCCTTTTAAAACAGAAATCGTTCCTTATTTAATGCCCTGGCTCTCTGCATTAAAATATGCAGTCATGGCTTTAACTGCTTACGCTTACTGTAAGCGCAATTTAAAAACCGAGAACGGAGCCTTCCTTGCGGCGCTTCTATACAGCTTTTCAGGCTTCCAGGGAGCGGTGCTTGTCTATAACCATTTCCATGACGTAATGGCCTTCTTCCCTCTGTATTTATTATTATTTGACAGATTACAGCAAAAGAAAAAGACTTTAGGCTTTTCACTCTTTACAGCCTTCATGGTTATTTTAAATTATTATTTTTTTGTAGGAGAAGCAATTTTTCTTGTACTGTATTACTGCACAAGATATTTACCACAAAAGACTTTAATAAAGGAAAAGATATTTAATCTTTTAAGAACTTTTCTTTCTGCACTTGCAGGGGTGCTTTTGTCCTGCATTTATTTAATACCTGCAATTCAGTACGTTTTGGGAAATTCAAGACTTTCCAATACCTTAAACGGCTACGATCTTGTAGCATATTCTGATTCGACACTTTTGCTTGGCATCATTAAAAACATAGTAATGCTACCTGACGTGTCAGGACTTAATTCAATGCTTAATTTATCGTCCTCAAGAGTGTCTGGAGTAGGCGCCTATATTCCACTTTTTTCAATTGCCGGAGTAATCGCTTTCTTCCTGTTAAATAAGGAAGAAAAAAGATGGGAAAAAAGAATTATATTAATAAGCGTTGTTTTTGCTGCCTTCCCAATACTTAATTCTCTTTTCTCTGCTCTTAATTCAGAATATTATGCACGCTGGTTTTATATGCCGGTTTTAATGATGGCTTTAATGACCGCTTCGGTGCTTGAAAATAAAGAAAATGCTGCTGTTCCCTTAAAGAAAGGTTTAAAAGTAACTTTTATAATTACCTTCGCAATTACAATAATGAGTGTATTGCCGGCTAAAGACGATACAGGAGCGTGGACAGTTTTAGGTGCCCTAAAAAATCATGAACAGTTAATAAGCGAAATAATATTCAGCTTTATGCTGCTTTTTTTCCTATATATATACATTCGCTTTTTGATTCACAAAAAAGAATTTGTGACTGATATTGTTGTAATTGGTGCATGCTTTCTGACTACCCTTACGATGTTTATAACGGGAACGCTTCTGGTTGACAACGACAGAAAAGAAGATTTTATTGTTCAGGCTATTGAAGGCGACAGCCCCATTGTTGATTTTGATGATAACTTTTACAGAATAGAAACGGACGAGGATTTTTATAATTATCCAATGTTCTGGGAAGGCACACATTCAATCACGTCCTTTATTTCAACAATTTCGGATTCAACACTTGCTTTTTATGACTCTCAGGGAATACCCAGAAAGGTAACAAGCAGTCTCTGGACCACAAGAATAGGCGTGCGTGCCTTGCTTTCTGCAAGGTATTATCTTACAAATGATTTGGATTCAATTGAATTCATAGGCCACGTTGAAGACATGGAAGAATTAAAGGGCTATAAGCTTTCCTATGATAATTTGGGCTTCAAGGTTTACGAAAACGAAAATTATATCCCCATGGGATTTTCTTTTGAAGACTATATTACAGAAGAAGAGTACGAGAGCTTAGACACCAACACAACAGCCAAGGACAGACTCTTAATAAGAGCCCTTGTGCTATCCGATGAGGCGGCCTCTGAATTAAGAAGCTATTTAAATCACAAGGATGCTTCCATTTATCAGACCACGACCCTTGCTACCTTCAGCGGCGAATGCAAAAGAAGGGCTAATACTGCCTGCACTGATTTTAAAACTTCAACTCACGGCTTTACTGCTACCTCACATTTGGAAGAAGCAGGCGTACTTTTCTTTAGCGTGCCATATGAAGAAGGCTTCAGCGCTTACGTGGATGGAAGGGAAACTTCTATTATAAAAGCAGACTACGGTTTTATGGTAATTGCGGTGCCAGAAGGAGAGCACGAAATAGAATTTAAATATGAATTGAGCGGTTTAAAGCAGGGGATGTATTTGATGCTTACAGGCGTTTTTCTTTTGCTGATTAATTTTATTGCTGAAATAAGGAAAAACCACTTGACGGATTTACAAAGCTATGGTAAATTAACTTAGCGGAGAGAAATTAGGCTCCTTTTTTTGTGTTAAAATTTTTGAATTATATATACGCGGAGGGAAAATTTATGCGTACAAAGATCACATTAGCATGCACCGAGTGCAAACAGCGTAATTACAATACTACCAAGGATAAGAAGACTCATCCTGATCGTATGGAAACAAAGAAATACTGCAGATTCTGCAAGCGTCACACAATGCATAAAGAGACAAAATAGTCTGTACGTTTATTAAAGGAGCTTATCATGGCAGATTCCAATAAAAAAGAAAACAAGCCCGGATTTTTTAAGCGTGTATCAATTGAATGGAAGAAGATTATCTGGCCCTCCAAGGAAGACGTTTTCAGACAGTCAGTTGCAGTTACTGCTATAGCGATCGTAGTAGGAATCCTTATTGCCGCATTCGATTTTCTTATTCAGTACGGCGTTAACTTTATCACACAGTAAAGTGGAGGTTTTTCGATGGCAGAAGCACAATGGTATGTAGCTCATACCTATTCCGGATATGAAAATAAGGTGAAGGTTACACTTGAAAAGACAATTGCCAACCGTCATCTCGAAGAAGAAATTGAAGAAGTAAGAGTACCAGTTTCGGACGTTGTTGAAATGAAGGACGGCGTGCGCAAAACTTCTCAAAAAAAGATGTTCCCAGGATATGTTCTTGTTAAAATGGTTATGAACGATGACACCTGGTATATCGTTAGAAACACACGCGGTGTTACAGGTTTCGTAGGCCCAGGGTCAAAGCCTGTGCCCCTTACAGAGGCTGAAATGAAGCCTTTAGGTATCCGCATGGAGAACGTTTCTGTCGACTTCAAGGAAGGCGACACGGTTGCAGTTGTTTCAGGCGTGTGGAACAACACCGTTGGTGTTGTTACCCGTATGGATTATAACAAGCAGACGGCTACAATCATGGTAGAATTATTTGGTCGTGAGACTCCTGTAGAAATTAATTTTGCAGAAGTAAGAGCTATGAATTAAGATATTTAGCGCATTGCGTTTAAATATACCCACTAACGTGGGAGCGCCTCCGGATTCTCCGGGTCAAGGCGTGCTTAACCACATATTTATTAGGAGGTGCCAAAATGGCAAAGAAAGTAGAAGGTTATATTAAGTTACAGATTGCTGCCGGCAAAGCAACACCTGCTCCACCTGTTGGACCTGCACTTGGTCAGCACGGTGTAAACATTGTTGAGTTTACAAAGCAGTTCAATGCTAAGACAGCAGACATGGGCGACACAATCGTTCCAGTTATTATCACAGTTTATGCTGACAGAAGCTTCAGCTTCATCACAAAGACTCCCCCTGCAGCTGTTCTTATCAAGAAGGCTTGCAACATTAAGTCTGGTTCAGGCGTGCCTAACAAGACAAAGGTTGCTACAATCTCAAAGGCTAAGCTTCAGGAAATTGCTGAATTAAAGATGAAGGATCTTAACGCAGCATCCTTAGAAGCAGCTATGAGTATGATCGCAGGCACATGCAGAAGCATGGGCGTTACAGTAGAACAGTAAGAGCTTAGGAGGATATCGATATGAAACACGGTAAGAAATATGTTGAAGCAGCTAAGCTCGTTGATCGTTCTCAGTATTATGAGGCAGCTGATGCTATCGCATTAGTAAAGAAGACAGCTACTGCTAAATTTGATGAAACAGTTGAATTACATTTAAGAACAGGTTGTGACGGACGTCATGCTGAACAGCAGATCCGTGGCGCAGTTGTTCTTCCAAACGGAACAGGTAAGACCGTTAAAGTATTAGTATTTGCTAAAGGACCAAAGCTTGATGAGGCTCTTGCAGCAGGCGCTGATTTCGCAGGCGGCGATGAACTTATTCCAAAGATTCAGAATGAAGGATGGCTTGATTTCGACGTTGTTGTTGCTACTCCCGATATGATGGGCGTTGTTGGTCGTCTTGGTAAGGTTTTAGGTCCTAAGGGATTAATGCCTAACCCTAAGGCAGGTACCGTTACAATGGACGTTACAAAGGCTGTTAACGATATTAAGGCAGGTAAGATTGAATACCGTCTTGATAAGTCCAACATCATTCACGTTCCCGTTGGTAAGGCTTCCTTTACAGAGGAACAGTTACAGCAGAACTATGAAGCACTTATGGATGCTATTCTTAAGGCTAAGCCTTCAGCATTAAAGGGTCAGTACATTAAGTCAGCTACACTTAGCACTACAATGGGCCCCGGCATTCGTATGAGCGTAGCAAAGTTCTAATTATTTAAAAGTTGACACATTAAAATTTTTGTGTTAATTTATACAAGGCCGAAGACAGTAGGTGCGGGAATTACCCGCGTAAGATAACCGCCTACCGAGGAACCAGTGAGTATTGATTATTTACGAATCCCTCTGTCTTTAGGCAGAGGGATTTTTTTAGTAAATCTCCTGTTCGGCAAATTTTATAAGGAGGTAAAAAAATGGCTAGTGCAAATCAGGCAATTAAAGATGCCAAGTCCGCAATCGTTGCAGAAATTTCTGAACAGATTAAGGACGCTCAGTCAGTTGTAGTTGTAGACTACAGAGGTCTTACAGTTGCAGAAGATACTGAACTTCGTAAGGCATTAAGAGCAGAAGGCGTTACCTACAAGGTATATAAGAACACCTTCATCACAAGTGCCATTAAGGGCACAGACTTTGAGGCAATCGTTCCTGTATTAGAAGGACCTACAGCTATTGCTATCGGTAAGGCAGATGCAACAGCTCCCGCAAGAGTTATCGCTAAGTTCGCTAAGACAGCTAAAGCACTTGAAGTTAAGGGCGGCGTAGTAGAAGGCACTTACTACGATGCTAAGGGTATGGAAACCATCGCTTCTATCCCTTCAAGAGACGAATTAATCTCCAAGTTACTTGGAAGCTTACAGTCTCCTATTACAAACTTTGCTCGTGTTATGAACCAGTTAGCAGAAAAAGGTGGCGCAGCTGCATGTGCAGCACCCGCTAAGGAAGAAGCTTTAGCTGCTGAAGAAACACCCGCAGAAGCACCTGCAGAAGCATAAGCTTTCAGGTAATTACAATTAACAATTATTTTTTAATGGAGGAAATTTAAAATGGCTAAATTAACAGCTCAGGAACTCATTGATGCTATCAAAGAGTTATCAGTATTAGAATTAAACGACTTAGTAAAAGCTTGCGAAGAAGAGTTCGGTGTATCCGCAGCAGCAGGCGTTGTAGTTGCAGCAGCAGGTCCTGCAGAAGCAGCTGAAGAAAAGACAGAATTCGACGTTGAACTTACAGAAGTTGGCGCTGAAAAGGTTAAGGTTATCAAGGTTGTACGTGAAGTTACCGGTCTTGGTCTTAAGGAAGCAAAGGATCTTGTTGAAGCAGCTCCCAAGGTAGTTAAGGAAGCAGCAAGCAAGGCTGACGCTGAAGCATTAAAGAAACAGCTTGAAGAAGCTGGCGCAAAGGTTACATTAAAGTAATCTTACCCCTTATAAAGATTTGGGCCGGGTTTCATTACTCGGCCCTTTTTTACAATATATGGAATTGTGCTGCAATCCCCTATATTGTAAAAAAAGCACTACGTGCCGCGTGTGCGCACTCGCGCGTAAGGTATATGTCTTTAGGAGAAAACTATGTGGATTGCCAATAACTGGAAGGATTATGAAGTAATAGATACCTGCAACGGAGAAAAGCTTGAAAGATGGGGAAAATATATCCTGCTTCGTCCGGACCCCCAGGTTATCTGGAATACTAAAAAAACCAACAAAAACTGGAATAAGCTTAACGGTCACTATCACAGAAGCTCAAAGGGTGGCGGCGAATGGGAATTTTTCGATCTTCCTAATGAATGGATGATTTCCTATGAGAACGGTGCAAAATTTCATTTAAAGCCTTTTGCCTTCAAGCATACCGGCCTTTTCCCAGAACAGGCAGTTAACTGGGACTGGTTTTCTTCTATTATAAAAGGAGCAAGGGAAAGGAATCCTGAAAAGCCCATTAAAGTATTGAACCTCTTTGCTTATACAGGCGGTGCTACGATTGCAGCTTCTTTGGCAGGAGCTGAAGTAACCCATGTGGACGCCTCGAAGGGTATGGTGCAGTGGGCAAAAGAAAATGCAGCTTCTTCGGGTCTTGAAAATGCCAAAATCAGATGGCTTGTTGATGACTGCGGAAAATTTGTTGAAAGAGAAATAAGAAGAGGCAGCAAATACGATGCCATTATCATGGATCCTCCATCATACGGAAGAGGCCCAAAAGGGGAAATCTGGAAGATTGAGGAAAGTATATATCCTTTTATAGAGCTCTGTGAGAAAATTTTATCAGAGGATGCTCTTTTCTTTTTAATTAACAGCTATACAACCGGGCTTCAGCCCGCAGTATTAAGCTATATGCTAAATACTGCAATTAATTCAAGGCATCCGGGTTTTGTTAAGGCAGATGAAATAGGACTTCCTGTTTCCGATAACGGACTTGTCCTTCCCTGCGGAGCAAGCGGCAGATGGATGAAAATGTAAAGAAAAAATGTAACGAAAAAATTTAAAAAAGGACTTGCTTTTTACAGTGAACTGTAGTATAGTACTTCTTGCTGTGGCATAGATAGCGATGAAACGTGAGGTTGCTGCATGTGGTTAGTACAAAATCATTTGCAGGTTTTCCGTGGAGCGAATGTCAAGTTTTAGAAACTGACGACAAGGTCACTGTACAAAGCAACTGTCTACAAATAAGTAGAAACGACGTGCAAAAGCCGTCCGCTTTGGAATTGAAGAATGCATTACGTATTCTTCTAATTTTTCGGAGTGGTAAGACACGCACGGGAGAGTGTACAGTCGCCACTTGTCGTACTTAGATTCGAAAGTACGAAAAGGAGGAGACTTTTTTTATGGCAAGTCAAGTAATGAGAATCACACTCAAGGCATATGATCATCAGTTAGTTGATTCATCTGCTAAGAAAATCATCGAAACCGTTAAGAAAAACGGTTCCCAGGTTAGTGGACCTGTTCCGCTTCCTACTAAAAAGGAAGTTGTAACAATTCTTAGAGCTGTTCACAAATACAAGGATTCCAGAGAACAGTTCGAACAGAGAACCCACAAGAGACTCATTGATGTCATTGCTCCTACACCCAAGACAATTGAGGCACTTCAGAGATTAGAAATGCCCGCAGGTGTAAGCATTGTCATCAAGATGAAATAATTCATCATAAGTAACACATTAATTAAGAAAGAAAAACCTCTACTAGAATGAATGCAGATGCGTTCCGCTGTAGAAACAAGGAGGAAAAATGAAGAAAGCAATATTAGCTACAAAAGTCGGAATGACTCAAATCTTCAACGAGGACGGTTCTTTAATCCCCGTTACAGTACTTCAGGCAGGCCCCTGTGTTGTTACACAGATCAAGACCGTTGAAAACGACGGCTATGAAGCAGTCCAGGTTGGTTTTGCTGAAAAGAAGGAAAGAATCATCAACAAAGACGCAAACGGCAAGAAAGAATATGTTCATGCTCATGGCGTTAACAAGGCTATGAAGGGACACTTCGACAAGGCCGGTACTACTACAAAGAGATACGTAAGAGAATTCAAGCTTGAAAACGCAAGCGACTATGCACTTGGCGCTGAAATCAAGGCAGACATCTTCGCTGAAGGCGACAAGATCGATGCAACCGCTATTTCAAAGGGTAAAGGATTCCAGGGCGCTATCAAGAGATACGGTCAGCACAGAGGACCTATGAAGCATGGTTCCAAATTCCATCGTCATCAGGGTTCCAACGGTGCATGTTCCTCACCCAGCCGTGTATTTAAGGGTAAAGGAATGCCCGGTCACATGGGACACGTAAAGGTTACGGTTCAGAACCTTGAGGTAGTAAGAGTTGATGCAGAAAACAACTTATTACTGGTTAAGGGCGCTGTACCAGGACCCAAGAAGGCCTTAGTTACTATTAAAGAAACTGTTAAGGCTAACGCTTAATAAAGATCGGAAGGAGGACCATTAAGATGGCAAAAGTAGCTGTTTATAATATGGAAGGCAAGGAAGTTGAAAAGATCGACTTAAGCGACGCAGTATTCGGTGTAGAAGTTAACGAACATCTCGTACACATGGCTGTAGTTCAGCAGCTTGCTAACAATCGTCAGGGAACACAGAAGGCAAAGACCCGTTCTGAAGTTTCAGGTGGCGGAAGAAAACCTTGGAGACAGAAAGGAACCGGTCATGCTAGACAGGGTTCAACAAGAGCTCCTCAGTGGACAGGAGGCGGCGTTGTATTCGCTCCCGTACCCCGTGATTATTCCTTCAAGCTTAACAAGAAGGAAAAGAGAGCAGCATTAAAGTCTGCACTCACCAGCAGAGTTATTGAAAACAAGCTTATCGTTGTAGACGAATTAAAGTTTGATGAAATCAAGACAAAGAGCTTTGCTAATGTAATGAAGAATTTAAAGGTAGAAAAGGGCCTTGTAGTTCTTGCTGAGAACGATACAAACGTAGTTCTTTCAGCAAAGAACATGGCAAGTGTTGATACTACCATTGTTAACCAGATCAACGTTTATGACGTTATGAAGGGCGGCACCATTGTTCTTACAAAGGAAGCAGCCAAGAAAATCGAGGAGGTGTACGCATAATGGCATCTATTCAGTACTATGACGTAATCCTTAAGCCTGTACTTACTGAAAAGTCTATGGCAGGCATGGGCGAAAAGAAATACACATTCCTTGTACACACAGACGCTAACAAGTCTCAGATTAAGGAAGCTGTAGAAAAAATGTTTGCAGGCACCAAGGTAAAGCGCGTTAACACCGTTAACTATGACGGAAAGTCCAAGAGACGTGGCGCTACAGTTGGTAAGACCGCTGCAACAAAGAAGGCAATCGTTTGGTTAACAGACGACAGCAAGGATATCGAAATCTTTGCAGGCTTATAAGAAAGGCCTTCACCTTATACGCAATTGAAGCGTGATAACAAATCAGTAAAGGAGATACAAAAATGGGAATTAAGACATATAATGCCTATACACCCTCCAGAAGAAACATGACTGGTTCAGATTTCTCAGAAATCACCAAAACAACTCCTGAGAAGAGCCTTGTGGTTTCAATCCCCAAGACAGCCGGTCGTAACAACCAGGGTAAAATTACCGTTAGACACATCGGTGGCGGTAACAAGAAGAAATACAGAATTGTAGATTTTAAGAGATTAAAAGACGGCGTTCCTGCAAAGGTAATCGGTATCGAATACGACCCTAACAGAACAGCCAACATCGCACTTATCTGCTATGCAGATGGTGAAAAAGCATACATCCTTGCTCCTGAAGGACTTAAGGATGGCATGAAGATTATGAACGGACCTGAAGCAGAAGTAAGAATCGGTAACTGCTTACCTCTTTCAGAGATCCCGATCGGTACTCAGGTACACAACATTGAGCTTTATCCCGGTAAGGGCGGACAGCTTGTACGTTCAGCCGGCAACTCGGCTCAGTTACTTGCAAAAGAAGGTAAGTATGCAACATTAAGACTTCCTTCAGGTGAAATGAGAATGGTTCCCTTAGTATGCCGCGCATCCATCGGTGTTGTAGGCAACGGCGATCACAACCTTGTAAATCTTGGTAAGGCAGGTCGTAAGCGTAACATGGGTATCCGTCCTACAGTTCGTGGTTCCGTTATGAACCCCAACGACCATCCTCATGGTGGTGGTGAAGGTAAGTGTGGTATCGGTCGTCCCGGTCCCAGCACTCCTTGGGGTAAGCCCGCACTTGGTCTTAAGACACGTAAGGCTAAGAAGGCTTCCAACAAGCTCATCGTAAGAAGACGTAACGGTAAGGCTATTAAATAATACAGGAGGACAGATCAATGGCTAGATCGATTAAAAAAGGACCTTTCGCAGATGCAAGCCTTCTTAAGAAGGTTGATGCGATGAATGCAGCCGGACAGAAGCAGGTTATTAAGACCTGGTCACGTCGTTCAACAATCTTCCCCTCATTTGTAGGACACACGATTGCAGTACACGACGGACGTAAGCATGTTCCGGTATATATCACAGAAGACATGGTTGGACACAAACTTGGCGAATTCGTTGCTACCAGAACCTTTAGAGGTCATGGTAAGGACGAAAAGAAGTCTAAAGTAAAGTAAGAGGCAATTTGAAAGGAGGACAAATCTATGGCTAAAGGACATAGATCTCAAATTAAGAGAGAAAGAAACGCACAGAAAGATACAAGACCTTCAGCAAAATTGTCTTACGCTAGAATTTCGGTTCAGAAGGCTTGTTTCGTTTTAGACGCCATCAGAGGAAAAGATGCAAAGACAGCTCTTGCTATTCTTACATATAATCCCAGATATGGTTCAAGTATCATTAAAAAATTGTTGGAGTCAGCAATTGCTAATGCCGAAAACAACAACGGCATGAATGCTGATAACCTTTATGTAGCAGAGTGCTATGCCAACAAAGGACCCACAATGAAGAGAGTAAGACCCCGTGCACAGGGCCGCGCTTACAGAATTGAAAAGCGTATGAGCCACATCACAATTGTGCTGGATGAAAGATAGGAGGAGCAAAAATGGGACAGAAAGTTAATCCTCATGGACTTAGAGTCGGTGTAATCAAGGATTGGGATTCCAGATGGTATGCAGAATCCGATTTCGCTGACAACTTAGTAGAAGATTACAACATTAGAAAGTACCTTAAGAAGAAATTATACAGCGCCGGCATCAGCAAGATCGAAATCGAAAGAGCTTCTGACCGCGTTAAGGTTATTATCTTCACCGCTAAGCCCGGTTTAATCATCGGTAAGGGCGGACAGGAAATTGAAGTTACAAAGAATGAAGTTGCAAAGCTTACAAACGGCAAGAAGGTTCTGGTTGACATTAAGGAAATCAAGCGCCCCGACAAGGATGCACAGCTTGTAGCTGAGAACATTGCTCAGCAGCTTGAAAATCGTGTTTCCTTCAGACGTGCTATGAAGTCTGCAATGTCAAGAACAATGAAGTCTGGTGCTCTTGGTATCAAGGCAGCAGTTGGCGGACGTCTCGGCGGTGCTGATATCGCAAGAACAGAAACCTACAGCGAGGGCACAATTCCGCTTCAGACAATCAGAGCTGACATCGACTATGGTTTTGCAGAAGCAGATACCACATACGGTAAGCTCGGTATCAAGGTATGGATCTACAAGGGTGAGGTCCTTCCTACAAAGAATACTAAGGAAGGGAGCGACAAATAATTATGTTAATGCCTAAGAGAGTTAAGCGTCGTAAACAGTTCCGCGGCACTATGGCCGGAAAAGCGATGCGTGGTAATACCATTTCAAATGGTGAATTCGGACTTGTAGCAACCGAACCCTGCTGGATTAAGTCAAACCAGATTGAAGCAGCCCGTGTTGCTATGACAAGATACGTAAAACGTGGTGGTCAGGTATGGATTAAGATTTTCCCTGACAAGCCCATCACAGCAAAGCCTGCTGAAACTCGTATGGGTTCCGGTAAAGGTACAGTAGAGTATTGGGTAGCAGTAGTTAAGCCCGGACGTGTAATGTTTGAAATCGCAGGTGTTCCTGAAGAAACAGCTAGAGAAGCATTACGTCTGGCATCACACAAGCTTCCTTGCAAATGTAAGATCGTTTCTAAAGCGGACTTGGAAGGCGGTGCATCTAATGAAAACTAATAAGTATGTTGATAGCTTAAATGCAAAGACAACTGCAGAATTAGCAAAGGAATTAACCGATGCTAAGAAGGAACTTTTCAATTTGAGATTCCAGAATGCCACTAACCAGTTAGAGAATACTGCTAGAATTAAAGAAGTTAGAAAGAACATTGCAAGAATTCAGACTGTTTTGACTGCCAAGTCAAAGGCTGAAGCATAAGTTCGGCATTGGAAGATAAGAAAGGAGACTTAAGTCGTGGAAGATAGAAATCTTAGAAAAACACGTACCGGTAAGGTTGTCAGCGATAAGATGGACAAGACAATCACGGTTGCAGTTGTAGATAACGTAAAGCATCCTCTTTACGGTAAGATCGTTAAAAGAACCTACAAGCTTAAAGCTCATGATGAAAACAATGAGTGCCATGTAGGCGATACAGTTAAAGTAATGGAAACAAGACCACTCTCCAAGGACAAGAGATGGAGACTTGTTGAAATCGTAGAAAAAGCTAAGTAAGCATTGGAAGGAGAATAAGCATGATTCAACAGGAAAGCAGATTGAAGGTTGCTGATAACACCGGTGCTAAGGAATTGCTTTGCATCCGTGTTATGGGCGGATCTACAAGAAGATATGCTAACATCGGCGATGTTATCGTTGCCAGTGTTAAGGATGCTACACCCGGCGGTATGGTTAAGAAGGGTGATGTAGTTAAGGCTGTTGTTGTTCGTACAGTTAAGGGCGCTCGTCGTAAAGACGGTTCCTATATCAAATTTGACGAAAATGCTGCAGTAATTATCAAGGATGACAAGGAACCCAAGGGAACCCGTATCTTTGGACCTGTAGCACGTGAGCTTCGTGAGAAACAGTTCTCTAAGATTGTTTCTTTAGCTCCCGAAGTACTCTAGGAGGTAGCTAAATGGCAACAATGAAAATTAAGAAAGGTGATACCGTTAAGGTTATCGCCGGCAAGGACACCGGAAAAGAAGGTAAGGTTCTTGTTGTAGACCATAAGAACGCTAAGGTTGTTGTAGAAGGCGTTAACATGGTTACTAAGCACATGAAGCCCTCCCAGGCTAATCAGAACGGCGGCATCGTACAGAAAGAAGCAGCTATTGATGTTTCAAACGTTATGCTCGTATTTAAGGGCAAGACTACTCGTGTTGGCTTCAAGATGGATGGCGACAAAAAGGTCCGTTTTGCTAAGGCAACGGGCGATGTTATCGATTAAATAAAGGAGGCCTATAAACGTGAGTAGATATAAAGATTTATACAAAAACGAAATTGTCAAGGCTATGACAGACAAGTTCGGTTATAAGAACGTTATGGAGGTTCCCAAGCTCGACAAGATCGTAATTAATATGGGTGTTGGCGAAGCAAAGGAAAACGCAAAGGTTTTAGAATCTGCTGTAGCTGACATGGAAAAGATTGCCGGTCAGAAGGCAGTTATCACTAAGGCTAAGAAGTCAGTTGCTAACTTCAAGATTCGTGAAGGCCAGGCAATTGGATGTAAGGTTACCCTTCGTGGTGAGAAGATGTACGAATTCTGTGATCGTCTCGTTAACCTTGCACTTCCCCGAGTTCGTGACTTCAGAGGTGTAAACCCAAATGGTTTCGATGGCAGAGGTAACTATGCACTTGGTATCAAGGAGCAGATCATTTTCCCTGAAATCGAATATGATAAGGTAGATAAGGTTCGTGGTATGGACATTATCTTCGTAACAACAGCAAAGACAGATGAAGAGGCACGTGAATTATTAAGATTATTCAACATGCCGTTCGCGAAATAGGAGGAGACAAAACTATGGCTAAATCAGCAATGAAGCTTAAACAGCAGAAAAAGCCTAAGTTCTCTACAAGAGCTTATACCCGCTGCAAGATTTGTGGACGTCCCCATGCTGTATTAAGAAAGTATGGTATTTGCAGAGTTTGCTTCCGTGAACTCGCATACAAGGGAGAAATCCCCGGCGTTAAAAAGGCAAGCTGGTAAGAAGGAAGGAGGACAATCAAATGGCAACAACTAATGATCCTATTGCAGATATGCTTACAAGAATTCGTAATGCTAACACTGCAAAACACGATACAGTAGATGTTCCTGCATCAAAGATGAAGTTAGCAATTGCTCAGATTCTTTTAGATGAAGGCTACATCAAGAAATTTGATATCATTGAAGACGGCGCATTCAAGAACATCCACATCACACTTAAGTATGGTGCAGATAAGAACGAAAAGATTATCTCCGGTATTCAGAGAATTTCCAAGCCCGGTCTTCGTGTATACGCTAGCAAGGAAGATCTTCCTAAGGTTCTCGGTGGTCTTGGTATCGCTATCATTTCCACAAACCAGGGCGTAGTTACCGACAAGAAAGCCCGTGAGCTTGAAGTTGGTGGCGAAGTACTTGCATTCGTTTGGTAAGAAATTTTAAATATTAACCTAATTTTTAATAGGAGGTACGGGCATGTCACGTATAGGTAAAATGCCAATCGCAATTCCTGCAGGCGTAACTGTAGAAATTGCAGAAAATAACAAAGTGACCGTTAAAGGTCCCAAGGGTACTCTTGAAAGAGTATTACCCTCAGAGATGGACATTAAAGTTGAAGGCGCTGAAATCGTTGTTTCTCGTCCTAACGACTTAAAGAAAATGAAATCTCTTCACGGTTTAACAAGAACCCTCATCAATAACATGGTTGTTGGTGTAACAAGTGGTTATGAGAAGAAGCTTGAAGTAAACGGTGTAGGTTACAAGGCAGCCAAGGCTGGCAAGAAGCTTACCTTATCCTTAGGCTATTCTCATCCGGTAGAAATGGAAGATCCCGCAGGTATCGAGACTGTTGTTGAAGGTAACGTAATTACCGTTAAGGGTATCGACAAAGAAAAAGTTGGCCAGTTTGCAGCTGAGATCAGAGACAAGAGAAGACCTGAACCTTACAAGGGCAAGGGTATCAAGTATGCTGATGAAGTTATCAGACGTAAAGTTGGTAAGACCGGTAAGAAATAATAGATAAGGAGAGTATAAAAATGGTTTCAAAAGAATCTAAACAGGAAATCCGTGTTAAAAAGCACATGAGAATCCGCAACCGTTTTGCAGGCACTGCTGAAAGACCTCGTCTTGCAGTATTCCGTAGCAACAACCATATGTATGCTCAAATTATCGATGATACAGTTGGTAAGACATTAGTTGCAGCATCCACAGTTGAAAAGGATGTTAAGGCTGAACTTGAAAAGACCAACAACGTCGACGCAGCAGCATATTTAGGTACTGTAATCGCAAAGCGTGCATTAGAAAAAGGTATTAAGGAAGTTGTTTTCGACAGAGGCGGCTTTATATACCAGGGTAAAGTAGCAGCATTAGCTGACGCAGCAAGAGAAGCTGGGTTGGAATTCTAGGAAGGAGAACACATCACATGAAACGCACTATGATAGATACAACTAACATGGAGTTTAGTGACAAGGTGGTTACCATCAAGCGTGTTACAAAGGTTGTTAAAGGCGGACGTAACATGCGTTTCACAGCTTTGGTAGTTGTAGGTGACGGTAATGGTCACGTAGGCGCCGGCCTTGGAAAAGCTGCAGAAATCCCCGAAGCTATTCGTAAAGGTAAAGAAGACGCAATGAAGAATCTCGTAAGCGTAGCACTTGACGAGAACAAATCAATTTCCCATGATTTCTTTGGTAAATTCGGATCTGCTTCCGTATTACTTAAGAAGTCTCCCGAAGGTACCGGTATTATCGCCGGTGGCCCTGCTCGTACAGTATGTGAACTTGCAGGTATCAAGAATATCCGTACAAAGTCACTCGGATCAAACAATAAGCAGAACGTTGTTCTTGCAACAATTGCAGGTCTTGCTGCTCTTAAGTCCCCTGAACAGGTTGCAGCTAACCGTGGCAAGTCCGTTGACGAAGTAATGGCATAAGGGAGGGCTTGAATCATGGCAACAAAGAAAGTTAAAAAGATTAAAGTTACTTTAGTGAAATCTACTATCGGAGCAATTCCTAAGCACAGAGCAACTGTTGAAGCATTAGGCCTTCATAAGCTTAATCAGACAGTAGAGCTTCCTGACAATGATGCTGTTAAGGGAATGATTCAGCAGGTAAGACACTTAGTTAAAGTAGAAGAAGCTTAATAAAGAGGAGGTGTCACAATGGAATTATCTAACTTACAGCCCGCAGAAGGCTCTAAACACAGTGATAATTTTAGAAGAGGACGTGGACACGGTTCAGGTAATGGCAAGACAGCCGGTAAGGGCCATAAGGGTCAGAAGGCTCGTTCCGGAGCTCCCAGAATCGGTTTCGAAGGTGGTCAGATGCCTTTATACAGACGTCTTCCTAAGAGAGGTTTCAAAAACAGAAACCACAAGGAAATCGTAGCAATTAATGTAAGTGCATTAGAAGTGTTTGAAAACGGCGCAACCGTTGATGTAGAAGCACTCATGGCACAGGGAATTATCAATAACCCTGCAGACGGTGTTAAGATTCTTGGCAACGGCGAACTTACCAAAAAGCTCAATGTTAAAGTAAATGCTTATAGCGAATCTGCTAAAGAGATGATTGAGAAGCTTGGTGGAACTGCAGAGGTGATCTAATGTTCAAGACACTTAGAGATGCATTCAAAATCAAAGAAATCAGAACAAAGTTAGGATACACACTTTTGATGATCTTCATCATCCGAATCGGCTGTCAGATGCCGGTTCCGGGTGTTGACAGAAACTTCTTCGCTGAATGGTTTGCCGCTCAGACAAGTGATGCATTCAACTTCTTAGATGCTTTTACAGGCGGTTCATTCCTTAATATGTCACTGCTTGCATTAAACATCACACCTTACATTACATCTTCAATTATTATGCAGCTTCTTACAATTGCTATTCCTCAGCTTGAGGAAATGCAGAAAGAAGGCGGCGAAGGCAGAAAGAAAATTGCTTCTATCACAAGATACGTAACAGTAGCTTTAGCATTAATCGAATCTGCAGCAATGACCATTTCCTTTGGTCGTTCAGGATATCTTGAAGAATACAATGCCTTGAACGTTATTACAGCAATTGCTGCTTTAACAGCAGGCTCAGCATTTGTAATGTGGATTGGCGAAAGAATTACAGAGAATGGTATCGGCAACGGTATTTCAATTATCCTTTTAGTAAACATCATCGCCAGAATTCCCGAAGATATGACAAGCTTATTTAATCAGTTTGTATTTGTAGAGGGTAAGCGTATTGCTCAGCAGGTACTTGCAGTAGTTATTATTCTTGCTATTTTAGTATTAATGATTATGCTTGTAGTACTTCTTAACTCAGGCGTCAGAAAGATTCCTGTACAGTATGCTCGTCGTTCACAGGGCTCAAAGATGGGTGGAGGAACAGCTTCCAACATCCCGATCAGAATCAACACCGCAGGTGTTATCCCGATCATCTTTGCTTCATCCCTGTTACAGACACCCGGTATCATTTCTTCACTCTGCGGCTATTCAGGCACAGGCATATGGAATGAAATTCTTAAGGGCTTAAGCTCCAAATACTGGGTAAATAAGGCATACCCGATTTACTCAATCGGCTTACTTGTTTATTGTATCCTTGTTGTATTATTTGCATACTTCTATACGTCCATTACTTTTAATCCTATAGAGCTTGCAGATAACCTTAAGAAGTCAAACGGCTTTATTCCCGGCATCAGACCCGGTAAGCCCACCAGTGACTATATTACAAACATCTTAAATGCCATCATCTTTATTGGTGCAATCGGTCTTATGATCATCGGTATTTTGCCTTACATCTTCTACGGTGTATTCAATGCATCAGTAACCTTCCTTGGCACCAGCCTTATCATCGTAGTTTCAGTTGTCATTGAAACTCTTACAAAGGTTGAAAGCATGATGCTTGTAAGAAACTACAAGGGATTCTTGAATCAGTAAAAGAAATGCATATACAGTTCGGAGTGGGTAATTTGCTCACTCCGACCTTGTGCGTTTATGAAATCGAAATTAATTTGCTTAAAGGCAATAAAATAAATATATATTCTTTATTTTAAGGAGTAATTCAAAATGAAAATTATTATGTTAGGCGCTCCGGGCGCAGGAAAAGGCACTCAGGCCGAAATGATTTGTGAGAAGTATTCACTTCCTCATATTTCTACAGGAGATATCTTCCGTGCAAATATCAAGAATGGTACAGAGCTTGGTATGGAAGCTAAGAAATATATGGATCAGGGTTTACTTGTACCTGATGAATTAACAGTTAAGATTTTGCTTGACAGAGTTGCTAAGGATGACTGCAAGAACGGTTACGTACTTGATGGTTTTCCCCGCACCATTCCACAGGCAGAGGTTCTAGATAAGGCATTAACCGAATTAAACGACAAGGTTGATTATGCAATTAACGTAGATGTTCCCGATGAAAACATCATTAATCGTATGTCAGGACGCAGAGCCTGTGTTACCTGCGGTGCTACCTATCACGTTGTATACGCTCCCACAAAGACTGAAGGCGTATGTGACAAGTGCGGTGCAAATCTTATTTTAAGAGATGATGACAAGCCCGAGACAGTTAAGAATCGTCTTGATGTTTACCACAAGCAGACACAGCCCCTTATTGATTTCTATTCAAAGAAGGGCGTTCTTAAAGAGGTTGATGGCACAAAGAAGATGGATGAAGTGTTTGCTTCTATCGTTTCAATTCTTGGCTGATCAAAGATTGGAGTTAAACTATGTCAGTAACAATTAAGTCTCCCAGAGAAATCGAACTTATGAGAGAGTCCTGCAGAATCTTATCAGAGGTTCATGATGAGCTTAGTAAGATTATTGCTCCTGGTATTTCAACAAAGGATATTGATATTGAGGGCGAGCGCTTAATCCGCAGTTACGGATGCACTCCCAACTTCCTTAATTATAACGGATACCCAGCTTCCATCTGCGTATCGGTTAACGATGAAGTGGTGCATGGTATACCTAATAAAAAGCGTAAATTAAAGGAAGGCGACATTGTAAGCCTTGACTGTGGCCTTATCTATAAGGGATATCACTCAGACGCTGCAAGAACCTATGGCGTCGGTAAGGTAAGCCCCGAGGCACAGAAGCTTATGGATGTCACAAAACAGTCTTTCTTTGAAGGCATCAAATATGCAAAAGCCGGAAATCACCTACACGATATTTCAAATGCCATTGATGACTACGTATCAAAATTCGGTTACGGTATCGTAAGAGACCTTGTAGGTCACGGCATTGGCACAAGCCTTCATGAGGAGCCACAGATTCCAAACTTCCGCCAGAAACGTCATGGCATAAGATTGGAGCCTGGTATGACACTTGCCGTTGAACCCATGATTGCAATGGGGGGCTGGGAAGTATGCTGGCTGGATGATGACTGGACCGTTGTAACAGAAGACGGTTCTTTAGCATCACATTATGAAAACACCATCCTCATTACAGAGGGTGAACCCGAAATTTTGACACTTGGCAAACTTAATTAATAAATCGGAGGATTTAAATGTCTAAACAGGATGTTATCGAAATCGAAGGAACAGTAGTTGAAAAGCTTCCCAACACCATGTTTCAGGTAGAACTTGAAAATGGTCACAAAGTGCTTGCACATATCAGTGGTAAATTAAGACAGAACTTTATCCGTATCTTACCCGGTGATAAAGTTACACTTGAATTATCACCCTACGACTTAACAAAAGGTCGTATCATCTGGAGAGATAAATAATTTTAATTTTCTTTCTGTAAGTGGTTGCAATCGGGAAACCGTTGTGATATAGTGATATTTGGTCTTTTTTGGAAATGGCATTATTATGCCCTTTCGAGACCACTCGGAAGAACTGAAAGGAGGACGTTATGAAAGTAAGATCTTCTGTAAAACCTATTTGCGAAAAATGCAAAGTAATTAAGCGTAAGGGAAAGATCAGAATTATCTGTGAGAACCCAAAGCACAAGCAGAGACAGGGTTGATCCTTTTGAGGATTTAAAGTATATATACGTAGTTTGAGCCTACGATAATACTTTTGAAACCGCAAGAGTCCAATAAAACGGAGGACTCGTCCCTTGCCGGAAAAATCGGGAGCCGTCCCGATCGGGTGGAAATTCCACCTCATTCAATTAGTTAGCATGCTTAGCATGCACCACGCGGAAATCCGCGAGAAAGATTTTGGAGGAAACAAAAATGGCTCGTATCGCAGGTATTGACTTACCTAGAGAAAAACGTGTCGAAATCGGTTTGACCTACATCTACGGTATCGGTAGAACATCTTCAAACAAGATTTTGGCAGCTGCAAAGGTTAACCCTGACACACGTGTTAGAGATTTAACTGATGATGAAGTAAAGAGAATTAGTGAAGAAATTGAAGCTAACTACATGGTAGAAGGTGACCTTCGTCGTGAAGTTGCATTCAACATCAAGACTTTACAGGAAATCGGATGCTACAGAGGTATTCGTCATCGTAAAGGTCTTCCTGTTCGTGGTCAGAAGACAAAGACCAATGCTAGAACTCGTAAGGGTCCTAAGCGTACAGTAGCTAATAAGAAGAAATAATTAACAGTAGATTAGGAAGAAAGTAGGTTAGTTTAAAATGGCTAAAGTTGCAAAGAAAGTAACAAAAAAGCGCGTTAAGAAAAACGTTGAACGTGGACAGGCACATATCCAGGCATCTTTTAACAACACAATCGTTACATTAACAGATGCTGAGGGTAACGCATTATCCTGGGCAAGTGCCGGTGGTCTTGGATTTAGAGGTTCAAAGAAATCTACTCCCTATGCTGCACAGATGGCCGCAGAGACAGCTACAAAGGCTGCATTACCTCACGGCTTAAAGTATGTTGACGTATTTGTAAAGGGTCCCGGCTCAGGCCGTGAAGCTGCAATTCGTGCACTTGCTGCTGCAGGTTTGGAGGTAGTTTCCATTAAGGATGTTACTCCTGTACCTCACAACGGATGCAGACCTCCTAAGCGTCGTCGCGTATAGTTTAGTCTGGGCTTAAAGCCTGAAAGCAGTTGGAAGAAGACAGCCTAAAGGCTGCTGTAAACAATATTTTGAAAGGAAAATAAGAAAATGGCAATTAACAGAACTCCTGTATTAAAAAGATGCAGATCCTTAGACCTTGATCCTGTATATTTGGGATATGACAAGAAGTCTAACAGAACAAGCGCCAGAGCAGGCAAGAAGATGTCTGAATACGGCCTTCAGCTTCGCGAAAAGCAGAAAGCAAAATTTATCTATGGCGTACTTGAGAAGCCCTTCCGTAACTATTATGAGAAGGCTGATCGTATGAAGGGTATGACCGGTGAAAACCTTATGATCATGCTCGAAAGCAGACTTGATAACGTAGTATTCCGTATGGGCTTTGCTCGTACACGTAAGGAAGCAAGACAGGTTGTTGACCACAAGCACATTTTAGTAAACGGCAAGTGCATCAACATTCCTTCATACCTTATCAAGGCAGGCGATGTAATCGCATTAAGCGACAAGGCTAAAGAATTACAGCGTTACAAGGATATCCTTGAAGTAACAGGCGGCAGACTCGTTCCTGAATGGATCGATGTTGATCAGGATGCATTCAAGGGCACCGTTAAGAATCTTCCTACAAGAGAAATGATCGATGTACCTGTTAACGAAATGCTTATTGTCGAGTTATACTCCAAATAATGTAATTTCACTTAAAACCAAAGGAGGGTATTTACTGTGTTTGAATTTGAAAGACCGAATGTGGAAGTTGTTGAAGTTTCCGAAGATAAGAAGTATGGCAAGTTTGTTGCAGAGCCCCTTGAGAGAGGCTATGGTATTACCCTTGGCAATTCTTTAAGAAGAATCATGCTCTCTTCATTACCCGGTGCTGCAGTAAGCCAGATTAAGATTGAAGGCGTACTTCATGAGTTTTCATCTATTCCCGGCGTAAAGGAAGATGTTACAGAAATTATCTTAAATGTAAAGAAACTGGCTATTAAGAATACAAGCGATTCTTTCGAGCCTAAGACAGCTTATATTGATTTCACTGGTGAAGGCGTTATCAAGGCTTCTGACATTCAGGCTGATTCTGACATTGAAATTTTAAATCCCGATCTTGTAATCGCTACACTTTGCGGCGGCAAGGATGCTAAGTTCTACATGGAGCTTACCATCACAAAGGGCCGTGGCTATGTAAGCGCCGACAAGAATAAGAACGATGATCTTCCTATCGGTGTAATTGCAATTGACTCTATCTACACACCCGTTGAGCGTGTAAATATGTCAGTTTCAAATACACGTGTTGGTCAGGTAACTGACTTTGATAAGCTCACACTTGACGTTTATACAAACGGCACCCTTGCTCCCGAGGAGGCAGTAAGCCTTGCCGCCAAGGTATTAAGCGAGCACTTATCTCTCTTCATCGACCTCTCTGAAGCAGGTCAGAAGACAGACGTTATCACAAGCAAGGAAGACAGCTCAAAGGGAAAGCTTGCTGATGACATGAGCATTGACGAGTTAGAGCTTTCGGTTCGTTCATATAACTGCTTAAAGAGAGCAGGCATCAACACTGTTGGTGAGCTTGTTAACAAGACACCCGATGACATGATGAAGGTTAGAAACCTTGGTCGCAAGTCACTTGAAGAAGTATTGTTTAAGCTTAAGGAATTAGGCTTACAGCTTAACAATGCTGATGAGTTATTATAATTAGCATTTAGTTGTGCGGTAAGACCGTAAGAGCACGCACGAAAGGAAATTAAAATGGCAAAGTACAGAAAGTTAAGCAGAACATCTGCACAGAGAAAGGCACTCTTGAGAGGCCAGGTTACATCTTTAATTGCTAACGGCAAGATCGTTACTACCGAAGCTAAGGCTAAGGAAGTACAGAAGATCGCTGAAGGTCTTATTGCTTTAGCTGTTAAGGAAAAAGATAACTTTGAAACAGTTAAGGTTACAGCAAAGGTTGCTAAGAAGGATAAAGACGGCAAGCGTGTTAAAGAAGTAGTAGATGGTAAGAAGGTAACAGTTTACGAATCAGTTGAGAAGGAAATCAAGAAGGATATGCCTTCAAAGCTTCATGCACGTCGTCAGATGCTCAAGGTTCTCTACACAGACGAGACCAACAAGCTCTTCGATGAAATCGCTCCAAAATACGTAAATCGTAACGGCGGTTATACACGTATCGTTAAGATTGGCCAGCGTAAGGGCGATGCAGCTATGGAAGTTTTACTTGAATTAGTTTAATAGGTAAAGTGAAAAATCCCGTACCGGTTAAGGTACGGGATTTTTTAAAGATTAAAGAGCACCCACTGTCTTTAGGCGACGGGTTTTATTAAACGAGGAGCAGGTTACAAGCCCTGAACAAAGTAAGGAACGAGCTGCTGCTTTTAGTAGAGCCATAGCGAAGTAGATTGCAAATATCATTGACTATGCGGCAAAAGAAAAATTATTTGCCGTTCTTTGCGGCATATTCAAGTAAGGTTTCGTTGCCGCTCATTACATGTGCGATTACTGCACACACTATTATAATACAGATTATTTTAAGAAGGGGTTCTATAATAGTCTTTTGATAAGGCTTTAAGGCATCCCTTATTTTTTTGAAAAGAGCTTTTATCTTGAGTTTCATTGGATTTCCTTGTATAATAAACATTCGGGATTGATTACAATTATTCTATCATTATTTTTAGGAAGAAAAAAGTGGAAATAGTTAAAGCAGACCATTTAACATTTGAATATATCAGGCGTGATGAAGAAGGAAACGTTGAAGGCATCACTACGGCTGTCAACAATGTTTCTTTTGAAGTAAAAAAGGGCGAATTCGTGGCGATTTTAGGCCATAACGGCTCGGGAAAGTCAACCTTGGCAAAACACCTAAACGCAATCCTTTACCCTACGGAAGGGACGCTTTTAGTGGACGGAAAGGACACCTTAAGGGACGAAAACCTATGGGATGTAAGAAGAACCGTCGGAATGGTATTTCAAAACCCTGATAACCAGATTATCGGACAGGTGGTGGAAGAGGACGTAGGCTTCGGCCCGGAAAATTTAGGCGTTCCAACAGACGAAATTTGGGAGAGAGTGACAGAAAGTCTTAAGACCGTCAATATGTATGAATTCAGAAAGAAATCCCCTAACAGACTTTCAGGAGGACAGAAACAGAGAGTTTCCATTGCAGGCGTCCTTGCCATGCATCCTAAATGTATCGTACTTGACGAGCCAACGGCAATGCTTGATCCTATCGGAAGAAAAGAGGTTATAAGAGCTGTAAGAGGCTTAAATGATGTAGAAAAGATTACGGTTATTTTAATTACCCACTACATGGATGAAATAATTCATGCAGATAAGGTAATCGTCATGGATAAAGGTGCTATTGCCATGGCTGGTACACCCAGGGAAATATTTTCGCGTGTTGATGAATTAAAGGCTTTAAGTCTTGATGTGCCGCAGGTCACAATGACGGCCCATTTACTTAAACAGCAGGGACTTAATATCCCTGACGGAATACTTACGGATGAAGAGCTTATTGAGGCTTTAAAGAAATGTCGATAATAATTAATCATTTATCTTATCTTTATAATCCTGGCACAGCCATGGAGGCTGTGGCATTAAAGGATGTTAACTTAAAAATTAATGACGGTGAATTTATAGGTTTAATCGGCCATACAGGCTCGGGTAAATCTACCCTTGTGCAGACCTTAAATGGCATATTAAAGCCTACTGAAGGCGGAATATACGTGGACGGTCAGGACATATGGGATGATGGCTACGATTTAAAGGCATTGCGTGGTAATGTAGGCCTTGTATTTCAGTATCCGGAGCACCAGCTTTTTGAAACAAATGTGTTTCTTGACGTGTGCTTTGGCCCTAAAAATTTAGGTCTTCCAAAAAAGGAAGTTGGATTGCGTGCCTATACAGCCCTGAAAACAGTAGGTCTTGAGGATGAATATTTTTATCAGTCGCCATTTGATTTATCAGGGGGTCAGAAGCGGAGAGTAGCAATTGCAGGGGTTCTTGCAATGAAGCCAAAGGTGCTTATCCTGGACGAGCCCACAGCTGGTCTTGATCCTAAGGGAAGAGATGAGCTTTTGAATAAGCTTTTATCGATAAAGAAGGAATACGGCTGCACCATTATTTTGGTATCTCATTCCATGGAAGATGTAGCTAAATATGCCGACAGAATCGTGGTAATGGATAAAGGAAGAGTTGCTTTTGACGATACGCCCATAAACGTATTTAAGCATCAGGAAGAACTTAAGGAAATGGGCTTAAACGTGCCTCAGATTACAAAGACCATGTATGCGTTAAAGCAGGCAGGCTTTAACGTATCTACCGATATAATAACTGTTGAAGCTGCAGTAAAGGAAATTTTAAATGCTACGTGATATAACACTTGGTCAATATTATCCTGTAGAGTCAAAAATCCACAGGCTAGATCCGAGAGTGAAATTATTCGGAACGCTTATCTTTATTATTTCACTCTTTATAACAGACAATTTCATAGGGTATATTGCGGCACTTGTTTTTCTTGCACTGGTCATTAGGATAAGTCGTGTGCCGTTTAAGTTCATGGTAAAGGGTATGAAGGCAATAGTTTTTCTTTTGCTGTTTTCTGTTGTATTAAATCTGTTTTTGACAACAGGCGAGCCCCTTATAAGCTTTTGGAAATTAACCATTACAAAGGAAGGCGTTTACACCGCAGGCTTTATGGCAATCAGGCTTTCGTTTCTGATAATCGGGTCTTCGGTCATGACACTCACCACTACTCCCAACAACCTAACCGACGGCCTTGAAAAGGGCCTTGGTTTTTTGAAACTTATTAAGGTGCCGGTTCATGAAATCGCAATGATGATGTCGATTGCCCTTAGATTTATACCGATTTTAATGGAAGAAACGGACAAAATCATGAAGGCTCAGATGGCAAGAGGAGCCGATTTTGAAAGCGGCAATATATTTAAGCGTGTAAAGGCTCTTGTGCCTTTGCTTGTTCCACTGTTTGTATCTGCCTTCAGACGCGCCAATGACCTTGCCATGGCAATGGAAGCAAGATGCTATCAGGGAGGTGATGGACGCACCAAAATGAAACCCCTTAAATATGCCAAAAAGGATGCTTTTGCATACCTTTGTATATTTTTATACCTTGCACTCATAATTTTAATAAAAATCTTCTTTTAATATATAAGAGCAGGTAGCGAAGCAGATTGCGGATATCCTTGAGTTAATTATGAAAAGAATTTTAATGTGCGTTTCTTATGACGGCACCAACTATTCCGGCTGGCAGGCTCAGAAAAACGCAGAGACAATTGAAGGAAAATTAAATAAAGCACTTGCTGACTTATGCGGTCAACCAGATATTGAAGTAATAGGCGCAAGCCGCACGGATGCAGGAGTTCACTCACTTTGCAGCATGTGTGTCTTTGATACCGATATGAGAATGCCAGGCGACAAATTTTCTTTTGCATTAAACACAAGGCTTCCTAAGGACATAAGAGTCAGATGGAGTAAGGAGGTTGCTATAGACTTTCACCCCAGACATCAGCTGACAGAAAAGACTTATGAATATCATATATATAATGAAGAATTTATGCCGCCTTTAAAAAGACTTTATGCCTTTTTCGAAAGAAGGCCTTTGGATATAGAGGCTATGAATGAGGGAGGAAAATATTTAATAGGCAAGCATGATTTTAAGAGCTTTTGCAGCATCGATTCAACTGCCGAAACTACTGTCCGTGAAATCACGGATTTAAAGGTAACAAAAAATGACGGAGAAGTCATAATTTCCGTAACAGGTTACGGATTTTTGTATAACCAGGTGCGCATTATCGCAGGAACTCTTATGTGGGTGGGCCTTAAGGTGAGAACCCCAGAGGACGTAAAAGCAATGCTTGAAGCAAAAGACAGAGAGTATTCAGGCCCCACAGCACCGGCCTGCGGCCTTATCCTTAAGGACTTTAAATTTCTTGAAAATACGACATTGGATTGACTTTAAATTTCTTGAAAATCCGCTTGACATCGGACTTTAGTGAAGTTATACTGTTTTAGTGTGCGACGAGATTAGTGTGCTTACGCCAATAGCCCCGGCAGTGGCATATTAACATAGATACACAGTAGTTTGATTTTTATGGAGGAAACAAAATGAAGACATTTATGGCAAATCCTGATACCATCGAAAGAAAATGGTATGTGGTTGACGCTACAGATAAGACTCTTGGCCGTTTAGCAAGCGAAGTTGCTAAGGTTTTAAGAGGTAAGAACAAAGCAATTTTCACTCCTCATGTTGATACAGGCGATTATGTAATCGTTATTAACGCTGAGAAGATTAAAGTTACAGGTAAAAAAATGCAGCAGAAGACATACTTCCGTCACTCCGATTATGTAGGCGGTGTTACAGAAGTTACATTAGCTGAAAAGCTTGCTACAAAGCCTGTAGAGGTTATCGAAATCGCAGTTAAGGGTATGCTTCCCAAGGGACCTCTTGGACGCCAGATGGGCAAGAAGCTTTTTGTATACGCAGGTGCTGAGCATCCTCACGCAGCTCAGAAGCCCGAAGTATTAGAATTCTAAGAGGACTTGAAAGGAGATTAGTAAAATGGCTAAGAAAGCTACAAAGGCAGCTAAATACTACGGAACAGGCAGAAGAAAATCTTCCGTAGCTAGAGTATATTTAGTACCCGGCAAGGGCACTATCACAATCAATAAGAGAGACATTGATGAATACTTTGGTCTTGAGACTTTAAAGGTTATCGTTCGTCAGCCCCTCGTTGCTACTGAAACAGCAGAAAAGTATGACGTAATCGTTACCGTTAAGGGTGGCGGCTTTACAGGTCAGGCAGGCGCTATCCGTCATGGTATCGCTCGTGCATTACTTACAGTTGATGCTGATTTCAGACCTGTTCTTAAGAAAGCAGGTTACTTAACAAGAGATCCTCGTATGAAGGAAAGAAAGAAGTACGGCTTAAAGAAGGCTCGTCGTGCTCCTCAGTTCTCAAAGAGATAATTCCTATTACAAAGTGCTTAAAAGCCCTGAAATCTCAAGGATTTTGGGGCTTTTTCTTTTTCTCTGCGTCTGTTTCCCTTTGACGAGATTTGTTTTTGTTTGGCGAAGTTTATTCCCGTTTATAGAATATTTTATGTTCAGGCTCGACTGCTTTATTCGGCAGTCGGGCCTTTTTTTATTTTCCGGCACATCAATAATCGGCTTCAAAGGAGAGCTTATGAAGAAAATTAAAAAAATTTTTGCTCGAGGCTTAATTTTTTGCCCTTCTCGTGATCTACCCCTTGAGGGACAAAATTTCTCTCACCTGAACTTTGACAACAGAATACACATTCATCAGATACGTTACCTGAGTCGGGGCGAGAGCCCCAAGCCGAAGGAAGGTACGCCAAGAACCACCTGTCTATATGGACATTAGCGGAATG
>CAVIIX010000003.1:0-137376 GCA_963643225.1 Lachnospiraceae bacterium
CGGTATGGAAGGTTCTCATGGTAAGCTGTGTACCGGGCTCACCGATTGACTGAGCTGCGATAATACCAACTGCTTCACCTACCTGAACTGCTTCACCTGTAGCCATGTTTGCACCATAACACTTAGCGCAGATACCGTTGTGTGAACGGCAGCATAAAATGTTACGTACCTTGATTCTTGCCTTAACGTTAAGGTTGCCTTCGTCGTCTGTTACACGATTACCGTTTACATCGATACCTTCCTTCATAACTCTTGCAGCTCTTGAAGGAGTAATCATGTGATTCTTCTTAACGATTACCTCGCCCTTATCATTTAAGATATCCTCGCAGGTATATCTGCCCTGAATTCTGTCCTTAAGGCCTTCTATTGTTTCTTTACCGTCCATGAATGCATATACGTCCATGCCGGGGATTTCTTCTTTGCCCTCACAGCAGTCAATTTCACGGATAATAAGCTCCTGTGAAACGTCAACCATTCGACGGGTTAAGTAACCGGAGTCGGCGGTTCTGATAGCTGTATCTGAAAGTCCTTTTCTTGCGCCGTGTGCAGACATGAAGTATTCGAGTACATCAAGACCTTCACGGAAGTTGGACTTAATAGGTAATTCGATTGTACGACCGGTTGTATCAGCCATAAGGCCTCGCATGCCGGCAAGCTGTTTTATCTGCTGATTGGAACCACGGGCACCGGAGTCAGCCATCATGAAAATGTTGTTGTATTTATCAAGGCCTGAAAGAAGGTCGCTTGTCAACTGCTTATCGGCGTCAGACCAGGTTTCAACAACTGCTCTGTAACGTTCCTCTTCGGTAATAAGGCCTCTGCGGTAGTTACGGGCAATCTTATCAACGGTAGCCTGAGCGTCATCAAGAATCTGAGGCTTGGAAGCAGGAACTGTCATATCGGAAATGGATACGGTCATAGCTGCTCTTGTTGAATATTTGTAGCCTGTAGCTTTAATTAAGTCGAGGGTTTCAGCTGTAACTGAAGCGCCGTGGATGTTAATTACCTTTTCAAGGATGCTCTTTAACTGCTTTCTGCCTACGTGGAAATCAATTTCTGGTTTTAGAGCATTTTCCTTCTTTGAACGATCTACGTAGCCTAAATCCTGAGGAAGAATTTCGTTGAAGAGTAAACGGCCGAGAGTGGTCTCGATCATGCCTTCAACGGTTTCGCCTTCAAATTCAGCTGATCTCTTTACAAAGATGGGCTGATGAAGAGTGATCTCCTGATTTTCATATGCAAGTAAAGCTTCATTGGTCGAATTGTAGAATCTGCCCAGCATATCTACCAAACGACAGGTAACGATACGGTTTCTTTCAGGGTCAACATTAACCTTAACGATTGATTCTGGTGAAAGACCTTTCTTACCTAAATCCTTAACTGCTGCTTTTGCAGCATCGATTGAATCGTATTCCTTTACAACCTTAGCTACCATCTCAGGATCCTTTGAGAAGTCAGCGTACTTCTTCATGGTGAGGTAGTAAATACCAAGAACCATATCCTGTGAAGGAACAGCAACAGGACCTCCGTCTGAAGGCTTTAAGAGGTTGTTGGGAGAGAGAAGTAAGAAACGACACTCTGCCTGAGCCTCTACGCTTAAGGGAAGGTGAACTGCCATCTGGTCACCATCGAAGTCGGCGTTGAAAGCTGTACATACCAAGGGGTGAAGCTTAATAGCCTTACCCTCTACAAGGATGGGCTCGAAGGCCTGAATACCAAGTCTGTGAAGTGTAGGTGCACGGTTTAACATAACCGGATGCTCTGCAATTACATCTTCAAGTACATCCCATACCTGGGGGTCAAGTCTTTCTACAAGCTTCTTGGCATTTTTAATGTTCTGGGAAATGCCTCTTCCCACAAGCTCCTTCATAACGAATGGCTTAAATAATTCAATTGCCATCTCCTTTGGGAGACCGCACTGATAAATCTTAAGTTCTGGACCTACTACGATAACGGAACGGCCGGAGTAGTCTACACGCTTACCAAGTAAGTTCTGACGGAAACGACCGCCCTTACCCTTAAGCATGTCTGAAAGGGACTTTAATGCTCTGTTACTGGGACCTGTTACCGGACGTCCTCTACGACCGTTATCGATAAGAGCATCGACAGCTTCCTGAAGCATTCTCTTTTCATTTCTAACGATGATGTCTGGAGCACCAAGCTCTAACAGTCTCTGTAAACGGTTGTTACGGTTGATAATACGTCTGTAAAGGTCATTTAAGTCAGAGGTAGCAAATCTGCCGCCGTCAAGCTGTACCATGGGACGTAAATCCGGAGGGATAACAGGAATAACATCCATTACCATCCATTCAGGCTTGTTGCCTGATTCACGGAATGCCTCCACAACCTCGAGTCTCTTAATGATACGAGCTCTCTTCTGGCCTGTTGAATCCTTTAATTCAGCTTTTAATTCGGAAGCCTCTGTCTCTAAATCAATGGCCTGTAATAATTCCTTGATAGCTTCGGCACCCATTCCTACACGGAATTTGTTGCCAAACTGTTCTTTTGCATCCTGGTATTCCTTTTCGGAAAGAACCTGCTTGTATTCAAGGTTGGTATCTCCTGCATCAAGTACGATATAGGAAGCAAAATATAATACCTTCTCAAGCACTCTGGGAGAGATGTCGAGAATTAATCCCATACGGGAGGGTATACCTTTGAAGTACCATATGTGGGATACTGGAGCAGCAAGCTCGATACGTCCCATACGCTCTCTACGAACGTTTGACTTGGTAACTTCTACGCCACAACGGTCACAAATAACACCCTTATAACGAATTTTTTTGTATTTACCGCAATGGCATTCCCAGTCTTTGCTGGGTCCGAAAATCTTTTCACAGAATAAGCCGTCTTTTTCTGGCTTAAGTGTTCTATAGTTGATGGTTTCAGGCTTCGTAACAATACCAAAGTCCGGATCATCTCCACGTCTGGACCATGCCCTGATTTTCTCAGGGGAAGCTAAACCGATCTGGATGGCATCAAATGTCATCGGTTGATATGTATCATTCTTTATTTCCGGCATTTATGGCGCTCCTTTACATTTTATTATTGAAACTAAACCTTATTCGTCGAGACTGTCTTCGTATTCGCCTTCAGGAAAATCTTCTTCAAGTGCATCGAATTCATCTGAAGCATCTACAAGATCGCCTGACTCATCGAACTCCTGGGCTGAGTAGCCGGCGTCAGCAAGCTCTGCGTTACTTGCGTAACGACCTCTCTTTTCGCTGTCGTCCATTTCAGCCATGCGGAAATCTGTTTCGCCATAATCGACGGATTCTGTAAGCTCAACTTCAGTCATATCATCGCGTAATACCTTGATATCAAGACCTAGTGACTGTAATTCCTTAAGAAGTACCTTGAAGGATTCAGGAATACCGGGCTTAGGAATGTTCTCACCCTTGATGATTGCTTCGTATGTCTTAACACGACCTACAACGTCGTCGGACTTAACTGTTAAAATTTCCTGTAATGTGTAAGCTGCACCGTATGCTTCAAGTGCCCAAACTTCCATTTCACCAAAACGCTGACCACCAAACTGTGCTTTACCGCCGAGAGGCTGCTGGGTTACTAAGGAGTAAGGACCTGTTGAACGTGCATGGATCTTATCGTCTACCAGGTGATGGAGCTTTAAGTAATGCATGTGACCGATTGTGGTGGGACCGTCGAACAATTCGCCTGTACGCCCATCACGAAGCTGTACCTTACCGTCTCTGGAAATCGGAACACCCTTCCATAAGCTTCTGTGTGCTCTGTTTTCTGAAAGGTATTCGTAAACCTCTGGAAGAAGCTCATCCTTATGAAGGCTTGAGAAGGTTTCGGCATTCTTATCGTATTCGGTACCGTTCTTTTCTGCTTCCGCCTTTGCTTCTAAAGCATCGAAGGGTAAATTTACGTAGTCATTAGCAAGCTCAAGTGAATCCTGGATATCTTTTTCGTTGGCACCGTCAAATACAGGTGTTGCAATGTTAAAGCCAAGTGCCTTGGCAGCAAGTGAAAGGTGAATTTCAAGTACCTGACCAATGTTCATACGTGAAGGTACGCCCAAGGGGTTAAGTACGATATCAAGAGGGCGTCCGTTAGGAAGATAAGGCATATCTTCAACTGGAAGTACACGGGAAACTACACCCTTGTTACCATGACGGCCGGCCATCTTATCACCAACACTGATTTTTCTCTTCTGAGCAATGTATACACGAACGGACTCATTAACACCGGGTGATAATTCATCGCCGTTTTCTCTTGTAAATACCTTGGCATCTACAACGATACCATATTCACCGTGAGGAACCTTAAGAGAGGTGTCTCTTACTTCTCTTGCTTTCTCACCAAAAATTGCTCTTAATAATCTTTCTTCGGCAGTAAGCTCTGTTTCTCCCTTAGGGGTAACCTTGCCAACGAGGATATCGCCGGCTCTTACTTCAGCGCCGATTCTTATAATACCTCTGTCATCAAGGTCCTTTAAGGCATCATCGCCGACACCCGGAACATCACGGGTGATTTCTTCGGGTCCTAGCTTTGTGTCTCTTGCTTCTGCTTCGTATTCTTCAATATGGATGGAGGTGTAAACATCATCCTGTACTAATCTTTCGCTTAATAATACAGCATCCTCGTAATTGTAGCCTTCCCAGGTCATGAAACCGATAAGAGGGTTCTTGCCAAGTGCAAGCTCACCGCCTGAGGTGGAAGGTCCGTCAGCTATAACCTCACCCTTTTCTACGTGGTCGCCCTTGAATACAACGGGCTTCTGGTTGTAGCAGTTGGACTGGTTGGAACGCTGAAATTTTGTAAGCTTGTAATCTACGGTTTCTCCGTTATCCTGTGCGATACGTACAAGGTTGGAGGAAACATATTCAACTGTACCTGATTCCCTTGCTACTACGCATACGCCAGAGTCAACAGCAGCCTTTGGCTCCATACCGGTACCTACTGCAGGAGCTTCAGTCATCATAAGCGGAACGGCCTGACGCTGCATGTTGGAGCCCATAAGGGCACGGTTAGCATCGTCGTTTTGTAAGAAAGGAATTAATGCTGTAGCAACAGAGAATACCATCTTAGGCGAAACGTCCATGAAATCAAACATGGTGGAAGGATATTCCTGTGTCTCTTCACGGTAACGGCCGGAAACTGACTTCTTAACGAAGGTTCCGTCAGGGTTAAGAGCTACGTTAGCCTGTGCTACATGGTAGTTATCTTCTTCATCGGCTGTCATGTAAACAACTTCGTCTGTTACACGAGGATTCTCGGGATCAGACTTGTCTACCCTTCTGTAGGGAGCCTCGATGAAGCCATATGTATTGATTCTTGCATAGGATGCAAGGGAGTTAATCAAACCGATGTTAGGACCTTCTGGAGTCTCGATAGGACACATACGTCCGTAGTGGGAGTAGTGTACGTCTCGTACCTCGAAAGAAGCTCTTTCTCTTGAAAGACCGCCGGGACCTAAGGCTGATAAACGTCTCTTGTGAGTTAATTCACCAAGAGGGTTGTTCTGATCCATGAACTGTGATAACTGGGAGGAACCAAAGAATTCCTTAACAGCAGCCTGTACGGGCTTGATGTTAATGAGTGCCTGAGGAGTAACCTCTTCCGTGTCATGGGTCTGCATTCTTTCACGTACTACTCTTTCAAGTCTTGAAAGGCCGATACGATACTGGTTCTGTAGCAATTCACCAACCGCACGGATACGTCTGTTGCCAAGATGGTCGATATCATCGTCATTGCCGATACCAAATTCCAGATGCATGTTGTAGTTAACGGATGCAAAAATGTCATCAACGGTAATGTGCTTGGGAACGAGTTCGTGTACGTTTTTCTTTAAAGCATCAAATAATTCCTCGGGCTTGTCTGAATATTCATCAAGAATAGCCTTTAAAGTAGGATAGTAAACTGATTCTGTAATGCCGAGCTCTTCAAGATTGCAGTCAACGTATTTTGTAATGTCTACCATTAAGTTTGAAAGTACTCTTTCAACTCTCTCTTCGGTTTCTACCATTACATAAGGAACTGCAGCGTCCTGAAGTGCTGTAGCCACTTCAACTGTCACCTTTGTACCCTTCTCGGCAATAACTTCACCGGTCTGGGTGGAAACAACGTCTTCAGCAAGAACCATGTTGCGGATACGGTTCTTGAAGTGTAATTTCTTGTTAAATTTATATCTACCAACACGGGCAAGATCATAACGCTTGGGGTCGAAGAACATTCCCTCGATAAGGCTCTTTGCATTGTCAACGGAAAGAGGCTCGCCGGGACGAATCTTCTTATATAATTCAAGTAAGCCTTCCTGATAATTGGAGCTTGTATCCTTGGCAAAGGATGCTTCAATCTTAGGCTCATCACCGAATACCTCACGAATTTCTTCGTTGGTGCCAAGGCCGAGAGCACGCAAAAGAACGGTAATCGGAACCTTACGGGTTCTGTCTACACGTACGTAAAAAATATCATTTGAATCTGTTTCGTACTCTAACCACGCACCACGATTGGGAATAACTGTAGAGAAGAATAATCTCTTACCAATCTTGTCGTGCTCAATATTATAGTAAATGCCGGGAGAACGGACCATCTGGCTTACGATAACTCTTTCAGCACCGTTAATAACGAAAGTACCTGTTTCAGTCATCAAAGGAAGGTCTCCCATGAAGATATCATGCTCGATGATAGCTCCCGTCTCCTTATTACAAAGACGCACTTTGACCTTTAAAGGAGCTGCATATGTTGCATCTCTTTCCTTGCACTTCTCAATCGTATACTTGGCGTCTTCTCTGCACAGCTCTGAGCTTACAAACTCAAGGCTTAATTTGCCGCCGAAGTCCTCGATAGGAGAAATGTCGTCAAAAACCTCTTGTAAACCGTCCTTAAGGAACCATTCATAGGAATCCTTCTGAACTTCAATAAGGTTGGGCATTTCCAAAACTTCTTTTTGTCGAGAATAACTCATACGTATGTTTCTGCCTGCAGGCACTTGACGTATTCTGTTTTTTTCCATAGACACTCACCCCGTTCTTATGATTTGACCGCTTTTTTCTATGTAAAAAAGGGCATAAAAAACCAAAGCACTCCACAATAGAGCAACCTACATTCTATATCAAAATAATTTTCAAGTCAATAGGATTTTTTAATAAATGCGCATCATTGGCGCGTAGTGCATTTTTTAACCTCATCCACCTATAACCGGTGAATGAGGTTTTATAGACTTAAGCTGTATATTTTGCGATAGTCGCATATAAAATCTTTGGATCGATGGGTTTTGACAGATGCTCGTTCAAGCCTGCATCCAGTGAAGCCTGCACATCCTTTGAAAAGGCGTTTGCAGTCATTGCAATAATCGGGATTGTGGCAGCATCGTCACGCTCCATGGCTCTTATGCGCTTTGTGGCAGTTAGGCCGCTCATAACAGGCATTCGTATATCCATTAAAATCATGTCATAATAATTAGGCGTATGTCCCGCAAACTGTTCAACCGCTTCCTGACCGTTAATGGCTACATCCGTAAGAATGCCCTTTTTATTTAAAATCGCTACGGCAATTTCACGGTTTATGTCGTTATCCTCTACTACCAGAATTCTCTTTCCGCTAAGTTCTTCGTCGCGCACTTCAAGGGATTCGATGACGGCCGGGGCTCCAGGTTCAAATTCAAATACTAATTTAAAGGTGGTGCCGATACCCTTTTCCGAATCAACGAAAATCTTACCACCCATTGAATCAACGATTCTCTTTACAATGGAAAGGCCCAAGCCTGTGCCGTTAAGATTCGAATTAACGTCTTTTGACTCCTGCGCAAAGGGTTCAAACATTCTTTTCACAAATTCAGGGCTCATGCCGATGCCATCATCCTTTACGATGAAGGTGTCTCTGTGCATGCCGTTTTCAAGGTCTCTTTCCTTACATTCAAATGTAACGTGACCGCCTTCCGGAGTATATTTAACCGCATTAGATAATAGATTTACAAAAATCTGTGTCATGCGCAGAGGGTCTGTCATTATAACAGCGTCTGAAGAGATACTTGCGCGCCATTCAAAATCTATTTTCTTTGCCATACAGAGAGGACTCATCATTGTGTCGATAGCTTCCCAGAATTCACCGAAGGTGTAAGGCACTCTGTTAATCTGGAGCTTATTCTGTTCCATCTTGGTCATATCAAGCACGTCGTTTATAAGCTGCAGCAAAAACCTTCCGGAATACTGTAATTTTGAAATATAATCCCTCATTACATTCGGGTTGTTTATTTCATCATACATTAATGTAGAAAGCCCCAAAATTGCATTCATGGGGGTACGCATTTCATGACTCATACGGGTCATAAATTCAGACTGGGCATTCATAGCTGTTTCTTTTTCACGAAGAGCTTCCGAAAGCCGCGCCTTGGCTTCATCTTCCTTGACAATGACATCCGTCACATCCTGCTGTATAACACACATAAAATTATGGGCCTGATCAAGATAAGAATATTGGAAGAGCTTTTTACGTACGTTTCGTCCATCACCTTTACCATTTTCCGTCAAAAGAAACTCATGTGTCTTTTCTTTTTCCAATGCCGCCTCAACGGTCTTTTCATTCATAAGTTCAAAGGCACGCTCCATATCGTTTTCAGAAACGTTATTCTTAATGTATCGTGTTACTTCAACCGAATATTCATCGCCGTAGACACCCTTTATTTCCTCGCCACGGTTGACTCTGAAGGAAATTGTTTTGTTATGGTCCATTTCAACCACCATGACAAGATCGTAGTTCTGTTCAATAATTTTATTTAAAACCCCCATAAGAATACGTTCTTCAGTAATATCCTCTATCACCAGGGAAGCCAGATATTCACCGCTTATGGGGTGGTTCTTCACAACGCATTCTATATCAAGCCACATTTTTTCGTAGTCGTTAATATTAAAGCCGGCAATTACCGAAAATCGCTTTTTGCCTGACTTAACTGCCTGCAGCATGCTTTCAGTATCAAAAAATTTCGAAAGGCGCATGCGTGAAGTGGGGTCAAGGGCTTTACCTGTAAGTATATCTCTTACTGCAGATAAATCCATGCCTGCTTTTAAGCCAAAAACGTTATAGTCACGGACATGTGTAAGTTTACCCTTTGTCAAAGAAAAAATCATGGTGAAAACTCTTCTTTTGCTGGTTAATTCACCGCTTAAAATGCCGTATTTGTTTCTGCCGCTCCAGGCTGAATCTGAATATCCAGACACAAAGTCGTCGTCCTCTGAGCTTAAGAAAACTCCCACCTCGCTTTCAAACACAAGGCCTTCGATTCTGACATAGGTAAACAAAAGCCCAATAATTGCGGCAAAGAGAGCAAATATAACAGTGCGGAGCATGTATTCCGTTTCAAGGCCCTCTTTACGCACAAGCTCCGCCGTAAGGCAGAAAGCAAAGGCTCCAATAGTCTGATTGATTAAAAGGCTTGCCGGGTCAAGTAAAATTGCAACGGAAATGCACATTGCCACACACACATAAATCATCAAAGCGCTGTTATCTGATAAAAGAATCTGCTGATGGCAGGCATAGCCAAAGAAAATTATGTATAAGGCTATGGTTACAATATTTACGATATACTTTGAACGTCTGTAATAATATTTTAAAATCACTAAAAAGGCTGCAATCAATAAATCATAAAACAGAAAGGTAAGTCCAAAGGAAGCCCTGTTTATTACAAGCTGAAGTATGCAGTTAATAAATGTAAAAATCACAAAGACAAGCCCTGCTGCAAAGATTCCTTTGTAGTTGCGCTCGTCTATTTCCCTTCTGTATTTTGTGAATAAACTGATGTTAAACAGCTGAGGTTTCATAATTCCCCGTCTTTTATTTTTTTACAATTCGGATATTTTTAAGAAGAATTCCATCCTGGCCAAAAGAAAAGCCTACGTATTCATTTATACTTAAAAAGGTCTCAAGGTCAAGTTCTTCTGTCTTAAATTCAGAATCTTTTCCGTTTCTTGAAATTATCTTCTTGACGGTTCCGTTAATGGAAAGCACCATAGGTATCTGAGAAAGCTCCGAGCCCTGCGCCGCTACGTCCATTAACATCTTATATTCGCCTCTGTCCTTAAGGCATACATAGAGTCTTGTTTTTGCGTCCTTCTTTGTATCAATTAAGGCTTCATCGATTTGAATGCCGTCGTAAGCATCGATTTTAATTTCCTTAACATTTTCCATAAGCTCGTATTCAGGAGCGTTTATTTCTTCCCATTCCTCAGTTATTCCGCACGCTCTGTCAAAGGCAAGTGTCTTCATGGCTGCCGTTAAAATATGGCGTGTATTTCTCTGAAGCTCACTTCTTGTGAAGACTCCCTTCTTAAGGCCTTCATAGGAATCGTCCTCGTTATGGTTCTTTTCAGAATTGGAGGTAACCATATATAAATCGTTACCGCTTCTTATCATATAGGAAGTGTTTGTGCGGGCAGACTCTGTTCCGTAATCGTTGATGGTAGTCCACCAGTCGGTTTCAAGTAACCCGTCATAGTGCCAGTCGTTACGGGTCACAAGCATATTCTGTTCAAAGCTTGAAGCAGTATGCACGCCGTTCAGAAGACCGTAGGTTGTCATAATGTTATAGGCGCCGCCTTCCTTAACCGCCATTTCAAAGCCCTTTAAATAAATTTCTCTTAAGGCACGCTTTGACACCACGCTGTCTGATACATTTCTGCCAAGCTCCTGATTGTTGCAGGAAAAGTGCTTGATGGTGCCGGTTACATGCTCTGAATGCATACCCTTTAATTCAGCCACAGCCATTGCACCTGTCATAAAGGGATCTTCACTGAAATATTCAAAATTGCGGCCGTTAAGAGGGCTTCTGTGAATATTCATGCCGGGGCCTAAGAGTGCATCAATCTTATGCATTCTTAGCTCCTTACCCATGTATTTATAAAAGTCTTCTACTAATTTTTTGTCAAAAGAACATGCAAGACACACGCCGTTAGGTCCCTGCATTGCCATGCTGCCTACGTCCATTCGGATACCACTGGGGCCGTCTGCACAGCAGCAGGCCGGAATGCCATAGCTTTCAAGAGTATCTGAAACGCCTGCAAAGGCTGCTGCCGTACCGGGAGTGGTTCTTACAGAACACATGCCCTCGCCTCTTGACATGATAATCATTTCTTCATCTGAAAGACCGCCGATAAAGGTGTCTAAATCAATCTTTCCGTCACGTACGTCCTTTAAATTGTATTTCTGACTTCCCGCATAAGGAATTTCCTTTAATTTATTTCTTTCTTCTTCTATTCTTACGCAGGTATCGACTTTGCGAAGCGGCACAGTTTCATAAGCCACCCTGCCGTCTTTATTTACCATACGCTTAAAGGGCGTAATGGGCGATAAAGCATCCTCGGTTTTTTCAACGCATATAGTGGCGCCTAAATTAATGCTTCCGATAAGAGTCGCCTTACGTACGTCTTCGCCTTCGTAGATTTCGTAGTCGCCCTCTTCAAGCACCCAGGCATTTTCATAGCCCGTAACACCTGTATCGTCATAGGAAGCTAAGCGTCTTAAGTCAAAAGAAACCGTTGCCTCTTCAGAAGCACCTGCAAATAAAGTATTGGTCTTTGCAAATTCTACAAGTTCTCTTTCAGGCTTTGATAATTTACCCTTAGGCCCCTTAAAATAAATCTGAACTGCATCCTTGCCGGCATAAGCTCCCGTATTTGTAACGATAGTCTTAACGGTAACGTTCTCATTGTCAAATTCCATAAAGGCTTCATGCTTAAAGGTAGTGTAGGATAAACCATAGCCGAAGGGATATAATACTTTTTCTTTAGCGAAGGTTTCAAAATAACGGTAGCCTACAAAAATATCCTCTGCATAGATATTTAAAAATTCATCCCCAAAATTTTTGTCACAGGGATAGTCTGTAATATCTGAAGCGATGGTGTCGACCAAATGACCGGAAGGATTTATTTTTCCAAGCACCACATCCGCAACGGAATTACCGCCTTCGATACCGCCCTGCCATACATACATAACAGCATCTGGATTAATTTCCTTAACCCACTTCATATCGATGATGTTGCCTGCATTTATGAGCACAGCAAAACGCTTATAGGCGCGTCTTAAAATTTCCATTGCGGCACGCTCATCTTCTCTTAACAAAAAGCTTCCTGCCTTTGCATGGTTGTCTTTGTCTTCACCGGCAAGTCGACCGAATATAAAAACAGCAAGATCGTTTTCTTTGGCATCTTCCTTAACCGCCGCTTCATCAAGAGGCATTTCTACCTGGCTGAAGGGTTCACCTGCCCAGCCTACACCCTTATCAAAGGGATGGTCCTTAAGCCACTCTCTGTAGCGTTCTGCAACCGTTTCAGATAAAAGGGCGCCGCCATTTTTTAGACCGTCATAAACATTTACAAGATATGGGATGTTTACAAGGCCGCCGGAGCCTGTGCCTGACTTTATATAATCAAACTGGGTACGTCCGTAAAGGGCGATACGCTCGTTTTCTTTTGCGGGCAAAGCGTTATTGTCATTTTTAATTAAAACATAGCCTTCGGCGCCGGTTTTACGTGCCAAAGCCTTATATTCCTTCCAGTCAAAAACATGCTTCATAAAAATCACCTCGAAGTTAATTGTCCTTTACTTCATTATCATCCTTTTTATTTCTGAACACAAGGAGCTTACTAAAGCAATAATTTGCAATCATAACAAGCACAGATGAAATCAAAATCTTTACAAACCAGAAATTGGCAGTGTCTTGATCGATACAGAATTTATCAAGCCAGTAGCCAAAAAGCTTTGTAACGAAATTCGTTAAGGGCCATACGTTTACAAATAGCCACATAATGAGTACGTCAAGCGCCCAGGTGGTAAGGCGTGAGCCCGCAAAGCCGATTAATTCTTTAAAGACCTGAGGGTTCTTACTTTTAAACACCCACTTTCTGTTTAAGGGGAAGGCAAATAAAACGCCTGCCACCCAGTCCAGTGTATTGATTAAGAAGTTTTGAAACGGATCATTTGCATCAAATATAAAGTGTTCAAAAATCCAACACAGCACCCAGCAGAAAATTGTGTTGGCTACGCCTACGATTAAATAGACGATTATCTCGCGGTATTTAATGCAAAGCTCTTTTATTTTTTTCATAAGCAGATTCCTTCTCTTATGCTTACAGTCTGCTTAAAAGACTGTAGCTAAGTGAGAGTATAATTAAAAATACAACATTTACAAGTGTGAATTTTTTAAAATACTCTCCGGTTTTTATATTTTCTTTTGCAGCAACCATTTTATAGCTTATTAAACTTGCCATGGATGCAATTAGGGTGCCAAGGCCTCCGAGATTGGTACCCACAATCAGGCTTTCGTAATTGTCGGTAAAGCCTGACAGAAGCAGGGCGCAGGGTACGTTACTTATGACCTGGCTTGCTAAAATCGATGTTAAAACCTCTCTTCCTGTAACGATTTTCTCAAGGGCATCTGCAAATACCGGCAGGCGACCCATATTGCCTATAAATATAAAGAAGCCTGTAAAGGTAAATAAAAGTGAATAGTCTGCCTTTAAAAGAGTCTTTTTATCTGATAATAAAACCAAAATCAAAGTTAAGAAAAACATTATTCCGTAGGGAAGCACTCTTAATACCACCAAAAGCGCCACTATGAAAAGTAAAAGATACATAATGAGCAGTGAATGATATTTTGTCTGAGATTCTGCGAACATCTCGGTTATGGTTTTTCTCTGACTGTAATTTGCGGTATTCAAAGAAGCTGTCTTTTCTTCCTGTTTTTCTTTTGCCGTAAAAAGGTAAACGCAGATTATTATCAGTAAAAGTGAAATTATGGAATAGGGAAGCATCAGCTTTAAAAATTTAAAAAAGTTAATGCCTGACAAGGAATAAAGATAGAGGTTTTGCGGGTTGCCGATGGGGGTAAGCATTGAGCCTAGGTTTGCTGCCACAGTCTGAAGCACCACTACCGGGATTACGAGTTTTTTGTAGGCATCCTCCCCTTTAAGCATAAGGGTTGTGAAGGTAAAGGGCACAAAGGTAATCAGCGCCACGTCGTTTGTAATGAGCATCGAAAAGAAGAATGCAAGGAGCACAAGGGTGAGTGCAAGACCGCGCTCACTTTTTACGCTTTTTAACATGCCCTCTGCGATTTTATTAAAAACGTTTAATTTCTGAAGCCCCGCCATTACCGTCATTAAGGAAAACAAAATGGCAAGGGTACGAAAATCGATGTAGCCATAATATTCTTTATCCGGATGTACAAGGAAACAGGAAATTACGGCAAGTAAAACCGCCACGCACAGCACTTTTTCTTTTTTTAAAAAATCTTTAATATTTTTCATCTTATTAACTTGAGGCAAAGGCTTGACGCCTTTGCCCCATTTTCTTTACATTTATTCAATTACAAGATCGCTCCAGGCATCATCTGGAACGATTGCTATGTAGGTCTTACCTGTGTTAAGAGTAATCTCTTCACCGGTTTCAGCGTTTGTGTAGGAAGTGATGTCATCCTTGCCGCTCTTTGACCACTTAATGGGGATTGCGTAACCGTCTGTAATGTAGTAGCCGTCGTTACCGCCCAAGATGTAGTAGCACATATAACCGTTTTTATCAAACTGTTCAAATGCACACTTCATTAAGATTACGTTCTTAAATTCAAGGCCTCTGCCGTCATCGTATAAAGCATCAACGTAAGCTTCGTCGTATTCTCTGTAAACGTAGGTGCCTTTCTTTTCATCATAGCTAAGCTCTGAAGCGTTGTGAGGGAACGGAAGGTCAACAAAAGAAGCTTCCTTTGCCTTTGCTTCATTTTTTAAGGAAAGCTCTGTGTCAGAGAAGTTAAAGGGCTTTCCAAGGTAGTATGAATTGTATGTGAGGCTGTAGCCTGCAGCTTTAATTCTATTATATAAGCTCTTATAAGATTTGCCGGAATATTCGCCTACGCCTGAATAATCGTTGTTGGTGGCATACTCTTCATAAAAGTCTGCTTTTCCACGGTCAATTCTTGCAAAGCCGCTTGATAAGTGCTCGCTTGAATATGGATCATTGAAGTGGTCGTTAATATAGAAGGGACCTCCGTCATGTACCAAAATAGCGTTGTATTCTGGATAAAGGTACATATTGGTGGGACGTGCGGAACGGATGTTACCAATCTGCTCAACATTCTCCCAGTCCTTGTAGATAGCCATGAAACGTGTAATTCTTCCGTTTAAGGTAGAGTTCATCATTTCATAAATGATGTCTGCATCAGAGGTACCGTAATGTGGAAGTGCTACTGACTCATTATCAATCATTACAGCTACAGGACGCTGATCCTGGATGTCACATGAAATCCATTCATTGGTAAGCTCTGAGCGATAGGAATTTTCAGGAATCACATCTTCTGCCAAAGCATCAGAGGAGTCTGATATTTCATCCTTTTCTTCAACGCTTACCACAACCGGGTCTTCTGAAATTGTAAAAGGAATTTCTGAAACTGAAACAGGTGCTGCATTTTCATCTGTAGATGCTGCAGTATCACCGCATGCCATAAGTAAAAAGCACAGGGCAAGTGATAATACAAGCGCAATCGTTTTCTTCATATTGATTCTCCTCGTAGTAGTTTTATACAACTTAACGTCCTAACTATTTTACATAAACATAAATGTTTATTCAATGATTACTTGATTAATTTTTTCATAAATTGTATTCTAATAACGTAAAAAGACAGGGAGGAATAAATGTCCGTACTTACAAAACAGGCCATTATTGACTGTACCATTTCTTTGGCCGAAACAAAGCCTATCAAAAAAATTACAATTAATGATATCACAAAGGGCTGCGGCATCACCCGCAACACCTTCTACTACTATTTCCATGATATCTACGACGTGCTTGACCAGACAATTGCCCAGGAGCTTGATAAATTAAAAGGAGCCACGGCCGAGACATACGACCAGATAATGTTTGACATTATTGAATTTGCTGTTATGTACAAAAAGGTGTGGAGAAATCTTTACAAGGCAGTCGGGCAGGAAGAGCTTCAGAAATATGTCATGACGCGTCTTCACGAAATTATCGTAAACTACATTAAAATGCAGGATATTGATGGAACAGTTTCAGAAATTGATTTAGCCTTAATAAGTGCCTTCTACGAAGAAGCGCTATTCGGGGTTTTAACCCGCTGGATTCGAGGTGAGGCTGCAAGCACCCGTGAGGAAATGCACGCTGTCTCACAGCGCATAAGAATCTTATTTGACGGCTGCCTTGAATTAATGCTTGAAAACAGTAAAAAGTGTAATTAAATATGTTTGTTCTATTTTTTAAATGAAAACTTCGACTCAGTACCTGCTTTTAATTTCTTAAAATTCGGCGTGTGACGTACTATTACAAGCAATGCAGATAAAAGGCACAATACCCACACGTAAACTGAATCCGGTTTTAAAAAGGCAAGTGCAACAGGGCAGGTCAAGGCCGCAGTGCAGGAAGCAACAGACATATATTTAAAAGCAACCAGCACAATAAAGAAAATTACTGTTGCAATTAAAGCCATTTTCCAGTCCACAAACCAGGTTGTTGCAAAGCCTGCGATGAAGGCTTTGCCGCCCATAAATTTATACCACACAGGAAAGCAGTGACCAAGCATTGCAAAAAGGCCTGCATAGGCTGCACCAAGCTGAAAGGCACCATAAAGCTTATTAAAAATAATTCCTGAAATGCATACAGGCATTGCTGCCTTTAAAATATCCAAAACAAGCACAAGCCATGCCCAGCCGGTAAGACCGTAGACTCTCTTAAAATTTGTAAAGCCCGGGTTTTTGGAGCCCTTTTCTCTTATATCTTCTTTATATCTTAATTTTGAAATTTCAATTGCTCCGTTAAGGCCTCCCAAGAGCCATGAAAATACAGCAACCAAAATAAACACTAAAAGTTTCATGCAGCCTCCTATTCTGCCACGATTATAAAAGGATACACATCCTGCCTGCCATCCGATTCACACACTTCAAGAAATCTGTTTTTGCTCTTTGCATAATCAGAAATTTCTTTTGATTCTGCTTCTGTTGCACCCTTACCCCTTATAATAAGCAATAAGCCGCAGGCATCCAGATCAAGGGTATCGATTAAAGCCTTGCAGGCACCTGCTTTACTACAAACGGAAGCTACAATCTCTTTTCCCCTGATGCCAATGTATTCCCCTGTTTTAATTTTGACTCCGTTTAAATCGGCATCTCTTATTGCCTTCGACACCTCACACGTCACAACGCCTTCCATTGATGCTTCCATATTTTCTGCAATTTTATCAGCATCGCCGCATTCGTAATCTGCCATTGAAAGAACGGCATAGGCAGCCCCGATTGACCTTGTAGGGATAACGTGCACTCTTGATTCCTTAAATAAATCCCCCGCCTGCTTTGCTGCCATAATAATGTTTCCGTTATTTGGAAGCACAAAAATATCGTCGGCATTCACTCTTTTAAAGCTTTCGATGAAATTTTCAGAGGAAGGGTTCATGGTCTGACCCCCACATATTACTTCATCGGCACCCATATTGATAAAGTCATCTTTAATGCCCTCACCGCTTGCTACAGCCACAATTCCATAGGGTGTGCGCGGCTTTAAGGGAGTGATTTCTTCGTTTATTGAATTGTGCTGAAGACTCATGTTTTCAATTTTGACTGTTAAAAATTCACCAAAATTCTGACAAAATTCAAGTACCTTATAAGGCGTCATGGTGTGGACGTGCATTTTCACAATGCTTCCTTCTTTAATGCACACAATGGAATTCCCGATAGTTGATAAATAATTTCTGATTGTATCTACATCAAAATTTTCTATGTCGCATTTTTTATTCTGAAGTCTTAAAAGCGTCTCCGTGCAATAACCGAATTCAAGCTCAGAGTCAGGGCCGAAGGCATCAAGGTCTAAAGAAACCTTTTCTTTCTCCACCGACTGGCTAACCGCCATGTCGGTTTCTTCGTATTCACCCGTTAAATAATTCCTCATGCCCTCTGCAATGTACACAAGACCTGCGCCGCCTGAATCCACCACTCCTGCATCCTTTAATACTTTAAGTAAATCGGGGGTATGCTCTAAGGATTCCTTTGCACCGCTTACAAAGCAGCCCATAAATCCTTCCACGTCCTCGCACTTAGCGTTGCAGGCAGCAATCGTTGCTTCCTTTGCCACAGTTAAAATTGTGCCCTCTGTAGGCACCATAACGGATTCGTAGGCACGCTTAACGCCCTGGGAAAATGCCTCTCCCATATCCTTTGCATCGGCAGCCTCAACTCCTTCAAGACCGTCTGCAATTCCTGCAAAAAACTGGGACAAAATAACCCCTGAATTGCCTCTTGCGCTTAAAAGCATTCCCTTTGCAACGCTTTTTGCAGCGTCAAAAATGCTTTCTTCCTCCGGGATTTCAAGGCCCATGCCCCCCTTTAAGGTCATCATCATGTTATCGCCTGTATCTCCGTCCGGAATGGGAAACACGTTTAAATCGTTGACCTTTTCAACGTATCTGTTTAAATTCATGCAGGCAACGCCTATCATTTCAGCATAGGCTCTGCCGTTTAACTCATGCCCTATCATATTAAACCTCACTTACTCTGTAGGTCACTTCTTTTCCAAAGCCCCAGATGCCGATGGCGTCTGGCCCTATAGAGGCTCCGATAATGGGACCTATATAAACAGTCACAATACCCTTACATTTAATCTTTTCGTTAATCATATCCTTTAAGGTTGAAAGCTCTTCTTTGCTGCAGTCTGCATGGGCAAGGTAAATGTACTGGCTCTCCGGGTTTTCAATTGTTTCAGCCAAAGAAGCAACTAATTCATTAAAAGAGCCCATTCTGCCCTTTGCCTTTTTAACGGGCACCTGCTCGCCGTCTGCATCTGAAATAAGCACAGGCTTTACACCCATTAAATTGCCAAAGAAGGCCTTTGTAGCCTTTACTCTTCCGGCGCGCTTAAGAGCATCTAAAGAATGCACCGTTACATACTGATTTACGTTATTGCGTTTTTCTTTAACGGTTTCAACGATTTCTTCAAAGGACTTACCCTCTTTATTAAGTTCTGATGCCAAAATTCCAAGCATGCCTTCACCGATTGAAGCATTTAAAGAATCTATACATTCGATTTTTCTGTCAGGGTATTCCTTTAAAATTTCTTTTGCCGTTACAAAGCCGGTATTAACGGAGCCTGACTGCTTAGTGGAGCAGCCTATGTAAATAATGTCAAAGCCCTTTTCTAAATAGAATCTGAAAATTCTGTCAAATTCCGAGGCCGGCACCTGTGTGGTGGTGACTCTGTTGCCGGCACGCATAATGTCATATAAAGCCTTAGGCTCGTAAAATTCCCAGGTCAGGGAAGCGCTTGTTTCTTTTCCCTCATAAACCGTGTTCATGCGGGCATAATCAATGTCGTACCGTGTCAGTAATTCCCCGCTTAAATCAGAGCAGGAATCTGTCAAAATCTTAATCATTTTTCTCCTCCATAAACCACTTTTTACAAAAAATTCTGTTGAAATTTTAAATTTTTTACAGCAAAAGAAAAATGTACAAAAAAAGCTCCCTGCACAAAATTTGTGCAAGGAGCAGGATTTGTTAAATATTAAGCTGCAGCTTTTCCTTTCTTAACTGCCATGTAATCCGTGATACATACAAAGCCCATTAAGATAAGTCCAATTATGTCAGTTACTGTACCGGGGATAAGGAGTGTTAAACCACCGATAATGATAAGGATTCTAAATATCCAGTTCATAGGCTTGAATACGTAACCTCCAATGCCTGCTGCCACACTGAAAATACCAAGTAAAGCAGTAATGCAAATCGTAACTACTTCAAAGGGAGTAGTGTCTATAAAGAGCATTGCGGGGCTGTAAGCAAATATGTAAGGTACAATGAAGGCCGCAATTGCAAGACGTGTTGCAATAATACCTGTCTTCATGGGATTAGATTTTGCTATAGCGGAGCCTGCATAGGCTGCAAGAGCAACCGGAGGCGTAATATCTGCCACAATACCGAAATAGAATACAAAGAAGTGGGCTGCTATTGCAGGGAAGCCTAACTGAATTAAGATAGGAGCGCAGGTGGAAGCCATGATACAGTAATTGGCTGTAGTGGGAACACCCATTCCCAAAATAATACAGCATATCATTGTAAGCAATAAGCCGATAATGGTAGCATTGCCTGCAATTGATACGATGGCGTTAATCATAATGGAAGCAAGACCTGTAACTGTGATACAGCCAGCAATCATACCTGCCATTGCACAGGCAACTGCAACAGTGATGGCACCCTTTGCTCCTGCGTGAAGAGCATCAACAGTGTTAAAGAAGGTAGCCTTACATACGTCAGCAAATACCTTGCCAAAGCCCTCGTCTTTTCTTTCGCTATACGTTACGGCAAGTAAATTGATAAAACCGATAATTAAAGCTGCGATAATTGAAAGTGCAGCTGAGGAAGCCATTGTGCGGACACCGGAAGAAACAAGCCATACCAAAAGCACAAGGGGAAGGATAAGGTAACAATTTTTACCTAAATATTTCCACTTTGGAAGATCCTTCTTTGAAAGACCTTTTAAGCCAAGCTTTTTGGCCTCTAAATGAACCGCAATAAAAATACCTGTAAAGTATAAAACTGCTGGTAAAATAGCTTTAACTGCAACCTGTGAATATGGAATACCGATGTATTCTGCCATTAAGAAGGCTGCGGCACCCATAATAGGTGGCATAATCTGACCGCCTGTAGAAGCTGCTGCTTCAACGGCGCCTGCAAATTCCGGCTTGTAGCCTGTCTTTTTCATCATGGGGATTGTAACGGAGCCTGTGGTAACGGTGTTACCGACAGAGGAACCTGATACCATTCCACAGAGAGCTGAAGAAATAACAGCTACCTTGGCAGGGCCGCCTGAGGACCAGCCTGCAAGTCTGTTTGCAAAGGAAATGAAAAAGTTCGCAATACCGGTTCTTTCCAAAAAGGCACCGAAAATAATGAACAGCACAATGTAGGTATAGCATACATTTGTGGGTGTACCGATGATACCGTTTGTGGAATAGAAAAGCTTATTGATAATGGTACGAAGAGCTTTATAGAAGTTTGCACCAAAGGAAAGCTGATTAACAAAGGCATAAATCAATAATGCACCGAGTACTATTAAAATAGGCACACCTACGCATCTTCTGCACAGCTCTATCATAATCAAGATAGCTACAACGCCGATGATGACCTGTAAGGGTCCGATGCTTGAATTAGCCTGCATTTTAATGATGTCATATGCATTAAAGGCGAAATAGAAGAAACAACCTGAGCCTACGATCATTAAAATCCAGTCATACCATGGCATTTTGTTTGGCTTAACGTTTTTCTTGGAAGCAGGATAGGTTAAGTATCCGAAAATTGTGATAAATCCAAGGAAAAGTGAAAGTCTTGTTTCGGGTAATGCGGTTGAAAACAAGGTCATGTAAATGCAGTAAACAGAAAATAAAGACATTAATGCAATTACGATAATCTTAGGAACGCCTTCCCAGACACGGGTGTTTGATTCCTTATCATACTTTTTCATGATGTCGTCAATTTCTGCCTGGGATGTTGTTTCAACCGAAGACATTTTAATTTCATCGCTCATGTGTATCACTCCTTATTACTTAAATTACTGAAATATGCTTAAAATGAGCGGGTCTCCCTACGGAAATCCGCTCATCTTTTTTGCTTATTTCTCGCGTAACTATTTTAACCTATTTTCAGGTTATTTTACAACTGTAAATCCTTTTTCTTCAAAATACTTGGCAGCACCTGCGTGATAAGGAACTGAAGTAATGGAAGCACCATATTCAAGGTTGATTTCAGCATATTTTGCATGGCTGTCTGTTAAAGAAGCTGCGTTTTCAAAAATATCCTTAACGAATGCATAGACAGCATCTTCCGATACGTCATTGCTGGCAAGTATAACAGCACCAACTGCTACTGTTGTAACATCTGAAGGCATTGAATAGGTGTCTGCAGGAATAACAACCTTTGTATAGTAGGGTGAAGAAGCAAGTAATGAATCAACGTGTTCATCATCTAAAGAAACAAGATAAACCTGCTTGGTGGTAGAAAGGTCAACAACTGCTGTTGTAGGAGCACCTGCAACAATGAAAGCCGCATCAATCTTACCATCCTTTAAAGCGTCAGCTGAATCGCCGAAGGACTGGTAGGTAGGCTCGATGTCTGCTTCTGTCAAGCCGTAAGCACCGAGTACGTCAAGAGCGTTAAAGTAAACGCCTGAACCTGCAGCGCCGATTGAAACCTTCTTACCCTTAAGGTCAGCTACTGTCTTGATGTTTTCATCAAGAGTAACAATCTGAACCTGCTCGGTGTAAAGGGCTGCTACTGTTGAAAAGTTTGTGATTGCTGTGTCAAAAAGGTTTGTGCCGTTATAAGCATAGGCCATAACGTCTGACTGACAGAAAGCTAATTCAGCATTCCCTTCCTTAAGCTCGTTAATGTTTGACTGAGAGCCGTTTCCAACTAAACCTGTAACCTTAATGCCTGCATTGTTTGTTGCATGCTGGGCAATAACTGAACCGAATGCATAATATGTGCCGGATTCGCCACCTGTTACAAAACGAAGGTTAGCGCCTGATGAGCTTCCGCATGCTGTAAGGGATAAGGCCATTGCAGCTGCAAGAACTACTGATAAAAATTTCTTCATAATTTCCTCCATTGGTTAAAGTACGATGATAACTGTATTTTTGTATACAGCAATAGTTACTTTACCATATTTAACTTCAAATAGCAACAAAAAAATGCGTTTCTTACTTAATTTTAAGAAACGCATTAAAAAAACATTTTGATTGTCAAAAATCACTTTAACCATACAAATACACAAAAGAGAATAAAGGCAGTAAATGCAAGCGCAAATACCAAGGCCACTAAAAGTGCAGCCTTCAAAACACCTCTCATAACGGCGAAAGTTTCTTTTGCCGTAAGATGGTCTCCATTACCCTTTATTTTAGAGGCCTTTGGAATTTCGTCACGCCTAGGGTTGTACCATGGCATGCCCTCAACGTTCATATTTGCAATTGTACGTCCGTCATCTATGTAGGTGACTTTTTCTTTATGCTTCTTCATTTTTATCGTATAAGTGGCAGGCTACATAGTGGCCTGGCTTAATTTCCTTATATTCAGGTGCAACGCTCTTACACTTTTCCATGCACTTACTGCAACGAGTGTGGAATTTACAGCCTGAAGGAGGATTGGCAGGGGACGGAATGGAGCCTTCCAAAATAATTCTGTCCATTTTGTAGTTAGGATCTGGCACCGGAATAGCCGAAAAAAGTGCCTCGGTGTAGGGATGCATGGGATTATTAAAAAGCTCGTCTGTCTCTGCATATTCCACCATGTTGCCAAGGTACATAACTCCGACTGTATCTGAAATGTGTTCAACTACCGATAAGTCATGGGAAATGAACAGGTATGTTAAATTGAATTCCTTCTGTAATTCCTTTAAAAGGTTTATAATCTGTGCCTGAATTGATACGTCAAGAGCTGAAACAGGCTCGTCGCACACGATAAATTCAGGATTTAAGGCAAGGGCTCTTGCAATACAGATACGCTGGCGCTGTCCGCCTGAAAATTCGTGTGGGTAACGATCCTTGTGGTATTCCTGTAAGCCGCAGGCCTTCATTATTCTTGTGATATAATCGTCAAATTCCTCTTTTGGCACAATGCCGTGCTCTCTTACTGCTTCGCCGATAATTTCACCTACGGGAAGTCTGGGTGAAAGGCTTGAAAAGGGATCCTGGAAAATAATCTGAATCTGTGGACGGACTTTTCTTAATTCTTCCTTGTCCAAAGAAAATATGTCAACACCATTAATCAATACTTCGCCTTCTGTTTTGTCCTGAAGTCGTAAAATCGTACGTCCAGTTGTGGACTTACCGCAGCCCGATTCTCCAACAAGCCCCATTGTGGTGCCACGCTTAATAGTGAAGGAAACGCCGTCAACCGCCTTTGTAAAAGCAATTCCTCTACCAAAAAAATCCTTCTTTATAGGAAAATATTTCTTTAAATTCTTAACTACCAGTACGTCATCTGTTTCCGCTGCAGGAGCGTTTTCAATTTCGTTCTTTAATTCTTCACTCATTTATAGCTCCTCCACATTTACAGGATGAGGGTATCCTAACACTTTTCCTTCATCATAGAAGCGGTAGCAGGATACCACATGGGTTTCACTGATTTTGATTTCCGGAGGATAAATGCCGTAGCCGCCTTCCTTATCGTGACACTTTTCACAGCAGTACTCGCATCTGTCTCTGAAATAACAGTAATCAGGCATGTTGATTGGGTTAGGTACAAAACCGGGAATATTATAAAGCTCGTCTACCTTTTTACCTACAACCGGCTTTGACTTCATAAGACCGATTGTATAAGGGTGACAGGGGTTTTCAAATATTTCTTTTGCAGTACCTTTTTCAATTACACGGCCTGCATACATTACTACAACGTAGTCTGCCATGTTGGCTACAACGCCAAGATCGTGAGTAATAAGCATAATCGATGAATTAATCTTGTCCTTAAGGCCCTTAAGCAGGTCAAGAATCTGCGCCTGAATTGTAACATCAAGGGCTGTTGTAGGTTCATCTGCAATAATAAGCTCTGGGTTGCAGGCAAGAGCGATGGCAATCATGACTCTCTGTCTCATACCGCCTGATAGTTCGTGAGGATACATTTCGTAAACGCCCTCTTTATTGGCAATTCCTACAAGGTCAAGCAGCTTTAGAGTACGCGCCTTAACCTCTTCCTTATTCATGTCTTTGTAGTGAAGCGTAATTACCTCGTTTACCTGCTCGCCGATTTTGAATACAGGATTAAGGCTGGTCATGGGCTCCTGGAAAATCATGGACATTTTGTTGCCGCGTAACTGCTGCATCACTTCCGTGGGGGCCTTTACGATGTTGATTGCTTCTCCTTCAGAGCCTAAATTTAATCGGATCTGGCCGCCTACGGTCTGACCGGAGGGGCGCTGTAATAACTGCATAAGTGAAAGGCTTGTAACAGACTTACCGCAGCCAGACTCACCCACGATACCAACGGTTGAGCGCTTTGGTACGTCAAAGGAAATTCCGTCAACAGCCTTTACAACACCGATATCCGTAAAGAAATAGGAGCATACGTTGTCAAATTCAACTACGTTGTTGTCGTCACGCATATTGGTGGTGTAAACGGATTCGTTTACGTGTTTTCTCTTATGTTCTTTTTCAAGCTTTCTTGTAATCCTTCGATTACGTCTTGTAATTTTTGCTGTTTCTCTGTTTGAAATATAATTCTTTTTAGCCATTTTCGAACCCTCCTATCGTTTCATCTTAGGGTCGAAGGCATCTCTTAAGCCATCGCCAACAAAGTTAAATGCTACAACAGTAAGACAGATTAAAAGCCCTACCGGCACCCAGATATAGGTATAAGCCTTCATGGCTTCTGCCGTAGATACCGAGTTAATCATTGTCCCCCAGGTAGCTAAGGGGTGCTTAACACCGAGTCCTAAGAAGGAAAGGGTGGATTCTGTCAGAATAATACTGCCTAGGCCTGATGTGGCGGTAACGATAAGCTGAGGCATAACATTTGGTACAAGATGCTTGAAAATACGACGCTTTGTGCGAAGACCAATAGCCTCTGCCGCCACCATAAATTCCTGCTCTCTTAAAGAAAGAATCTGTCCACGTACCAAACGAGCAACACCGGCCCAGCCCAAAACACCAAGCACCGCCATAAGCCACATTACACGGGTGTAGGGCTTAAGCTTTAAGGCATCAAAAAGGGCACCTAAAATAATCAGGATAGGCATTGTTGGTATACAGTAGAAAATATCTACCATACGCATGATAAGGTTATCAATAAAGCCGCCAAAGAAACCTGCAACGCCACCCATAATTACACCTAAAACAGTCTCAAGTATAATTACTACGAAAGCAACCAGCAAGGATACGCGGCCGCCGTACATCATTCTTGCAAATACGTCCATACCATCGCCATCGGTGCCTGCAATATGCTCTTTTGAAGGAAGGGCAAAGGTATCGATCAAATAAACAACCTGCAAAACGGTAAGTGTATAGGAGCCGTTTTTATTGGTAATAGAAACCTCTCTTTCTTCTTCGATTAAGTTGCCGTTTTCATCGTAGGTATAGGCACCGTTTTCATCAACCTGTGCAATCTGCCAGGTAAAGGATGAAGTCTTAGAGCCTTTAGAGTCCATGTCATCAATTACTTCTCTTACCGCTTCCTTAAAGGCATAGCTTAAATCGTCTTCACCAGAATAACGTCTGATAACAAGGTCTGAAATAGCAGAAACCTTAGCATTTGCACTGTTGTAAATTATGATTGCATCTTCTTCAGTCTTAACAGTATAGTCTGCTCCGTCAGCACTAAATTTACCTTCTGAAATAATCGCATCAATTGCAAGACGTTTAAATTCATCTGTAATGGTAAATTCTGCATCATAGGCATCGAATACAAGTGTTGTTAAAATAGCTATTTTTGTTTCGCCGGCAAGCTTATAAACACTTGTAACATCCCCTTTTGTTACAACGGAATATTTTGTGTTCTTAAATTCGAAGCTTCCGTTAGCGCCGGTTTCTGTTACTAACGCTTCGAAATCTTCACCAAGTGCCTTGCCTTCATACTGAGCGCCGGCACCTTCCTTGTTTATGGTGTAGGTTTTCTTTTCTTTAGCCAAAGAAAACCGTTCTCCGTTAACCTTAAATTCAGTCTTTCCTGAATCTATAGCCTTTGTAATGGCCGTTTCAAAGCCTTCGATTTCTTCAACGCCTGCTTCATAGGCAAGCTTTGAAAGAATAGGGTTGTAAGTAGCATATTTTGTTTCGCCGCTGATAGTGCATATTAAGGATTTATCGCTCATGTATAAGGAATAAATTTGGTCTGTATTTTCTTCAAGGCGGAAGCTGTTGCCTTCAGGATCTGACAAAAGAGCTTCTGTTAGGCCTGAAGACTTCATGTCTTTAATTGTAGCCGTTAAATTGTTTTTAACAAAATAGTGAATTTCAGGCGCGCCCTCTTCGTACAAAACGGAATAGTCGGTACGCTTTGAGGCCTGAGCATAATCAATAACCGAATTATCGTATTTATAGAAAATCTGAGTCTGTCCGTATGGATAGAAAACAGGCACTATAAATGAAAAAATAAACATAAAAAGTAAAATGACAGTACCGGCAATTGCAAGACGGTTTGTCACAAATCGCTTAAATACCATCTGTCCAGGGCTCAATACCTTGATACGCTCGGTAGAGTCAAGTGACATTTCATTTTCTTCTTTTACTCCGTTTAAATCTCGTTCTTTCAAAACTTCGTTAAAATTTTTACTCATGACGCACCCCCTTTAATTTACACGTACGCGAGGGTCAACCACTGCGTAAAGAATATCTGAAATCAGGTTACCAAGTAATGTTAGTATTGAAATAAATGCAAGATAGAACATTGTAAAAGGAATGTCTCCGCCTATCATTGCATTGTAGGAATAAAAGCCGATACCCCTGATACCGAAAAGTGTCTCTGTAATAAGAGCACCTGAAAAAAGTCCCGGAAGAGAGCCACCCAAGGTAGTAACAAGAGGAATCAGGGTGTTACGGAAAGCATGATGTGAAATTACCTTGCTTTCCGGAAGACCCTTTGCTCTTGCGGTACGAATATAATCTGCATTTAATACTTCAAGCATGTTGGTTCGTGTAAAACGCATTAAGGAACCGATACTTACTACAGTTAAAGTCGCAATGGGAAGTACCATGTGCTGGCATAAATCCAAAAATCTTCCGGCTTCACTTAAGGTGGCATAGTTGCGTCCCTGCATACCTACAAGGTCAAACCATCCAAGCTTAATTGAAAAGATTAATTTAAATACGGTAGCCACGAAAAAGGTAGGCATTGAAATGCCTATAAGACCAAGTACCGTTACCGTATAATCTGCCATACTATATTGTTTACGCGCCGCCAGTACGCCTAACGGAATCGCGATTATAATCTCCAGAATAAACGAAATAAGGCCCATGCCAAAGCTGTACCAGATACACTTCTGAAAAAGCTCTGTAACAGGCATTGTCTGTGTCCAGGAATCACCAAATTCACCCCTTAAGGAATGTCCCAGCCATGTAAAGTATCCCTTTACAATGCCCTGGTCCATACCGTACTGGGCATTAAGCTCATCAATCCACTGCTGTGCACTCTTTGTGTTGCCGGGACGCACTGAAAGCTCCATTGCTGTTTTCTCAACGTAGCTTGTGGGAAGTGAACATTCAAGTACGTAAATTATAAATGTTACAAAAAAGAAGATGACAAAGCATAAGCCAAGTCTCTTCGCCATAAATTTTGCCATGAGAAACACCTAAACCCTTTTGTATTTCATGCGTATATTATATAGTCTTTTAAAGCATCCAAAAGCCGGGGCTTGTAGAATACAAGCCCGGCCTTAAGATTCATTACTTATTTAAACCAAAATTTTAAGAGTCAAGACTCGATTAGTGGTTCATTTCAAGTAATTCGATGTCGTTCATCCAACCCCAGAATGTTGTGATATCAGGAGTAACAGTATCCATGTTCACTCTCTCTGTAGAGAATACAACTGCGTTCTGTCTTTGATATGTAGGAATTTCTACACCCCAGTCAATGATGATTTCAAGACATTCCTTGTAAGTAGCCTTTCTGTAAGACTGGTCTGTTGAATTTCTGGCTTCAAGAATTAAGGTATCAAGATTCGCATCCTGGATTGCATAGTGGTTGGAGTTTGTACCTTTACCTAAAGCGTTATCAGAGTGATATATCTGATACATATCAGGGTCAGCTGTTGCGCCCCATGCTGCTGCCCAGATTTCAACTGTATTAGCTTCAAGAGCATCATTCCAAACTGAAGAATCTGCAGGGTCATTGATTTCGATTGTGATGCCGATGCCTGCTAAAGCGTCCTTGGCTGCTGTAAGGATACCATATGCGGGGTGATCGCCTATACCTCCACCTGGAACGATAGCTTCGTAGGTCATTTCAGCGCCTTCTGGAGCTGCTGTGAACATACCTGCAGCTTCATCATAGGTATAGCCAGCTGCCTTGAAGAAGCCAATTGCTGCTTCTAAAGCTGCTGCTGCCTTCTGTTCGTCGTTCATATCTGAAGTGTAGATGGCATTGCCTTCTACGTCCTTAGAATATGCAAGAGCATAACCTTCATCTGCAGGCCTGGGAGCTGCCCAGGAAGTGTTGGAAATAGGATACTGGATTACAGTAGCCATTTCACCATAGTAAGAATTGATAACTGTATCTCTGTATGCTGCAAATAATGTAGCAAAGCCTTTTCTTAAGTTCTTTGAGGCTTCTGAAGAAGCGTCGCCGCCTACATTAACGTTAGTAGCGGAAATTCCAATATAGCCGTAACCTAAGTTATCAACCAGGCTTGTGGTAAGAGCATCGCCTGTGATTTCTCCGTTTGAGTTGTATTTCTTGATGTTCTTTAATACAGTCAGATTCATGGTGGGATCGGATAAATCGAAGGTACCGGAAGCTACGCCTGTAAGCTTGTCAGCTTCAGGTGTTTCCTTAAACTGGACGTATTTAATCTTAGGGCAACCCTTGAAGTATGTTTCGTTAGCTTCGAAGGTAACGATACCGTTTTCATAGCTTACGAATTTGTAAGGGCCTGCGCCGATAGGCTCTGTTGTGTGAGTCTTGATTAAGCTCATATCGCCCTTCACAAAACCAAACTGGTTGTTGTCGTAGTTGTAAAGAGCTGTATCACCATAGTAGTGAAGAGGAGCTACAGTAATAGGTAAGCTGTAAATAGCTGTAGCGTCAATCTTTGACATGGTTATTCTTAAAGAATAATCTCCTGTTTTTTCAATACCTGCGATGTTTGCTGCAGAATCGCCTGTTGAAACACCTGATGCAAATTCAGGATATTTTTCGTTAATCAAAGCAAATAATGAGTAGTTAGCCTGTTCAGTGTCAGAAATTGACTGATAATCTGAATCATAAGCTGCTACGATTTCTTTCCAGTAATCTGCTGCTGTAACAGTTGCTGTATCATATTCTGTACCGGTACCAGCACCAATGATCTTTGTGCCGTCTTCTGAAGGATCACCAAAGCCCCACATCATCATACCGAATGCTACGTTGCTCTTACCGCAGGCTTCAAAATAATCGTTGTAGTCAGAAAGGTATTCCGCTACAACATAGTCTACGATATCCTGAGCGAATGCTTCGCCGCCTGCAGGGATGGCTTCGTTCCAATACTTATTCTGTTCCTCTTGCGTGAAGTAGGTGAAGTCTGTGTTGTCTTTACCTGCTGCAAAAATAAGGTCACCCTTTACAGACATACCGCCTCTGTACTCTTCCATGCCAACGATAGGTAATGTATAGAAGGTTGAAGATCCGTCATAAGTAGGATCTGAGAAAACGTACATAGAGAAGATAACGTCATCAGCTGTCATGTTAACGCCGTCAGAGAAATAAATATCATCTCTCATGGTAAAATCATAAACAACAGTGCCGTCAGCATTTTCTGTAACTGTGCAGTCAGCAATACCGGTATATGTGTAATCTGTTCCATTGTAAGCAACAGTTTCACCTTCAATACCATTTAAAATTACATTGCCTTCACGATCGCTTCCAAGTAAAGCAACGTTAACCATGGATACAACGTCCATGTCGTATGCCAGGGTGCCAAAGAATGGGCTGAATTTGCTTGCGAACTGGTCGTAACCAACTACAAGAATGTCTTCAGTTTCTTCAGCGGGTTCTGTGGTGGAAACGGATTCAGCAACAGAAGCAGTAGCTTCGGATGTGGAAGTAGTTTCTTTGTCGCCACATGCGGTTAATGAGCCTACTACCATTACTAAACCAAGCAGTAATGAAATGCTCTTTTTTAAACCTTTTTTCATTTAAAATTTCCTCCCTTTTGAAAATTTTGCGGGCCATGCCCAAATATTTATATTAACAAAGTTGCCTCTGATAATATCATCTTAATTCCCATTCCTTTGCAATGGGATTTTCAACCTCGCAAACGGTTATCCTGCGGCAAAAGAAAAATATAAGTAATTCCGTAACCGTAAATAAAAATACAATAATTAAAAAGAAAATGTCCTGCTTTACAAAGCCCGGAAGGTAAATAAAAATTGCAGTAAAACCTCCCACTAAACTAAACACCCCTAAAATAAAGGACGCAAGAGAGCATTTTTTAAAGCCTTCAAGTCCTTTTTCCTTTTGCTCCCTGTTAAGTGTTTCCTTAAAGGGAACAAAGTAAAAGCAGGCTGCAATGAGATAATATAAGCTTAATAAATTGCATGCATATGGAACAGCAGTAAACCAGACTCTTGAAAGATTACTGTAAAAAGAAAATCCTGAAAAAAATAGAATAACTGCAATGATCCCTAACCCTGATAGTACTATCCCCTGTTTTTTGTGAGTGTCCGTATCGTCTGTATACTTAAAAAGCGGTCCCACATATACAAGCCTCTTTTCTTCTTTACCGTTTGGTTTTACGTCCACCTCCATCCGGTAATCCCTGCCATATCTTAATGTAACCATGAAAACTCCCGACCTAAAAGCGCAAAGTTTTACTTCCCTAAAAATATAAAACATCTTACGAAAAAATACCGAAAAAGTCAAGGTTTAATGCCTTTTTCCGCGTTGAATTAAGAATTAAAAGTGATATCTTTTATGAAAGGAGAAAAATGAAAAAATTCAAAAACTCCGGTGGTTTTCCACCGGAGCTCACTTTTTATATTGTTTTTACCACCAAAAATCCGTAACCCTTAATTTCCACCCTTCCCTGTAAGGTTTCTTTAGACAAAATATCCGATACTCTTTCGTTAAATACCACCTCTTCCGGAGTCTGCTTATAATTTAATAAAAACAGGCAGTCGCCTCGTTTTGCAATTTCAATGGTTTTGGGAACCGACACGATATTTTCAAAGGGTGCCTTAGTCTTTGTTAAGTCTAAGAAAAATTTAATGCTTTCTTCGTTAAACACAGAGCCATAATAGAAAACCATACCCTTACCGAAACGGTTTTTGGTAATAGCAATGTCGCCTTTATAATATTCATTGGCGTAATTACCCACTACCTCGCCTCCTGAAGCCCCGGAAAGTCTGTCAACAAAAAGCTCTGCCTTTATGGAATCTAAGCCTACGTTGATTTTTACTTTATCGTAGTCAGGCTGAATAAAGGAATATTCCTTTACATCGGCACCGCTTAATGTAGCAAATTCTCCGGGAAGTTTTTCCATGACGCAGTGGCCGTCCATATCCTTTTGACCAGAACGTGCACCTAAAATCAAAATACCGCCTTCCCGGACGTAATCTTCTAAAATTTTTACTCTTTCACGATTAACAATCAGAGGATGCGGATAGAAAATCACCTTGTATTTAGATAAATTTTCGGATATTCCACCATCATAAAAATATACGTAATCAAAAGGAGTGTGGGTGCGCTGCATGGTTTCGAACAAAGCCTCTTCGCTTTTATTTTCATAAGAGCCATGCCATTTATCGATTTCTGCGTCAAAATTATTATCATAATCACGCATAACCGCTACTTCTGCCACGTATTCCTTTCCTGCAACGGTTTTTAAGCCCTTCACTATATTTCCAATTTCCGTTATTTCTTTTAAACGCTCATTGTCACGGCTTGAATAATCCAAAATACCGTGCCAGTACATTTCCGTACCAAAGGTAGCAGTACGCCATCGAAAATAGCTTATATAATCGGCTCCGTGGGCAACAGACTGCATTGTCCAGAGTGTAATCTGACCAGGACGCGGCGAAGGTACCCCTGCCCAGATGTTCCAGCCGTTTGCACCCGTCTGCTGTTCCATAATGCCGAAAATCTTACTTATCGACCGGGTTTCCGTTAAACTTTTACTACACCCTCTGTCACGCATATCCTTTTCGTTTACTTCACGACCCACTGTATTTGAAAAATTAGGGTATGAGTCATACATGTAAAAGGAAAGGGATTCTTTTGCCATTGCATGATTATCAAGGTGACCAAACAGGCCGTTAGTGGTGATAAAATCACCGGGCTTTTTATAAAGCTTAAGAATATCTGCCTGCATACGTGCAAACTGTCTGCAGGAATCGGAAATAAACCTGTAATAATCAAGCATTTCATGCGGATTCTGGGCTCCGTTACAGGTGGGGCGTGGTACATAAATTTCATTCCAGTCAGTGTAGGTCTGATTCCAGAATTCCGTACCCCAGGCTTTATTTAAAGCGTCTATCTCCCTGTATTTATTTAAAAGCCATATTCTGAAGGCTGCCGTGTCTGAATCCGAATAAAAATTGTTTACTTCACAATTTAATTCATTATCAATCTGCCAGCCTATAATGCATTTTCTTTTGCCGTAATGGCTTGCGATTTCCTCTACGATTACCCGGCATTTTTCTTTATATAGAGTTGAATTGTAATTATAGTGCCTGCGGGAACCGTGGCGGAATTTGTGACCGTTTATGTCGGCATTCAATACCTCCGGGTATTTTTCCGTAAGCCATGCAGGGGGTGTGGCTGTTGGGGTGCAAAAGATTACCTTCATGCCCTTCTTTTCACACAGATCCAGGAATTCATCGAAGAAAGAATAATCAAACCGGCTTTCCTTTGGTTCAAATTTGTTCCAGGCAAATTCTGCAATTCTTATTACTTCAATGCCTGCCTTAAGCATTCTTTCAAGATCCTCTTCCCACATATCCTTAGGCCAGTGCTCGGGATAATAGCAGGTGCCGAGTTTAATTTTATTTCCATCCAGTATATATGACATACGTTGCTGCACTCCTTAGATTAATAGTCGATTGTCAAGACGTGCTTTTGATAACCAACTCCTTCGCTATCGCTTAGTGGATTGGGCCTTTTATGACTGAGTTAAACGTAGGCTTTAAGTATCTGTGTAATCTTGTCGACTCTTATGGGCTTTGCGATGTGATCGTTCATGCCTGCTTCGATGGACTTTCTTCTGTCTTCTTCAAAGGCATTGGCAGAAAGCGCAAGAATCGGTGTACGGGATTCAGGATACATGCTTCTTATCTGTCTTGTTGTCTCATACCCATCCATATAAGGCATCTGAATGTCCATCAAAATTAAATCAAAGGCTGCAAGTCCAAGAGTTTTTATTATCTTAACTGCCTTAATGCCATCCTCGGCTTCCCTTACGTCAAAGCCTAAGGATTCAAGTATACCTCTTGTAATTTCTCTGTTTATTTCATTGTCTTCAACCACAAGCACAGTTTTGTTTTCAAAACCTGTTCCAGCCTCAATTATAACATCCGTATCAGGGTCTGTGTATTCCTTTCCTTCTTGCAGCTTACAGCATAATATAAGTGTAAATTTAGAGCCTTCACCCTTTTTGCTTTCGCAAAATAAATCAGCCTTTAACATATCCGCAAAACGCTTACACAGGGTAAGGCCAAGGCCTACGCCCTGAGTCTTACTTACCAAGGGATTTTCTTCCCTTGTAAACTGGTCGAAAGCAATCTTAACAAATTCCTCACTCATTCCTATACCATTATCCTCAAAGGTATATTCATATTTTGCATATCCCTCTCTGTCACAGTCTATTTCCTTACACTTAACCTTTACAAAGCCTCCTTCATCCGTATATTTAATGGCATTTGATAAAAGGTTCATAAAAATTCTGCTTACATGAATAAAGTCTGTAATTACATATCTGTGCTGTATATTTTCAAAATCAAAGGAAAGCTTAATATTTTTAGTCTGCGCAAACTCGTCTGCCACATCCTTTACATGCGCAAAGGATAAATAAACGTCTCCCTTCTTTTCTTCCACATTGTAACGACCTGCTTCAATTTTGCTCATTTCAAGAATATCATCTAAAATTTTAAGTAAATCATCTCCGGCACGGTTTGCTTTCTTTAAATATTCTTCCACCTTATCCTTATTGTCTATATTGCGGATGGCCATAGTGTTATAGCCCATAATGGCATTCATGGGAGTACGGATATCATGGCTCATGTTAAATAAAAATTCCGTCTTTGCATCGTTTGCAGATTTTGCCATCTTTAAGGCACAGGATAAACGGCGCTCTCTCTCTTTCTCTTTTCTGATTTCAGCGTCCTTTACGCCAAAACCCAAAATTACATGGTTACCCTCACCCTGCATACGCATACATTTCATTTCCGTAAACAGGCCGTTGTTAATGCGATAAATCTTTGTAAAATAATTTACGCCTTCAAGGTTTTTCTTAATGTAGTCGGGTGAAAGCGCTAGTAACATTTCTTCCTTTTCATCCTCTATTACCGCCGATGCCACATAGGATTTTGCCGCCTCTGCAAAGCTCATCCTCGTAAAGGAATCTCCGAACATTCCCGTTATACGACCGCTCATCTTATATACAATAAGCTCATCCGTATCTAAATCAACTTCATAAACGTTCTGGTAGTCTGAGGACAGCACGTCTATGATTGCATAATACTTTTTTGCAAGATTTTCGTTTTCCTTTGCTACTGTATACTCTCTGATTGGTTCTTTTTCTTTCTTAAATGAAAAAAATTTAAATTTTGACATTTTCCCCGCTCCTACACTTAGCGCTATTTTTTAGATTATAGCAAAACAGGTGTTAACGATAAGCAAACCAAAAGAACCGGCTTTAATAATGGTACTTATGTGTCTTATGCTTTAATTAAATAGAGCTCCCCGAAAACGGAGAGCCCTATAAGCAATCAAAAGATTAATTTATTGAATAATAATTATTCAATAATTGTAGCAACACGACCTGAACCAACGGTTCTACCACCTTCACGAATAGCGAAGGTAAGACCCTGTTCCATAGCGATGGGGTGGATAAGTTCGATAGTCATTTCTACGTTATCACCAGGCATGCACATTTCTGTACCTGCAGGAAGGTTGCAAACACCTGTAACGTCTGTTGTTCTAAAATAGAACTGAGGACGATAGTTGTTGAAGAAAGGAGTATGACGACCACCTTCATCCTTTGTTAAAACGTAAACCTGAGCAGTAAATTTCTTGTGGCACTTTACTGAACCGGGCTTAGCAAGAACCTGACCTCTTTCGATATCAGTTCTGTTGATACCTCTAAGAAGAACACCGATGTTATCACCAGCCATAGCTTCGTCAAGGAGCTTACGGAACATTTCGATACCGGTAACAACTGACTTCTGTGTCTCTTCCTTAATACCGATGATTTCAACTTCATCAGACATATGTAAGCAGCCACGTTCTACTCTACCGGTAGCAACTGTACCACGACCTGTGATTGTGAATACGTCTTCTATAGGCATAAGGAAAGGCTTATCTGTTTCTCTCTGAGGATCAGGAATGTAAGAGTCAACTGTATCCATAAGTTCCATAATCTTGTCACCCCATTCAGATGAGGGATCTTCAAGAGCCTTAAGAGCCGAACCCTTAACGATAGGGCAGTCATTGAAGTCATATTCTTCAAGCTGTTCTGTGATTTCCATTTCAACGAGTTCAAGAAGTTCTTCGTCATCAACCATATCACACTTGTTCATGAATACTACGATGTAAGGTACGCCAACCTGTCTTGAAAGAAGGATGTGTTCCTTTGTCTGAGCCATAACACCGTCAGTAGCAGCAACAACGAGGATAGCACCATCCATCTGTGCAGCACCGGTGATCATGTTCTTTACATAGTCAGCGTGGCCAGGACAGTCAACGTGAGCATAGTGTCTTTTTTCTGTAGAATACTCAACGTGTGCTGTAGAAATTGTGATACCACGTTCTCTTTCTTCGGGAGCCTTATCGATGTTTTCGAAGTCAACCTTTTCGTTACCAGCAACTCTTTCAGCTAATACCTTTGTGATAGCTGCGGTAAGAGTTGTTTTACCATGGTCAACGTGACCGATGGTACCAATGTTACAGTGGGGCTTAGATCTGTCAAATTTAGCTTTTGCCATTTTAATAGTCCTCCATTAAATGTTAATTGTTTTTAATTTTAAAAGTTTACTCGACTAATCTTGATTATATTAAAATCAAGCACTCTTTTCAAGTCTTTTATTTTGCCTTAGCAGCAAGAACTTTTTCCTGAACGTTCTTCGGTACGGGCTCGTACTTTTCAAAGAACATTGAATAGTTACCACGACCCTGGGTCTTGGAACGTAAGTCTGTTGAATAACCGAACATTTCAGCAAGAGGTACGAAACCACGTACAATCTTACCGCCGCCGAGATCATCCATACCTTCGATACGTCCGCGACGTGAGTTGATATCGCCGATAACATCACCCATGTATTCCTCAGGCATTGTAACTTCAACCTTCATGATGGGCTCAAGTAACTGAGGAGCGCCCTTCTGCATAGCTTCCTTCATGGCAAGCGAACCTGCGATGTGGAATGCCATTTCTGAAGAGTCGACTTCATGGTAAGAACCGTCATATACGTTAGCATATACACCCAGTACAGGGAATCCGCCGAGGATACCTGCCTTGGTAGCTTCTTCGATACCCTCTCCAACTGCAGGTATGTATTCCTTTGGAATAGCACCACCCACAACTGTGGATTCAAATTTGAAGGTTTCTTCAGCATTGTAGTCCATGGGCTCGAATTTAACTTTACAGTGACCGTACTGACCACGACCACCGGACTGCTTGGCGTATTTTGAATCAACTTCAACAGGCTTTGTGATGCATTCCTTGTATGCAACCTGAGGAGCACCAACGTTAGCTTCAACCTTAAATTCACGAAGAAGTCTGTCTACGATAATTTCAAGGTGGAGCTCACCCATACCTGCGATGATGGTCTGGCCTGTTTCCTGATCGGTATGTGCACGGAAGGTAGGATCTTCTTCAGCAAGCTTTGCCAAAGCTTCACCAAGCTTACCCTGACCTGCCTTGGTCTTTGGCTCAATAGCAAGCTCAATAACGGGCTCAGGGAATACCATGGATTCAAGAATAACGGGATGCTGCTCATCACAGATTGTGTCACCTGTACCTGTAAACTTGAAGCCTACTGCTGCGGCGATATCGCCTGAGTAAACCTTATCAAGCTCTGCACGCTTGTTAGCATGCATCTGAAGGATACGTCCAACACGTTCTTTTTTATCCTTTGTTGAGTTAAGTACGTATGAACCTGCGTTCATGGTACCGGAATATACTCTGAAGAATGCAAGCTTACCTACGAAGGGGTCAGCCATAATCTTGAAGGCTAAAGCTGAGAAGGGTTCCTCATCGGAGGAATGTCTTTCAACCTCGTTGCCGTCAAGGTCAGTACCCTTAATAGCGGGGATATCGATAGGTGAAGGCATATATTCGATTACAGCATCAAGTAATTTTTGAACGCCCTTGTTTCTGTAAGCTGTACCGCAGCATACGGGAACTGCCGTACATTCGCAGGTACCCTTTCTTAAAGCTGCCTTAAGCTCTTCGTTAGAGATTTCTTCACCTTCAAGATATCTCATCATGAGGTCGTCGTCTAATTCGCATACCTTTTCGATGAGTTCTGTGTGGTAAAGCTCAGCATCATCCTTCATGTCATCAGGAATATCTGTAACTGTGATATCCTCACCGAGGTTATCGTTGTAGATGTATGCTTTCATTTCAAATAAATCTACGATGCCCTTGAATTCATCTTCCTTACCGATAGGTAACTGAATGCAGATAGCATTCTTGCCTAAGCGGTTTCTGATCTGATCAACTGCACCATAGAAGTTTGCACCTAAAATGTCCATCTTGTTGATGAAAGCCATTCTGGGTACGTTGTAAGTGTCAGCCTGACGCCATACGTTTTCTGACTGAGGCTCAACACCACCCTTTGCACAGAATACACCAACAGCACCATCAAGTACTCTAAGGGAACGTTCAACTTCAACCGTGAAGTCAACGTGGCCAGGGGTATCAATGATGTTGATACGATGCTCTAAAGCGCCGGGCTTTGGTTTACAATTTTCCTGTAAGGTCCAGTGACAGGTTGTAGCAGCTGAGGTAATTGTGATACCTCTTTCCTGTTCCTGCTCCATCCAGTCCATGGTAGCTGTACCATCATGGGTGTCACCGATCTTATGGTTAATACCGGTATAATACAAAATACGTTCAGTAGTAGTAGTCTTACCGGCATCGATATGAGCCATAATACCTATATTACGGGTACGCTCAAGGGGATATTCTCTTCCAGCCAATATTTTTTCCTCCTACTGAAATTAGAAACGATAATGTGCAAAAGCCTTGTTTGCTTCTGCCATCTTGTGCATGTCTTCTTTTCTCTTAACAGCTGAACCTGTATTGTTAGCTGCATCCAAGATTTCGTTGGCAAGACGTTCTTCCATAGTCTTTTCTCCACGCTTACGTGAAAACATGGTCAACCAACGAAGAGCTAATGCCTGACGTCTGTCGGGCTTTACTTCGATAGGTACCTGATAGGTAGCTCCACCAATACGTCTAGCTTTAACTTCTAAAAGAGGCATCATGTTATTCATAGCCTCTTCGAATACTTCAAGAGCCGGCTTGCCGCTCTTTTCTTCGACCTTAGCAAATGCGCCGTATACAATCTTCTGTGCAGTTGACTTCTTACCATCAAGCATGATGTTGTTGATAAGCTTGGTAACTACCTTGTCGTTGTATAAAGGATCTGCTAATACGTCTCTTTTCTGAATATGTCCTTTACGTGGCACGGTTCTTCCCTCCTTATTCATTAAGAAATAAATCATCGGTACTCACAACGTGTAACTAATTCACCTCTGTGTACGTGCAGGTGTATCTGATAAAAAACAGAAAATCCAACACTAATTAGTCTTTGTGGTACTCAAAACTACTTTTGGCAAAAATTATTTGCCTGCCTTGGGTCTCTTAGCGCCGTACTTTGAACGGGCCTGTTTTCTGTTTGCAACACCTGCAGTATCAAGAGTACCACGAACGATGTGATATCTTGTACCGGGTAAGTCTTTAACACGGCCGCCACGTACTAAAACTACGCTATGCTCCTGAAGGTTATGGCCTTCACCGGGAATGTAGGATGTAACTTCGATTCCGTTTGAAAGACGTACTCTTGCGATCTTTCTAAGAGCTGAGTTAGGCTTTTTAGGGGTCTTTGTCTTAACTGCTGTACAAACGCCACGCTTCTGAGGAGCGCTCTGGTCTGTAGACTTCTTGTGAAGAGAGTTATAACCCTTCTGAAGAGCAGGAGCTGTAGACTTTGTAATCTTTACCTCACGACCCTTTCTTACTAACTGGTTAAATGTAGGCATTCTGTTTTCTTCCTTTCTGTAATAGTCATGCATATTTTTGCGCACAAAAAAACAATGCACTTTCACGCACGCTACCACATTATACGTACGAAAAAGCACATTGTCAAGTTATATCTTCATATTATACTTGCAATATTTTTAATCTAAATCTTTACCTGTCAGTAATTTGTAGCCCTGTAAATATTTCTCGATGGTCTTATTTACCACTTCTTCAGGAAGTGTCCAGTCGTGACCTTCGTTATTCTTAAGCCAGTCTCTTGCAAACTGCTTGTCAAAGGAAGGCTGTGAGTGGCCTGCTTCGTAGCCTTCTTCCGGCCAGAAACGGGAGCTGTCGGGAGTGAGCATTTCATCACCAATCACAATTTCACCATTTTCATCAAGACCAAATTCGAATTTTGTATCTGCAATGATTATACCCTTTGTGAGTGCATAATCGGCGCACTTCTTATATAAAGCAAGGGTACAGTCCTTAAGCTTTGCAGCATATTCAAGGCCCTTCCCTGGAAATCTCTTTTCAAGATAGTCAATGCTTTCTTCAAAAGAAATATTTTCGTCATGATCACCGATTTCTGCCTTGGTGGAAGGAGTGTAGATGGGTTCAGGCAGCTTGTCTGATTCCTTTAAGCCTTCAGGAAGTTTAATCCCGCACACGGTTCCGTTTTTCTTATAGCTTGCCCAGCCTGAGCCTGTAATGTAGCCTCTTACGATGCATTCAACCGGAAGCATTGTAAGCTTCTTTACCAGCATGCTCTTTCCCTCAAATCTTTCCTGACGGAAAAATTCCGGCATATCCTTAGTGTCAACGGAAAGCATGTGATTGGGTAAAATGTCCTTAGTCATTTCAAACCAGAATTTTGACATCTGTGTCAGCACATTCCCCTTTTTTGTGACCGTGTTGTTTAGGATTACGTCAAAGCAGCTGATACGGTCTGTTGCAACTAAAATCAAATTCTCGCCGATGTCGTAAATTTCACGCACCTTACCTTCTTTTACAGGTCTGTACTCTTTCATTGAAAGTTCTCCTTTTGAATATTGTTGCCCCATACATCCTTTTAATCCTAACATAACAAAATTTGCCGTGCAATCGAATATTTACCATATTTTATATTTTCTTCACTTGTTACTTTAATTTCCTATGTTTATAATGTACTTAAAAATTTACGAAAGGACACATAAATGTCAGAAGAATACGAATCAGTCTGTATGATATGCAGACGTACAGAATCTGTGGCAGGCCCAATGTTGAAACTTCCGGGCAACATATGCGTGTGCAACGACTGCCTCCAAAAAACAATAGATATGGCTTCGGTCATGGACCCTTCGATGCTTGATTTTGGCGGTCTTGGCCCTGATTTAAAGGGTGCGTCTAAAAAGGAAAATTCTACAAAGGAAGAAGCTTTAGATGAAAACACTTCTGATTTAGATGAAAACACTTCTAATATAGAAGAAATATCTGTTGAAAAAAACAAAACCGAAGATGAGCTAAAAGAAAAGGACGATGAAAAAGAAGAAAAGGAAGATTCCTTTTCTAAAAGATATGCCGGCTTTCCTAATATAAGTTTTTTGAATCTTGCTGATTTATCTGGTGAAATCCCAGGGCGCCAAAGGGTTAAGAAAAAGAAAAAGCCCTTAGAGCCCATTAAACTCGAAGACGTTTTACCGCCCCATAAGATTAAAGAAAAGCTTGATGAGTATGTAATCGGTCAAAAGCAGGCCAAAAAAATTATATCCGTTGCAGTTTACAACCACTATAAGCGCGTTGCCACCGGCACAATGGATGAAATCGAAATTGAAAAATCAAACATTTTAATGATTGGTCCCACAGGCTGCGGTAAGACTTATTTAGTTAAAACTCTTGCTAAGCTTTTAGATGTGCCGCTTGCCATTGCTGATGCCACCTCTTTAACGGAAGCAGGCTACATCGGTGACGACATCGAATCGGTGGTATCAAAGCTTTTGGCAGCTGCAGATAACGACGTTGAGCGTGCGGAACGAGGCATTATCTTCATCGACGAAATCGACAAGATTGCCAAGAAAAAGGAAACCACCTCCCGTGACGTTTCAGGTGAGTCCGTTCAGCAGGGAATGTTAAAGCTTTTGGAAGGAGCTAAGGTGGAAGTACCTGTCGGTGCCAATTCAAAAAACGCCATGGTGCCTCTTGCCACAGTCAACACAAGAAACATTTTATTTATCTGTGGTGGTGCTTTCCCTGATTTAGAGGAAATCATCAAACAGCGTCTTAACAAAAAGACCGGCATCGGCTACACTGCCGAGCTTAAGGATAAATGGGATAAAGAAAAGAACCTTTTAAGCAAGGTAACCGTTGAGGACATCAAGAAATTTGGTATGATTCCGGAATTTGTTGGTCGTCTCCCGGTACTCTGCCCCATGGAATCTTTAGATGAAGAAATGTTAATCGAGATATTAAAGGAGCCAAAAAATGCCATCCTAAAGCAGTATAAAAAACTACTTGAGCTTGATGAAGTAAAGCTTGAATTTACCGACGAAGCCTTGGTGGCCATTGCAAAAAAGGCTATGGAGCGCGACACCGGGGCCAGAGCCCTTCGCGCCATCATCGAAGAATTCATGCTTGACATCATGTACGAAATTCCAAAAGACAAAAACATTGGCACCGTCACCATCACCGATTCCTACATTAACGGCACCGGCGGCCCGATAATCGAAATGAGAGCAGAATAAAAAAAGCCTCGGCAATGCCGAGGCTTTTTTATATAGCAAATTTTATGCTTCTTTTTCTGCTTTATCCTTTGTGTTAAGCTTAGGAACCATTACACAGCACACGATTAATGCGATTACGTAAAGAGCAAGAGTAACGTAAAGAACTGTCTGGTAGCCGACAGGGTTATCCTTAGTGGAGCAGGTGCCAACATGTGTAACGATGAAGTTAGCAAGCTGGTTGCCTGAAAGGCCTGCCATTGCCCATGCTGATAAGCACATGCCGTGAACGGCTGAAATCTTGCCCATGCCAAAGTGATCGGATAAAAGGGTAGGTACATTTGAGAAGCCTCCGCCGTAGCCTGCGTTTACCATGATTAAAAGTGCTGCACAGAGGATTGCAAGAGCCGGAACAGTAGCGCCCTTAACGATACCCTGAGTGATAACGGTTAAGCCTGTGAATGCGATTGAAAGAATGAAAATAATCTTGTAGATTGAGTTTCTGTCCTTAAAGCAGTCAGCCCATGCAGAAAAGCCAAGACGACCTGCCGCATTTGCAACAGCGGTGATGGAGCCGAGTGTAGCTGCCATAGCACCGAGACCAACAGCATTAAAGATCATCTTTTCCTGAGAGATAAGAGCAAGACCACAGGTAATGTTGATATAGAACATAATCCAGATACCGACAAAGGTCTTGTTGCCAAAGGAAGTCTTGAAGTTTGAACCAAGTGTCTTGAAAAATTCCCTGATGCCGCCTTCTGAATGCTTTTCTACCCAGGTAGAAGGCTTCTTTAAAAGAATGTGACCAACAAACATCATTACGAAGTATACAGCGCCCATGATGAAGAACATGGGAGCAGGGTTATTGTCAAATTTGTCTAAGATAAACTGCATGATAGGTGTTGCAATTGCTTTGGCAGCACCGAAGCCTGCTACTGCAAGACCTGTTGCAAGACCCTTTTTATCTTCAAACCAAAGCATAAGTGTTTTAACAGGTGAAAGATAACCTGTACCAAGACCTACGCCCATGATGCAGCCATAGAATAAGAAAATTAAAGGTAAAGACTTAAGAAGAATTGCTACGCCTGTACCAAGCATACCTGTTGTAAAGCAGATTGTAGCGATTAAAGAAGATTTATGAATATCCTTTTCTACTACGTCTCCAAGGAATGCTGCTGACATGCCGAGGAAGAAAATTGCAAGTGAAAACGCCCAACCGCAGGCACTGGGGGTGGCACCAATGTAATCTGCAATTTCACCTGAGAATGTAGACCAGCAGTAAACTGTACCGATACTGCAGTGAAGTAACAGTGCGGGAATCGCACCGCGAATCCATTTGTTTTCCATAGATTTATGAAACTCCTTTCAAAATAAAAGGGCACTTAAAATGCCAAAACTCATTATAAAGAGTTTTGGCATTAATTTCAAGATTTTGTATCTATTTATAAGAAGTTATTGCTGATTATTCGCTTCTTTTGCCAAGAGTTACCTCCAAATCAATGTATTTCATTTCACCAGATTCAACTCTTGCAACCGTAATGGTAACGGTTTCCCCAGCCTTATAATAAGACAGGCATTCGGAAAGTTCTGTATAGGAGTCAACCGTCTGTCCATCCACCTTTGTAATGACGTCGTATTTGTAAATACCTGCAGCAGCTGCGCCTGAGCCTTCTGAAACATCATTTACCAAAGCGCCTGAAGGATAGCCGTATTCTGTAGGGTCAATAGCTGAATTAATGGTGACACCAAGGTAGCCCTTTTCTGAATCTGCTACCTTTGTGCGGGTCTCACGCTCTGAAAACTCCTGTAAGATATCCTTTACCTCACTGATAGGAATTGCAAAGCCTATGCCCTCTACAGTGTCTCCGCCTACCTTTGAAGAATTGATACCGATTACTTCGCCGTTGACATTCAAAAGTGCGCCGCCTGAATTACCGGGGTTGATGGCTGCAGAAGTCTGAATTAAGTCCTCATAGGTCACTGAATCAATTGTCATGTCTCTGTCAAGCGCTGAAATTACGCCGGTTGTAACGGACTGACCGTATCCTAAGGCATTACCGATTGCAATTGCCGGCTCACCAATTTTAAGAGAATCGGAATCGCCTAAGGTTGCGACCTTGATAGCAGCCTTTGTATCTTCGGAAATGCTTGATTTTGAAACTGCAATAACTGCAATATCAATTGAAGAATCGTAGCCCTTAACATAGGCTGCTGCGGAAGAATCGTCCACAAACAAAACGGTTAATTCCTTGCTGTCTTCAATTACGTGGTGGTTGGTGGCGATGTAATATTCTTCATCACTTTCACCGATTATAATGCCTGAACCGCAGGATTCGGAATCCTGAGTATAGCGTCTTCCAAACCAGTCTGTGGTGGTGTACTCACCAACATTTGTAACTGCCACCATTGAAGGCATTACGTTTTCCGCAACGGTTGTAACATCAGTCACTACCATGGCGGAAGCATTTGCACCTGAATTCTGAACCGTATTAAGGGCGCTCTGAAGGTCTGCAATCTCCTGCTTTAATGCAAGCATCTCGGCATCCTCCGTAAGCGTTGTTTCAACAGCAGCCTTCGGCAAAAGAAAAGTATTTACTCCGTAAAATGCGCCGGCTGCACAGCCACCGAATAAAATACCCAGGAAAATCGTTCCTGCTATTTTACTAAAGGTACCCTTCTTTTCTTTTTTCTTCTTTGACTTTTTTTGATTGTTATCAGGCGTATTGTTAAAATTGCTACTGCTCTGATATGCGTTTTCTGTTCTCTCGTTTCTCAAATAATCTGAGTTATTATAAAAATCCTGTTCGTTCATTGAAAAGTTCCTCCTTTTTCAATTCTTTGAACTAATCTTAATTTTAAATTGTGTCGTAATTGTGTTTAAAAAAATAAAAAACTATGAAATTTAGTTTTCTTCTTTTTTTATATTCTTCATAACAGGAGGCGTTGAAATCATCATGCGCTCTGCTTCAGAGCGGCCGTATCCCGCATGCACGTCTACGGAATTTCTGTCCCTTAAAATTTCATCCATGTGCCAGTATTCTGGATTTGCTGAATATTTTTCAAGATCCATATAGGCAAGGCGCTTATATTTTAAGCCCCTTGAAAATCCCTTTCTGATTTTACGGGCTATACGTCTGTATTCAAGCACTTCGCCGTGATGACCGTTGCGACGCAAATGATTAATCGTCATTTTTTCAAGCTTTTTGTTTTCTTCCCTTATTGCATTAAGATCAAAGGTCTCGGGATGCTTTACAATCGAAACCGCACGGTCAAAGGAAAGCTTTTCATGCTCCTTATCATCCGGAATTTCAGTCAGCACCACCACCGCATCTGCCACATAGCTTATTTTATAGCCTTCGTTAACGGCACGGGATGCAAAGAGCACATCTTCATTACAGATAGCATGATTTATAAAGCCTCCAAGAGCGTCAAAGGCTTCACGGCTGTACATGGCGCAGACATTTGAATTCATATAGGCCTGCCAGCCAATGGTTTTTGTATCCTTCAAGGAACGTACCGCCGAATCTTCAGGAAAATAATATCTTCTTATATATTTGTCATAATCCGGAGCAGACTCGATTGGTACCTGCCGTGCATAGGCCACAGCCACACTCTTCTCTGCTTCAAAGGCTCTTAAAAGCTTTGCCACAACCTCTTTGCCTGAAGGCATAGCATTTTGATTCATCATAATAAAATAGTCTGCATCGGAAAGCTTAACGCCCAGGTTGCGTGTCTTACCAGCGTCAAATTCACGCTTTGAAAGGTGATGTACCTCTATATTTTTATGTCTGTCAATAAATTTTGTGGAAAATATCAGACGTTCAAAATATTTCTGTTCCACATTCATAATGATAATTTTATTTATGGAAAGAGACTGGTCGGACATAAGGTCCACCATTTCCATGAATTTCTTATCAGGCTTATAAACGGGAATTATTAAATCGATTTTCATACAAAAGAAATACCTTTCAGGAATTTTAAAAGGGACCTGGGAGATTCATCCCGGTCCCTTAATCATTATATCACAAAACAAAAAATAGTCTATCAGCCATCTGTAGTTGTAGTGCCGGATGTGATAATACTGTTCTTTAAGTAGTAATCAGTGTCGTTAAATATCTTTTCGCTGATTTCATGTACCTTATCGGAAGTAGTATAATCTGTTTCTTCAAATAAAAATTCGTGAAGCCACACAACGTTTGATTCAAGGCTTAAAGGAACTACGCAGCTGCCATTTGAGCCAATGTTACCGGTAGCAATCTGACCTGATGTGGGGAAGCCTGCATCATCTGCGATTGTGTAATTTGTAACATTCTCAAGTAAGGATAAAATTTCACTAAGGTCTAAAGATGTATAAATCTCACTGAATACGTTCTCACAAATCTTCTTTAATGCAGCAGGAGAAGCAGTCTTTGCGACATCGAGGCAGGCCCTTAAAACCTCTCTCTGTCTTTCTGTTCTCTTAAAGTCGGCACCTGCTGTGTAACGGATACGACAGTAGGCTGTAGCCTGTAAACCATTCAAAAGCTGATAGCCTGTTTCTGTGACGGGAGTATAGCTTGATACGGAATCGAGCTCTTCTACCATTGAAATCTGATAGTTGTTTAAGTGCTTGATTTCATCGCTGTCTACGTCTACATATATGCCGCCTAGAGCATCTACAACGTCTATTAAGCCTTCAAAACCAACTGTAACAAAGTCTGTAATGTTCATATCAAGGTTGGCATTAAGCATTTTAATAGCCTGCTCGGCGCCGCCGTAAGCATAGGCTGCATTACATTTACCATAATTCTGGGAAGAGCCCATCTGATTTAAATAGGTATCTCTGTAAACTGATACAAGCTTAACTTCTTTAGTTTCCGTATTAACGGAAGCAATCATGATGGTATCGGTACGTGTACCTGAGGTTAACTGTTCTTTTCTTGAGTCAACACCGAATAGTGCGTAATTAACGTACTTCTGCATAACTACGTTATTCTGAACCTCTTCAGCGATTTCGATTTTGATTTCGTCTTCCTTAATTTCGATCTTCTGTACGCCGGTTTCTTCGTCGGTTGCCTTTAATACTACCCACATTACAATGAAGAGAGCAATAAGAGCCACGATCTCAACTGCAAATAAAACAATTTTTCCAACCGGAGTTTTTTTCTTATTCTTTGACGCCATAAGTCCTCCAAAACAAAAAACGTGCTTTAAATCAAAAACACACTATCACAACTATACAACCAAAATAAGTGTAAAACAATTTAAGGTTTTCTTAATGTTGGTACTTTAGTCCTAGTATTTTAACCCATAGGAACAAAAAGTAAAAGAAGTTTTTTATTACAAAGCTCGTCACCGAGCTTAAGGCCGAAAATTTTTGCGGCCTCCGTTATTTCTTTTTCTGATTTTTTATCTTTAATATATTCATTAAATTCATCCATTAAATCAACGTAAAATGAAACAAGCTCAGGATACATGGGGTTAATTTTAATGGTCCTTATATCAAGAGCATATACATCCGAATATAAATGTGCCCTGTGCATATAACCTGAATAGTGCTTATTCATATTGTGCATAAGTTCCGAGCCGTCCTTATTAATAATACCGCTTGTTATTTTATTCTTCTTTATATAAAAGGTGCCGGTTGCCCCTACGTCCGGACGGTGCATGAATATATCCTCTCCCCAGTCCACATTGTAGTAACCCTTGTGCTGGTTTTTTGAAACTACGGCATCAATATTAAAGCGGTTTTTTACAAAATCTTCAATGGCTTTTTTTCCTGCAGAATAGGCATATTCCTTACTTTCAGGATTGGAGGAGGTGCTTTCTTCATGGCATCTCCAGTGGTATAAAAGCCTGTTAATATGGATAATTTCGTTATTTTCTGAATTTAAAATTACGCGTAAAAACAGATCGTAATCCTGACTTCCGTCGTATTCTTTTCTGAATTTAAGCTGCTTAATTAAGTCTGTCTTAATTACCGCAAAATGACATATATAGTTATTTGATAATATTAAGTCTAAATTTAATTTCTCTTTATAGTGTGGCTCAAAGAAAGCTGTGGCATCCTCATTACACTTATCCTCGTCTGAATAAAGCATTTTAGGAGTAACGCCAGCATCAAGAGCCTTGGTGATGCCAACCGCCATTTCATACAAAGCATCAGGCGTCAACAAATCATCATGGTCTAGTAACCCACAATAATCTCCTATTGCAGCCTCGATTGCAACGTTCGTGTTTTCGGAAATTCCTTTGTTTTCACTTATTTTAACATATTTAATGCGTGTGTCCTCATAAGCCTTAATTACTCCTTCAGGGCCCTTAGACCTTGAAGCATCCGCAAGTATTAATTCAAAATTTGGATACACCTGCGCAAGAACAGAATCGATTAATTCCCTCAAATATTTTTCTTTTGTCTCATAAACCGGGACTAAAATCGAGAATTTAATGTCTTCATTTAATTTACCCATAAAGGGGTAATCACTGTATTTATGAGCGCAAAAAGAAACATCCTTATAAAAAAGACGTTCCATAACAGCATAATATGTTTTTTTAAAGCCGTTTCTTTTAAAAAAACGAAGGGTTTTTGTTATATTGCTCATATTTTTAAAAGTCCCGGAGTTTAACACTCCGGGGTGATTTTTAAAGAATTTCCTTTAATTCCTCTGTTAATTTTGCAACCTTTTCTTTTGCATCTGAAAGGTCCTTGCCCTTAACACCCATGTAGAATTTAATCTTTGGTTCTGTTCCGGAAGGACGAGCGCAGCACCAGGAATTATCTGTTAAATCAAAATAAAGAACATTAGACTTTGGTAAACCGGTTGAAGTTTTCTTGCCTGTCTCCATATCGGTAATTTCATCCTTATCGTAATCTCTGAAGGATAATACCTTCCAGTCACCTAAGGCCTTAGGAGGATTATTGCGTAATTTTGTCATCATCTCCTGAATCTTAGCTGAACCATCCATACCCTTTAAAGTGATGGTGTAAAGGTCTTCCTTGTAGAAGCCGTATTCCTTATAAATATTCATCATCTGATCCCATAAAGTAATGCCCTTTTTCTTGCACCATGCAGCCACCTCACAAAGGCACATAACAGCTACGACGGCATCCTTATCACGGGCATGTGTACCTGCAAGACAGCCATAGCTTTCTTCAAGACCGAATACGTAATTGTTGGAGCCGGTCTGTTCAAACCACTTAATCTGTTCGCCGATGTATTTAAAGCCTGTTAATACTTCAATAAGCTTTACATCATATTTTTTTGCAATGGGTTCTGCCATGTTGGTAGTAACAATGGTCTTTACCATTGCAGGCTTTTCAGGCATTAAATTCAAAGCTTTTCTTTCGCGCAAAATATATTCGGCAATCAGCATACCGGACATATTACCTGTGAAAGAAACATAATCCTTTGATTTAGTATCATAGGAGTAAATACCGAGACGGTCTGCATCAGGGTCTGTAGCAAGCACAACGTCTGCGCCAACCTTTCTTGAAAGCTCAAGTGCAAGAGTGAAGGCCTTTGGATCCTCTGGATTGGGATATTCAAGTGTAGTGAAATCTGGGTCTGGAAGCTCCTGCTCTGGCACAACGTATACGTTCTCAAAGCCAAGCTCCTTTAAAATGCGGCGTACGGGCACATTACCTGTGCCATGGAAGGGGGAATACACAATCTTAATGTCTTTTGCCACTTCCCTGATGATTTCTGGATGGATAATCTGCTTCTTTAATTCCTCCATGTAGAGGTCATCGATTTCCTTGCCCATTACCTTGTAAAGGCCTGCCTTTATGGCATCATCCTTACTCATGGTCTTTACTGTATGATAATCTGTTACGTTGTTTACTTCAGTAATGATTTCCTTATCCCTTGGTGCGGTAACCTGTGCGCCGTCTTCCCAATATACCTTGTAGCCGTTATATTCAGGAGGATTGTGGCTTGCAGTAACCACGATACCTGCAGTGCAGCCCTTGGTTCTTAATGCAAAAGAAAGCTCCGGAGTAGGGCGAAGTGCATCGAATACATAAGCTTTAATGCCGTTTGCGTTAAGGCAAAGAGCAGCTTCGTCTGCAAACTCTGGAGACATTCTTCTTGAATCGTAAGCAATGGCTACACCTTTTTCCTTAGCACCCTGCCTAATGATGTAATTCGCAAGACCCTGGGTGGCTTTTCTAACGGTATAAACGTTCATACGGTTAGTGCCGGCACCTATAATACCTCTTAAACCGCCTGTACCGAATTCAAGGTCCTTATAAAATCTTTCGTTGATTTCATTTTCGTCCTTCTCGATTGCCTTTAACTCAGACTTTGTGGCTTCGTCAAAATAAGAATCCGAAAGCCAGAAATTATATTGTTCTTTTACTGTCATCTTTTCTTTTCCTCTCTATGGATTTTCCCTTTTAAAAAACCCAACATACATTTAACGAAATTTTACTATAACTGTCAAGTAATCAGATTATATATCAGGGCAGTTAACGTATATGCACTTCCTTATTTGAAAAGGTATAAAAGCCTGCGTTTAAGCCTGTATACAGCACCATACCCACCTGGTATTCGCCTGACCTAAGCAATTCCTTCTTTATTTTAACGGAAAAGCCTGAAAGTCTTGTATTAATAAATTCTTCCGAATTTGAACTAGAACAGGCATCACTTCTGTATACATCACTTAATTTAATGATGTAAATCCTGTTTTCATTTTTAGCTTTTAATAATAATTTCTTTTTATAACATGCGTTATCCTTATTCTTAAAGTAACAAATGCCCTGAAAATACAAGGAGTTTGAATCTTCCAATATATTACTGAAATTATCAAGGCTTCCTGCATATTCCACGTTTAACACAAGTAAACTGCCAGTACCTTCGTTTAACAATTCACAGGCATTTTTGTATTTTAAATCAGAGACCTTCAATTCTTTTACTGCTTTAACAGTCTCAACTGCTCTTGTATATTCGTATTCGTTGGCGGGAAGGATTCTAGAATCAAGAGAATCCGACAAAAGCTTATTTGAATAAAAGGGATCCACGCCCTTTAACATAGGATGAAGAGTGTAGAGTCTGCTTATTTCGGAAGCAAGCATTTCGTTTCCCTTTGAATCACAAATTCTTATATTGCAAGGATCCTTAAAAGAGCTTACAGAAATATTATTGCATACAGTGTTGCAATAGCCTGCCTCCAAAAGCTTAAAACAAAAATCCACATCACATATCTGAGTGGTAAAGCTTTCATTAAAGCCCTTAACCTTTAAAAAGGCGTCCTTACGTATCATAAGACAGCTACTGGTAACGGCCGTTATGTTATTTATCTGTTTATTAAAGCCGTGATAAATTTCCTTGTTATCATCCATGTACTGTAGCTTAAATACAGGGCTTATGCGGTTATTCACAATTCCTGCGTGGCTTATCACACAGGAATCCTTAAATAAAATTTTGCAGCCTACGGCTCCTGTAAAATATAGCTTTGCCTGACTGGCCATTTTTAAGATACTGCCCTTTTGAGGAAATGTTATATCGTCATTTAACAGAAGCAATAGTTCTCCGTTTGCCTTGGAAGCCCCCAAGTTTATCATGGCCGCCCTGTTTTTCTCCATAGGACTATATACATAGATAAATCCGTATTTTTCCTGTAGTGCTTCCATCCTTTCCTTATTCCAGGGGAGGCTTCCGTTATCCACCACAATTGCCTCAAGTTCAGCCCTTTCACTAAAACTGTTAATTAATGAAAGCAGACATTCTTCAAGCATTTCAGGCTCATCGCTGGATGGAATAACAATTGATATTTTTGTCCTGTCCTTAGGAATTGCAAGCATTACCTTTGCTATATCAAAAGCAGTTCTGTCGGTTAAGACATTAAGCTCATAATTTTTAACATGCACTAATATTTCGTCTATATGATATACACTTTTTTCAAGGTGTTCATCATCTGTATATAAATAAGCTAAAAGAGTGTGATAAATTGCTGTGGCGCCTTCATATCCTTCCGCCCATTCAACATCTCTGAAGGCACTTCGTCTGACAGCCACCATATTGCTGAAATAAAAATGATTTAAGAAGGCATTTGGAGACCATCCTGGTTTAAAATAAGGATCTCTTCTTGAGCCTGATTCCGATTTTCCGTACTGAGATAAGTTTTCGTTATCCTTAGTAGCTATATCTTCATCACCATATACGATATTTACATTTTGATTTTCATTAAAAGCCTTTACAATTAACGGAATTGCCTTGTCGGTTAGTTCTCCGTTTACAAAAATCAAAATGTCTTCAATAAAAAAACGTACCTTAAAATTCGCATTTACTCTTGAATAGGGAATAATGCGAAGGGTGACGCCTTTGTATTCGGCATTTATGAACTGGTTTGAAATGTCCTTAATGATGCCGGATTCCTTTCCTTCCGTATTAAGGGACATATCGTAGCACTCAAGGTCTTTTTCCTTATCTCTTATCCATTCATCAAAGGAAACTGCCTTTTCAGAAAGCGCCTTTTCATAATTTTGAGCCGTGTATGCAGTTAGATTTTTAAAAAATTTTGTTGTGATGTTCATAAAATTTCAGGCTCTTTCAAACACCTGTATAGATTAAAAAATCCTTTTAATGTTACCCTCAAGGTTACCTGCTGTTAATTCAGAAACAGGGATTATATCTAGCTTTAAATAAAGGAAGGTATCCTCGTTATGAAAAAAACCGCCAATATTAAAATAAAGGTTTGGATCCTGGGTTTTAAAAATAAATGTTTCCTTACCCGCTCTTTTACCGTTACTTACAACGTATTTTTTACTGTCCACAGGAAAATCCGCTTCTCCAAGCTTAGCTTCCAATATAGTAACGATACAAGGAGCATTAAGAGGATCCACTCTCATAACCAAATCCTCTATCATAACCGGAATGGTAGCTTCTGCCTGTGTATCCGAAATATATGCATCCTTAATATCAAAAGCCGTTTCTTCAGAAAATTCGCCATGAGAACCTCCTGGATAAATCCTGAATTTATAAATTTTGCTATTATTATTTATTTTAACGGAAGAAGAAAGCGGATTGAAGGAGCCAAAGCCCATACGTGATTTAATCTCCGGAAGCGTGATGTTACGGCCGTTTACCTTCTTTTGGAAAATTTCCTCGTCTCTTTCAATTTCGGCTGCTGCTTCTCTTGAAAGGACTAATTTATCAAGCAATAAATCAAGATTAAACTTTTTCCTATCTGGATTTTCCAATAAATAACAGTAGATTGCTCTATATGCAGTCTCCCTTACTTTAGTAGACCCTTCTTTACACCATTCATAATCTGTTAATGTCCAGATATCTTTATTAGGATCGATTAAAATATTACTGAATACAAGGTCAATATCCGTAAAAGGATAGGAATCATTATAGCCGGTTAATCTAACGTATTTATCAAATAGCTTATAAAAATCCTCCAAATCCTCCTTCATAAGAGCACGATCAAGAAGAGAGGCAAGTTCAATGCCCTTAACGTATTCAAAGTCGGCATAGATTTTATTTTCAGTTGTTAACAAATTACATTTATTTATATGAAGTCTAGAGCCTGCATATTTTTCTTCAAGTTTCTTATAGCTTTCAGCCATGTTTTTAACATGGTCAATTGCAGCAGGAGTGATAGGCTGCTTTCTTACAATTTTTTTCCCGAATTTTGAATCTATGGTAGTAAAAATTGCATATTCTGAAGCACGGTCGTTTGAAAATCTTGCAAATTCTATTGATAAAGGTTCCCCGATTACCACAAGATAAGAATTTGAGTACATTGGGAAAGCCCCATCCTCACAGGAAGCATCAAAAGCCTCCTTTTCATTAAATAATTCAATACGGTCTGAATTTGTGTTATTTGAATTTTCAATTAATTCGCCTGTCTTTGGAGGACGGGCATTTGAATAAAGGTTTCTTAAAAACCTGAAATCAGGATAGGGGTAATACATCTGAGCCTTTTTAAAGCCTGTGATTGCTAAAAGCTTATGTATGCCTGCATAGGTAAAGCCTGTACCTTCTTTTCCTTCTATTCCGGTAAAATATTCTGTATCATTAAAAGCCTTTACGCCTGAAAGGTTTCTCATTCCCATACGGTTATCCGTCATAAAAACAATACGGCCTTTAATGGATAATAGCGGTTTTAATTTATTTAATAGCTTAGCATCATCTGTTAAAATCCAGTCAAAGCGCTGATTCTCTGCAGAAATTACTGGAATTACAGCTTCCTCATTTCCGGCATAAATAACTAAGCCATTACAGGCTGAGTATCTCTCCGCGAGAATTTCTGCATCTGCCGCGCAGCCTGTAATTGAGGTAACATTATCAGTAAATTCAAGGAGTGCACCCGTTATTGCGCCACATTCTGCATTGGTTTCAAGCACCCTCTCTCCTGCTTCTATCGGAAGCCATCTTGCAATGTTTGCGCGCATATCACTTAAATGGTACACGTAAGGGAAGGCCTCTGCCTTAAGCTCTTCAGACTTTTCTGCAAGAATCCGATTATATTCTAAAGGGCTTCTATCCTTTACAATACGTAATAAGTCTTCCTTAAAAGGGCTTTTTGAAGCTTCAGACTCGCAATTTATTAAATTTAGTTTTACTTTTCCAATAGTAAGTGAGCTCACTTAATTCCCTCTTTTATTGATTTGCCATGTCAATTATATTCGCAATCTGCTTCGCTGCTTGCTCGTATAAGCAAGGATTTATTCCTTGGTAACGGTAATTTTACTATTCATATCATAAAAGCCTACGGTATTCTTATCAGATACAACCGAAACGCTGCATATATCGTAGAGTCTGTGATAAACGGTGAAGGTATCCTGTATAAAACCTGTTACGCCAAAGGACATCAAATAATCTCCGCCCTGCAAATCCATGTTCTGGGTATATTCAACATGATAGATATTTCCTTCAATGCCGTCCTCTAAAAATGCCTTTTCGTACATTGTGTTAGTGCCTGTTATTTCTGTCCCCTTTACATCCTTAAAGGAATAGGCAAATATAGGCTCTTTTACAGTTTTTTTAAATTCCACTCGTAAATGGATTGTGAATTTAGAGCCCTTTAAAAGGGTAGAGGTGCGAAGCCCTCTTTCATCCGTAATGTAATATTCTATAATACGGGCATCCTTCGAGCCGTATTCCAAAGGGTCCACGTCATCCACGGTCAATTCACCGTTTTCGCCGCTGTATTTTGTATTTTTCTTTTCTTTTTCTTTGGCAAACTGTCCCACAAGCACCTGCTTGTATAAATCAATCATTTCTTTGGGAGAACCCTCAGAAAGCTTATCGCCCTTATTAAGTACCACTACTCTGTCGCAGTATTTTGCAATGGAGCTTAGGTCGTGGGATACAAACAGAATCGTCTTTCCCTGCTTTTTAAATTCCTCGAATTTATGGTAGCACTTTGACTGAAAGAACACATCTCCTACGGAAAGTGCCTCATCTACAATTAAAATTTCAGGATCTATGTTTATGGCAACCGCAAAGGCGAGGCGTACAAACATACCTGAAGAATAGGTCTTAACCGGCTGATATACGTATTCTCCAATATCTGCAAAAGCCAAAATATCAGGAAGACGCTTATCGATTTCTTTTTCCGTAAAGCCCATCATTGTGCCGTTTAAATAAATGTTCTCAATGCCGTTATATTCCATGTTAAAGCCTGCACCTAATTCAAGCAGGGCAGAGATGCGCCCCTGTACCTTTACTTCCCCTTCGGTAGGCGAGAGAACACCTGTTATTATTTTCAATATTGTGGATTTACCGCTTCCGTTAGTACCGATGATACCGATTGTCTCGCCCTTATAAATATCAAGATCCACGCCCTTAAGGGCATAGTTTAAGGTGTAATTGTTTTTCTTTAGTCCCAAAGCGTCCTTTAATCTGTCAAAGCGACGATTGTAAAGCTTATAGACCTTTTTTACCCCTTTGAGGGAAATGGCAATATCATTATTTGATTCTGTTGAATATGCTTTTTCTTTTTTCATTTATATATAGACCTCACGCTTAAAGGACGTCGGCAAAATGTACTTTTAAGCGATTAAATATTTTCCTGCTTAATAGCATAAATAAAAGGGTAAAGGCCCAGAAATAAAGGCCGTATTTCCAGTCTGCAAAAAAGCACTTATTTTCGCATATTGTGGAACGGTATCCAAGCACCACATATGCCACCGGATTAAGCTTTAAAATAAACTGCCAGGTGGGAGAAAGTGCTTCAATGTTCCACAAAATAGGAGTTGCCCACATGCCAAGCTGTAAGCCTATCTGGATAATCTGTGTTAAGTCTCTGAAAAAGACTGCAATTGATGAAGTAAAATAGGAAATTGCACACAGCAGTACAAACATACAGAAGCTGTAATATAAAAGCTGGAAGGAATAAAAATTAGGATAATATCCATAAAGAGCTCCGATTATTATAAGCACGCATAAGAAAAATACGTGAATAAAGGAAGCCGCCACGACTTTAATAATAGGCAGTATGTCAATATCGAAAACAACCTTCTTTACAAGATAATTGTATTGTAAAAGTGCGTTGGAACCGTTTGTGCAGCCCTCCGAAAAATAAAACCAGGGTACAAGGCCTGCGGTTAAGAAAAGTACATATGGAATTTCAATACCACCTGCCACCGCCTGAGCCCTGGACTGAAAGATTTTATCAAAAACTATATAGTACATAAGCACTGTGATAACCGGCTGAACCATTGCCCACAGTGCTCCAAGATATGAGCCGGCGTAACGGGTCTTAAAGTCGTTACGCGCAAGCTTCCATATTAAATTAAGCCTCTTACTTGTTTCGGTTTTTAACATATTCTGTCAATCCATTCCACTTAGTGTCCTTTTCGCTCATAATAAGCTCAAGGCCTTCTTCAATAGGCCATTCAACGCCGATCTCAGGATCGTTATAGGCGATACCGCCTTCATCGTTTTGGTGATAAAAATCCGAGCATTTGTATACAAATTCGGCATAGTCGGAAAGCACTAAAAAACCATGTGCAAAGCCTTTTGGAATAAAGAACTGCTTTTTGTTTTCTTCGCTAAGTTCAACGCCTATCCATTTTCCGAAGGTTTTAGAGCCTTCACGCAGGTCTACAGCCACGTCATAAACAGCGCCTTTTATAACACGCACAAGTTTATCCTGCGGAAATTCCTTCTGAAAATGAAGGCCTCTTAAAACGCCCTTTTTGGAAGCTGACTGGTTATCCTGTACGAATTCAACATCGATTCCAACAGCTTCAAAATCTTTCTTTTGATAGGTCTCCATAAAATAGCCTCTTGCATCAGGAAATACCTGAGGCGTAATTATTTTGATCCCTTCAATTTCACATGTTTCAACTGTTAATTTACCCATATATACCTCTTAATTCAGATTATAAATTTAATCAAAATATGAAACGGTTAAATAAACCTCTCCGTCCACACCCGATACTTTTCCTTTTGAGGAATATTGCCACATATCATAATATTCATCGTAGGAAGGCTTTGATTTAAATTCCGCCATCCAGGTTTTGTATTTCAATAATTTTGTATTATCTAAATTCGTAACAAGCCAGTTTGAGGAAGCATATACGCAGGGGTCATAGCCGGATGCCTTAACTGTCTCGCAGAAAGCTTCCGCCACAATAGTGCGGGTGTCGGAATCAATACCATCTGCACGTCCCACACCGCCTGCCGTATCCACACGTATTACAACAGGATATGTGATTACCACATCCTCGCACGCCTTTATAATAGCACTTGCTTCTTCAACAGCTTCATATTCATTTATCGCCTGACTAAGGAAAAAGGCTCCCACATTTAACCCTGCTTTTATAGCGGCGTGAGCGTAATCCTTAAATTTCTTATCAATTACAATATCACCTGTTATCGCGCCTCTGTAGCCTGCACGTAGCATTACAAATCTTACACCTGCAGCATAAAGCTTTTCGAAATTAACTTCACCGTTAATTTCAGATAAATCAATACCATAAGCCTTGGTATAATCAGAGCCTATTTTTGTAGCCTGCTTTTTATCTGCGTAGCTTAAAGCACCAACAGTCATTAAATCGTCAATTGCAGTTTCGGCCTCTGATTTTTCTTTAAATAAAAGCTCTATGTCTTCAATATAAGTGTAATTAACCCTGTCACAAACCATTATTTCCAAGGGTTTATCAGGTACGATTAAGTCCTTAACTTCCATTAAAGAAAGCTCATAGCTACCCGGTTTAAGCTCATCTATATAGATGACTCCGTCCATGTTTTTATCTTTATAGGTCTTAACTTCATCTTCGGATTTAAGCTTTATCTCAAATTCTATGCCTTCCTTAAGCTTTTGATTATAGTCTAAAATCCTTATTCGTAAATCGTTCTGTATTGAAACACATTTAACCGTAAGGGTAGACATTTCTTCCATAAGCCTTGCCGCAATGGTTGTGGCTTCCGAATCAAAGAAGGTTTCATCTGATTTCCAGGCATCTAAATCGTTTCCAAGCTGTAAAGAGCCTGAAGTTAAGGTTTTTCCCGGATTAGCAACAGTTACTTCTGTTGCAGATGTGGAGGAAGTTAAATTTGGATTAATTTTTTTAGCTAATGTTTTATAATTAGCAACTCCTACAATCACCAAAACTACCAGGATTAAAAAGATTGATAAAAAAACAACCGTTCTTTTAACCCTAGAGTCCATTTGCCACCTCTGTCAGGTATTTGCCGTATTCTGTCTTCATTAAAGGCTTTGCAAGCTCTAAAAGCTGTTCCTTTGAAATAAATCCACGCTTATATGCGATTTCCTCGATACAGGAAATGTATAAGCCCTGACGTTTCTGGAAGGTAGCCACGAAATTGGCCGCATCCAAAAGTGCATCGTGATTACCGGTATCAAGCCAGGCAAAGCCACGGCCCATGGTCTCTACATGAAGAGTGCCCCGGTTTAAATATTCGTTGTTGATACTGGTGATTTCAATTTCGCCTCTTGCTGAAGGCTTTACATTTTTAGCAATTTTAACAACGTCGTTATCGTAAAAATAAAGACCCGGAACTGCATAATTTGATTTAGGATTCTGAGGTTTTTCTTCGATTGAAATAGCCTTGCCTGTTTTATCAAATTCCACAACGCCGTATTCTCTTGGATCTCTTACATAATAACCAAAGATAGTGGCACCCGTTTCTTTTTCTGTGCGCTTTGAAACTGATAATAATAAATTCGAAAAGCTCTGACCGTAGAAAATGTTATCGCCCAGCACTAATGCTACAGCGTCATTGCCTATGAATTTCTCACCGATTATGAAGGCATCTGCAAGGCCGCGCGGATATTCCTGAACCGCATAGGAAAAGCTCATGCCAAGGTGAGAGCCGTCTTTAAAGAGTTCCTTAAATGTAGGAAGATCACGTGGAGTTGAAATGATAAGTACCTCTTTAATGCCTGCAAGCATCAGGGTTGAAAGAGGATAGTAAATCATCGGCTTATCATATATAGGCATAATCTGCTTTGAAATTGCCTTTGTAAGAGGATAAAGTCTTGTGCCGGAGCCCCCGGCTAAAATGATACCTTTCATATTGCCTCCTTGTAGTTTCCTTAAGTGCAAAACAGCTTACTTATTCTTATACATCTCTGCGTAGTAATTTATGTAATCGCCGCTAGTGACGTTCTTCATCCAGTCTTCGTGGTTAAAGTACCACTGAATGGTGAGCCTGATGCCTTCCTTGAACATAGTCTCTGGCTCCCAGCCAATTTCTGATTTAATCTTATCGGGAGCGATGGCGTAACGGCGGTCGTGCCCCTTTCTGTCTTCCACATATTTGATTAAAGCCTTGGAAATGTGGGCCTTGCGAGGGTCTGAATCAGGAAGCATTTCCTGAAGAGTTTCTATAATAATGTTAACGATTTCAATGTTCTGCTTTTCGTTATGGCCACCTACGTTATAGGTTTCAAAAAGTCTTCCCTTGTTGATAACCATATCAATTGCCTTGGCGTGGTCCATAACATAGAGCCAGTCACGTACGTTTTTACCGTCTCCGTAAACCGGTAAGGTCTTGCCGTTCAAGGCATTATTGATAATTAAAGGAATAAGCTTTTCCGGGAACTGGTAAGGGCCGTAGTTGTTTGAGCAGTTTGTAATGTTTGCGGGAAATTTGTAGGTGTCCATATAAGCCTTTACAAGCATATCGGAGCTTGCCTTGCTTGCCGAATAAGGACTGTGAGGCGCATAAGGAGTGGTCTCGTAGAAGAAACCGCCGTCCTCTTCAAGAGAGCCGTACACTTCGTCGGTAGATACGTGAAGGAAGCGCTTTCCTTCCACGAATGTGCCGTCTTCCTTTTCCCATGAAGCCTTAGCGTTATTAAGCATTACAAGAGTCCCCAGTACGTTTGTCTTTACAAATACCTCAGGGTTTTTAATGGAACGGTCTACGTGGGATTCAGCTGCAAAGTGCACTACCACGTCGATATCGTTCTTTGTAAAGATTTCTTCGATAGCAGGACTGTCACAGATGTCTGCCTTTACAAAGCTGTAATTATTTCTTGCTTCAACATCTCTTAAGTTTTCAAGATTTCCTGCATAGGTAAGCTTGTCAACGTTGATGATTCTGATGTCGTCACCATATTTATTGAACATGTAGTGAATAAAATTGGATCCGATAAAGCCGGCACCGCCGGTAATAAGATATGTGCGCATAAATTTATCTCCTTAATATTCTTTTCTTTAGCATATTTCTGCAAAAGAAAAGGTAATTAATAACCTAAATAGCTTAAATCAAGGTCAACCTTTCCGCTCACACCGTTAATCGAGCCTTCATCCGAATACTGCCATAAATCGTAGCGGGTAGCAGTGTATGTAGGTGAAGCTGCGTACTGGGCAAGCCAGATGGTGTAGCCGGTAAGCTCTGAAGTGCTGATGTGGTTGGTAAACCAGGTCTTATTGGCATAAACACCTGCCTTATAGCCTGCGTTTGTGATGGTCTTGCAGAAAGCACTTACGATTGCAGTACGCTCAGTCTTTGAAAGACTGTTTGCACGACCGTTTGTGGCATTTTCCACGTCTATGAAAATAGGATATGAAATTTTATAGCCTTCAATTAAGGATAAGCAGGTGGAAGCTTCCTCTACCGCTTCAGCTTCCGAAATAGCCTGAGTGAAGAAGTAAACGCCTACCTTAATGCCTGCATCTGTAGCGTTACGAATGTTGGTGGCAAATTTTGAATCCTGTACAAGGCCGCCCACCGTACTGCCTCTGTAGCCGCAACGGATAATTGCGTAGTTAACACCCGATTTAGCAACCTTTGTCCAGTCAATAGTGCCATTCCAACTGGATACATCAATGCCAAAGGTTCCGGTGCCGCTCTTTAAGGCGCCATCAGAACCAAAGGTGTACTTGGCACCTAAAATAACCTGCTCGCCCGTAACCTTCTTGCCGTTAGCATCAAAATAATAGGTCTTTGCGTCAATTGTCCACCATCCGGTGTAGGTGTAGGTAACTGCAACTGCAGTAAAGAGATCTGCTCCCGAATAATAGTCTGCATAGGTAGCTTCAACATATTTCTTGGTGGAAGAATCGTATACATATACCTGAGCATTATTTTTATCAACAAGCTTTGTCGCCTTATCATTCTTAGGATGAACTGTAACTACAACTGTAAGTGTCTGTGTGATTTTGTTATCATCAGTGCTTGTAGCAACGATTGTTGTAGTACCCTCGCCAACGCCCTTAATGGTAACAGGGAATTTACCCAATTCCGATGTTGCTGCCTCAGAGCCTGGCTCGATGGTGGCAACTTCCGTATTTGAGCTTGTCCAGGTGACTTTATTTGTGGCCCCGCCTGTAGTGGTGCAGGTAACAGTAAGAGTATCGCCTTCAATAAAGAGTGCCTTCTTGCCTGTTACATCAAATTTAAGTTCTATAGCCTTAACCGTAACGGAAGCTGTCTGTGTGGCTGTAGTGCCATTACTTAAAGCTGCGGTACAGGTAATGGTGGCCGTGCCTGCCTTAACGCCTGTAACGGTTACTTTTTCGTTATTGGCAGTAACCTTTGCAACAGTTTCATCAGAAGACTTCCATTCATAGGAAGAAACCGTTACGCCTGAGCCTTCAGGAGTAATTGTTGGTGTTGCAGTAAGCTCGATTGTCTTGTCTTTATACAGAGCTTCTGGTGTTGAAATGGAAAGTGTAGCCGCTACACTTCTTTCATGACCGCAGGCCGTACACTTATTGTCACTACCATAGGTGCAGGCTACGTTGGCCCTTAATGCACCGCCGCAGACTAAACACTTAAATGTATGTGTACCGTCATTATTCGATACGGGAGTTTCGCTTTCAGTACAGTTTTCTTTCTGCATATGGCTCATAGTGCATCCTGCAAAAGAACAGGCTTTTGAATGAGTGTTGGTACCGTCAAAGGTCCAGGTATCAGGATAAGCTGCCGTATGATTATCAGCCGTTTCCGTAGAGCTCGATTCGCCACTGTTGCCGCTTACCGTTTCGGTGCCGGCACCCTGGTCAACGCCCTGGCTTCCGCCTTCTGGATTGTCTTCAGAAACTGTATTCACTACTCCGCTTAGCCTGAAAAATCGTGCTATGGAGGCTTCATTTTTTGTGGTTAATGTGATTAAAGGATCTGTAATTGTATCCTTGCTTATTGCAGTATAGCCGTTTGAGCTTGCTGTTTTAGCGCTCAAAACATATTTAACAGTATCTGTTAATTTAGATTCAACTGTTGTTTCTTTTGCAGCAGCATCCTCCGATTCTGCCACCTCTGATGCAGCTTTTATTTCGTTTTTAACATCTACCTTCTGATAGTCAAGCTGCGTTTTTACTGCCAAAGAAGCCGGTGTTGTGTCAAAATCGTAATAAGCATCATAGCCGTTTAAGGAAACAAGCTTAACTGTGTAAGTGCCACCTGCAAGGTCTGTCTGGTAGACAATACCATCCTTGTCTGTATCGGTCCAGATGGTGGTGGTGCCGTCTGAAGTCGTTACCTCAAGTTCAAAGGGAACATTTGCCACAAGCTTGCCCTTTGAATTTACGATTTTTACCTTTAAGTCTTTCAAAATAGAGGTAAGCGTGACAGAAACAGTGGTAATGCCCGTTTCAGCGTCTGCCTCTGCGTAGTCGTAATTTTTGATAGCTTCGTTAAGTTCATCAATTGCAACCCCCTGCGCCTCGGTTATGGCCGTAATGTTTTCTTCACCGATAATGCCTATTGCTGCAATATTGCTGCCTACATTTGAAAAGTCCACCGCTTCCTCGGGGTTTTTGCGTGTTATGTAAAAAAGACCGATGGCGATTGCAATTACGGCAATAAGCCCACCGAACACAAATAAGAGTTTATTCGTAAGGCCGCCAAAGGTCGAGTCTGCATCATCACTGTATTCTTCGTCTTCATAATCTTCATCCGACACAAAGGATTCCTCTTCGTAGCCTTCAAGCTCATATTCAGGCTCTGCTTCCACTTCGGTAAATTCCTCATTGTAAGCTTCTTCAGCCGAATTCTTGGCTTTAGGCATCAAAGACTCATCCACAATTATTTCATTGCCGTCCTCGTCTAAAAGGATTATAACCTCTTCGTCGCCGTCCTTTATGTTGTTATCCATCATAGCCTCCGTAAACGTCTATTTATATCCATAGTTTTTCATTAGACCATAGCACATTGAATTATACCATTTATAATCTGTATTTACAAATTTTTCGATTTACATTTGATGAATAATTTCTTAATGTTAAAAGATTTTTATGGATTTATTGCCTTTTAGGTTGTAAAATGTAGCAAATTTCATTAAAAAAGGAAGTACTTTATGGCAAAAGAAAAAAGAATACATAAATCCACAATTATGCACATAGCCTCCGCTGTGGTTGCAGTTGCTATATTATCAGTATGTATTGTGGCTTTGCTCAAATGGAACAACAGAGCTAAAAGTGTTGAGATTAATGTAGAGGAAGGTTCCTTTGATAAAGAAAATCTTGACTACTACATATATCCAAATCACGATGAAAATTATATAGACGACGGAGTCCGGACGGTTCTTGTAATCGGAGATCACATACTTAATAATTTTGGGAAAAAACATTCAATACTTAATATTTTAAAAGAAAATATCGATGCGGAATTCATTGATTTAACTACTAATAAAGGAAAAATCGCATCCGATGATGACATAGCAAGCTACGCAGGCGCCTTTTCTCTTTACTATATACTCGAAGCATTAATTAATGCTGATGCCACGAATATGGAGCTCTATGGCGGCGACTCAGTCTTTAGTGGTGACACAGCCACAAAATACGAGAATTTTCTTAAGACCCTTGATAGTGTGGATTTAAATAAGGTTGATACAATTTTAATCATGTATTCTAATTCCGATTATTATTCATTAATTCCCCTGCAATGGTATGAGAAAGAAAGCCCCAGAGGCATTTACGGAGCACTTACTTCATCCTTCGAACTTATTAAAGAAAACTATCCAAATATAGAAATTATCTTTTCTTCTCCCACTCCTGCATATATCTATGGGGATGACGGAGAAATGCAGATTGATATGAATACAAACTACGGTCAGGGACTTGGCACCGACTACATGGAATATTTTAATCTTGCCTGCAACGCAGGTTTTGTATCTTTTATTGATAATTATTATTACGTTATCGATGAATCAAACATTACAGAATATTTAGACTGTATGAACCTGACAGACAAAGGAATCGATGCAATCGCAGAACACATTATAAAATTTATAAAAGCTCAAGAAAACCCACTGCCTTTAGGCATTTGGTGCTCTTGAACGAGGTGCTGGGTTACAAGCCAAGTACCTCGTAAGGCACGTAGTGCCGCTTTTATATGAGCAAGTAGCGAAGCGAATTGCGAATATCATTGACAAATAAAGAAACTAAAATGCAGCTTAAAATGCCGGTCCTAAGGGACCGGCATTTTTATTAACTTATTTCTGCTGATTTTCTTTCTTTATTTTCCCGTCTGCCACTCTGTATACCATATCACACTTTTCAATAGTCTGAAGTCTGTGGGCTATGATAATAAGAGTTTTCCTGCCATGTAAGGCATTTATTGATTCCATGATGGCCGCTTCCGTGTCGTTATCCAAAGCGGAGGTTGCTTCATCCAGAATGAGCACTTCCGGATCGTCATAAAGAGCTCTTGCAATACCGATGCGCTGACGCTGACCGCCTGAAATTCTTATACCCCTTTCACCGATTTTTGTATCAAGTCCCTCAGGAAGGGTTTTAATGTATTCTGCAAGATGTGCTTCTTCAAGCACTGCCCAGACTCTTTCTTCATCAACGTCCTCCCTTGCCACGCCAAAGGCTACGTTATCGCGAATGGTGCCGTCAAGCATATAAATCATCTGAGGAATATACCCTACATTTTTAAGCCATGCGCGGTAAGCATCCTTAGTGTTTACATCGTCTGCATAAACGCCTCCGCTTTCCAGTTCAAGAAGTCCCAAAAGAATGTCAACGATTGTGGTTTTACCGGCGCCTGATGCTCCCACAACTCCCACGGCGGAGCCTGTTTTAATTTCCATTTCAGCATCCTTAAATATATATTTATCAGTCTTTGGATATTTATATGTAATACCTCTTAAGAAAATGCCTTTTTTAATGTCAAGCTTTTTATCGGAAACCGTTGCAAAGCTCATATCCGTATTCGCATTACTGGTCTCATCAAGCAGGTTATCGGATACATGCATTAAGAAGGGTTCAAAATAAGCAATTGCGTTTAGCTGGTTGTTTATTTTATTGGCTGAAGGCATAAGCTTAATTGCAGCAAAAGCAATCGCGCCTAAAGAAGGAAGCTTCGAGGCAATATCCTCTCCGTTTACAACTGCCATCATTAAATAGCCCACCATACCTGCCACACATACAGTTTCAATTAAAAGCTTAGGCGTGTTATTGTATAAAGAATATCTCTGTACAGCATTTACATAGCCGGCACCACACTTTTTATATTCATTTACAAAATATTGTTCTTTGCCTGTAACCTTAACCTCTTTAATGCCCTGTACTATCTGTGAAATCCACTTAAACAGGGACGAATAAAAGTCCTGATTTTCCTGACCGGAGCGTTGCATTACAGGCTTTAAAATTTTCGTAATGACTGCCATTGTGATAAACAGCAGTATTCCGATTACAACGCACATTACAGGCTCTACCAAAAATACCACCACAATTAAGGCCACGAATACCACAATTTCTGAAAGTATGGTAAGTATTGCAAGAATAAGTCCATACATGTTGTTTACATCGGAGGTGATGCTGCGCTGTACAACCGCAGTGTCCGCAAAAAGAAAGTATTCATAGCCCCTTTTAAGATATGATTTAAGCATTCTTTCAGAGGTTTCAAACTGATTTTTATAGACAAATGCATATTGCACCTTCCACTGGATAAACAGGTACACGTTTTTAAGTACATAAGCCACAATCAAAGCAATCATTGTAGCTATGGTGAAGGTTCTCATGTCGGTAAAGCCAAATAAATTATAAAAGAATGCGACCCATTTATTTGTGGTGACCGCATCCGGAGTTACAATTGCAGTTATTACAGACAAAACAAGTGCAACACTTGCAGTCTCAAGCACTGCACCCACAAGCATCATGGGCACCAGCCAGAACATCTGCCACTTTTGCTTTTTGCTCAGCAAAAGCATTAATTTCTTCCAAATTTTAATCATTATCACTTTCCTTAAAATGCATATTTATTAAAGTCTGTTCAAAATCCCTGCGGTTTTTATTGGTAAGCGTTGATAAGATAAGCCCGGCAAAGAAGGACTGAATAGCTGCAATTAATACAAAGCCGCATACGATTAAAGTCGGGAATCTGTCTACAACCCCTGTATTAAAATAATCTATAAATACCGGAATTACAAAGCCTATGCCAAGAGCTGCAAGCACAAGGGAAATTGCGTTAAAAAATGCAAAGGGCTTGTAATTTTTAAAAAGCTTAACGATGGTCAGTATAACCTTGAAGCCGTCAGAATATGTAGAAAGCTTTGATTCAGAGCCCTTAGGACGGTCTCTGTATTCTACCACAACATTTCTTACATCCATATTGTTGTAAACTGCATGGATGGTCATTTCAGTTTCTATTTCAAAGCCTTTAGACAAAACCGGAAAGGTCTTTGCAAAATTAAAGCCAAAGGCTCTGTAACCCGTCATAATATCCTTAATGTCTGTTTTAAATAAATGATTGATTGAAAAACGCACAAAGCTGTTTCCGAAATTATGGAAGGGCCGTTTATTTTCCGTAAAATAAGTTGATGAAAGTCTGTCTCCCACCACCATGTCAGCCTGCTCGTTAAGCACCAGATCACACATTTTTTGAGCATATTCCAAGGGATAGGTGTCATCTCCGTCAATCATTAAATAACACTTGGCATCTATATCTCTGAACATTCTTCTTATGACATTACCCTTGCCCTGGAGATATTCGTGTCTTACAATTGCGCCCTCTGCGGCTGCAATCTTACCGGTATCGTCCTTAGAATTATTGTCATACACATAAATAGTGGCGTTTGGAAGATTTTCCTTTGCATCTCTTACAACCTTACCAATTGTCATTGCCTCATTATAGCATGGAATTATAACAGCTATTTTGTCCATAAAAATGCTCCTTTAACTGAAATTTACATAATCGATGCCTAAATATGCATCATTATCCAGATAGACATCATACCCGTCTACCGAGAAGGCATAATAAAAATGGTAGTCAGCAAGGCTACCCTTGATTCCTTTATCTTGGGATAACACCAGATATTGAATTCCTAAGTTCTTAAGAAGAGGTGCCGCAGTATCTACGTCTACCGCTTCATCATTATACAGGCACCAGATGTCTTTATACTGACTGATGATTTCAAGCCCGTACAACTGAAAGTCTCGCCCCAGAGGCTGACGCACATAGGGTGTATACTGCCTTACATACTGTATAAATTCAGGAGGAAAGCAGCAGGCCACTTCTCTTCCCTCTACGATAATCTCATCGCATATTTCTACCACCTGCTTAGGCATGTGATAGGGGTTTTCTGCTTTCGACACAATGGGATTTGAATATACATAAGACCCGCCTGTCATAATAATAAGTACTGCTGCAGCAAAAGAAAAGCCACGTGCTTTTTTAGGAAGCTTATAGATTAATTCAATCAATACAAAGCATATAATTACCCCAAAGGGAATAAGCCAAAGAATTCTGTAGAGGATGCCACCGTCATCACGAAGCTTTATGTATATACACCAGGCAGGACAAAAATATACAAAAAGAACCGAAGCAGGAAAATATAACAGTGCAGCTCGCCTTTCATCCTTAAGGGAAAAAAGGAAATACAAAAGACATATTAATAAAAGCGTAAAGTAGGTACCTGAGCCTGAAAACTGTTTTAAATTATTTAAAATCACACTATAATTCATCAGCTCCACCTCAAATATAGCAACGCAATAACAATATTTGGCAAAACCGTTAAAGCCAAAGAAAATATATATTTAAATTTATATTTTTTAATAAGCATATACAAGCATATAATTCCGATACAAACAGAAGCCAGTACGTTTCCAAAGACGCTTGCAAGTGCCGAAGCAACAGTCACTGAAAGAGCGGCTATAAACATATTGAGGGTAAAATGCTTTTCGTTGATTATTCTTAGTCCCAAATAAAACAGCATTGGAATAATAATGTTAGCAAGAGCTGCCTTTCCCTGTCTGGATCTTGTTAAAAGGAAAGTGCCCTGAGTAGAAGTAGATACGTTTTCAAACATTATAAAAACAGAAAGAAGGCACATAAACATGTATCGCTTTTCTCTGTTGTCTTTAAACAGCAGTCTGCTTGTTTCATTATAAATAACATATGTCATTATAATCAAAAAGGGCGGCCACACACTGTGAGCGATTATAGAAGCATTAAGTCCCGATAATCTTGACAGCATGGATATTATCATAGGAAAAGGCGCCAGCGCATATCTGTAATCAAAATAATCTACGGGCGTTCCGTTATAGGGATCCATAAGATACATAATATCTGACAAAGACGACAGCTGAGCCTGACCGATGTAATAGGCATCATCTCCGTCTGCATAGGAGTAAAAAACAGTCTTATAAAGCTGAAATAAAACAACTGTCAGAAAAAGTCCCAGATAAATAATTTCATTTTTTGAAAGTTTTTTTATTGTTTTAAGGGTTGCCTGTTCAGAATTCTTATTAAAATGTTTTCTGATTATAAAAATTATTATGCAGATAACTGCAGCTGTAATTTCGACTGCACCTGAAAGCAAGTACAAATTGCCGGCTGTGTTTTTTGTAATAATAAGAGGAAGGGCACATACATAAAATATTGCCCATAAAATCAGTGTACCCTTTACCCAGATAAATAAGGGCGACTCTCCTTTTTCAATGCATACAAGCCCAAGGCAGGCAGGTATTGCGATAAGAGCCATTATTAAACTAAAGGCCTGAATAAAAGTCATTTAGTTACCTTTCCGTTTAAGCATAATGTCAAGATTTTCGATAACCCCTGCCTTTGCTATCGCTTAGAGCAGGGGAATTTCTCCGACTGAGTTAAATATAGCAAAATCAAGGGCCATCCTATGATAACAGTAAGAGCATTCAGATAATTAAAGCCCCGAATAAAACAAAAGCATCCGAAAAATGAAATTACACATGTTATCCATGTAAAAGCGATTAATTCTAAAGCATTGTTTTTTAAGTGTTTTTCTTTTATCGCTTTAATTGAAGCAAAAATTACCAAAACTGCTGTAATAAAAATTTCAAATAACAAATATATCTTGAATAAACCTGGATTTTTCTGAACAAATACCAGCAAAGGATTCACTATTGAAGAGTTCATGTCCTTAGTAAAATAAATAAAGGAAATTGAAAAGGGCGCCGTAAAATAATATAAAAAATCCTTAAGTGTTTCCTTTGCAAGTCTTCCGATTCCTCTTTGCAAAGCGTTGCTTATCATGCCTTTACAAATCACTATGCATTCATCTTCACCCAAGGCTTCCTCTGTTTTAGGTAAAAGTTCATACCAAAGACTTTCAGCTGATTTTTCAGCGGCCGTCAGTTCCGTATAAAAGTCAAGGTTATGATAGTTTTCGTATACATTGTTGTAGCACCCCAGATTTCCGATTGAAACTCTTTGAAGAGAAAGAGTTAATAAATTCCTTTCATAGCCTCCGTAGGCTTTAGAATCCGTCACTGAATTCGTAATTAATAAGCAGATTAAAAATGCGCTTAAGGCAGTAATAAGAAATTTAGCAAAAAACTCTTTTTTCTTAATAAGGTTAAAAATAATAAAGGGAAAAAAGCAAAAAAATGTTATGTAAATATAATCAGGATTTAATAATCCAGTCATAATATCCACGATCCCAAACCACAGGACACGTTTTTCTTTGTATAATCCAACCATCAGCAAAAAGCCTGCAAGAATCAGTGCATTTGGCAGCACCATGCATGTACTCTGCATTACAAAGGGATTGGACAATATAAAAGCGCCTGTTATTAAACATTCCCTTGAATATATTTTTTTACATGTAAAGGAATGTGCAAGCCTTACTCCGGATGTATAAACAGAAAGCATCTGGAATATTTTAAGCACTCCGCCATGCCCAAATATTCTAACAATCAAAGCATAGCCTGCTCCCATAAAGTCATCTGTCTTTAAGGTCTGTGCCGCTTCTATGTAGTTGTCACTGAAAAAATCAGGATAATATTCATTAAAATTAAGCAAAAGCCAGTACAGTGCAAAAACACACTGTACTGCCGTTATCGCTATAAATAAAATCCACAAAAAGCTATTTTCTTTAGATTTAGACATGATAGAATTCTTTTACTTTGTTAATAACAAGCTCTGCTTCTTCTTCCTTTAAGCCGTAATATAAAGGAAGGCGTGTAAGTCTTTCGGATTCCCTGGTGGTGTATTTATCCTCTCCAAAGAAGCGACCGAATTTCTGTCCGGCAGGAGCTGAATGAAGAGGAATATAATGGAAGGCTGAATAAATACCAAAAGCCATTAAATAATCGATCAATTCAGTACGCTCTTTAATATCCTTTGCCTTAATGTAAAACATATGTGCATTATGCTTACAGTTTTTTGGAATATAGGGAAGTTCAAGCAATCCTCTTTCTTTAAGAGGAGTAAGACCTTCCATGTACTGATTCCAGCGAGAAAGTCTGAAGTCATTGATTTCATCTGCCATTTCAAGCTGAGCGTACAGATAAGCTGCGTTCATGTCACTTGGAAGGTAAGAAGAGCCAAAATTCTGCCAGGTATATTTATCTACCTGACCTCTGTAATATTTACTTCTGTCAGTACCCTTTTCTCTTATGATTTCAGCTTCTTCTGAAAGTGCCCTGTCACGGATTAAAAGGGCTCCGCCTTCGCCCATTGAATAATTTTTAGTCTCGTGGAAAGAAAGTGCTCCGAAGTCACCAAAGGTGCCAAGGGCCTTTCCCTTATATTCACTCATAATGCCCTGAGCCGCATCCTCTACCACCATAAGGTTGTGTTTTTTGGCTATTTCCATAATCCTGTCCATTTCACAGCTTACGCCTGCATAATGAACGGGAGCGATTACCCTTGTGCGGTCTGTAATGGCAGCCTCGATTAAATTTTCATCTATATTCATGGTGTCCGGACGTATGTCTACAAACACGATTTTAGCACCTCTTAGCACGAAGGCATCGGCAGTGGATACAAAGGTGTAGGAGGGCATTATTACCTCATCCCCTTCCTTTAGGTCACACAGTAAAGCGGCCATTTCAAGGGCATGCGTACAGGAGGTGGTAAGAAGAGCCTTTGTGGTGCCTGTTTTATTTTCAAGCCACTCGTTATCCTTCTTTGTGAATTCGCCGTCTCCACATATTTTCATGTTTTCAACAGCCTTCTTAATGTAGTCCATTTCCTTGCCCGTATAAGGAGGCACGTTAAATCTTATCTTATATTCAGCCATACCAAAAACCTTTCTTAATTAATAGCTTTTATTATTAATAGCTTTTATTTTGAGGCAGTTAAAACCACCAGTACTTCGTTAGTATATACTATTTCATATTTAAATTCTTCTATAAAGTCTTTAAGAATTTCTTGCTTTCTCGTAGGCTCAGTGCCTGTAAGCTCATTATAATTTCCCAAGTCAATTATAATCGAAGGAGCCGCTTCTCCCTTTTCTGAAATCCTTCCTGCTAAATTATTAATTTCCGTTTCAAATTTATCCGTTATAAAGGAGCCAAGTGAAGGCCAGGCAGTAGAAATTGCAATTGGAGTATTTAAATAAAATCCAAGACCGCATACGCTTCCGTATAAAAGCACCGTGCCGTCACTTAAATTATTTTCCTGCCAAAAGTCCGTAAGAGTTCTTAAACGAGCCGCATTATCAGGGGCAGTCTTAACGCCCACACACACTTCATTGTTTTCTACATAGGAATCAAGCTCTGGCACCACTGAATCTCTGAACATATAGTTAAAGAAAAAGAATATGCTCAAAAGAGAAAATACTCCGGTAAGCAATAGCACCGATAGACGTATGCCTCTTACGTGTTCATTGGTGTTAACAAATCTTACAATTAAATGCAACAGCACCGGCAGAAAGAAAAAGAGATTATTTAAATTGGCATAAATTTCGTTGTTGCTGCCTATTGGTGTTATAAACAAGGATAAAAGCGCCATAAGAGCAAGGAGCCTGTCCGAAATTAAATTACGCTTATCAATTATCACAACCGCCATCCATACAATACCGATTGTGAATAATAAAATTCCGATTCTGTATACAGGTCCAAACCATGTGCAGTCAAAGGTGAATAAGCCCTTTTTGTACATAAAAATCACAAACCCGCCGGTTACAAAAGTAGCAACTATGTAGCGAAGCCAGGTCAGCCTCTTTGGCAGCACAAGAAAAGTCAAGAGGCATAATAAAAGCATAAAAATTGAAATTTCAATAAAGCTAAAGGTCTGAAGGTACTGTTCTATAATGGACCAAAGCATGTATGGAGCAGAATAGCCAGGAGCTTCGTCAGTCATAAAAAACAATTCCTTTATGCCTTGAAAATACGCTTTAAAGCCTCTTGTGCAGGCTATTAAAAAAGCCCCTAGGATAAAAGCGATTAAATATCCGTATATGCAGTGAAGAGTCTTGTTTAAGCACTCCTTAAAGGATTCCTTGTTAAATATCGAATAGCCCCATACTGCTGCTATAAGCCCTGCCTCCACTACGTTAGGGAGACGCACAAAGAAATTTGAGCCAAGCAGGAAGCCCGCAATTAGAAAATAACCTTTCCTTTGCTGCATAAGCCCGGAATACAAGAACGCTGTGCCTAAAAAGAAAAGAAAATAGGTTAAATAATTATAAAGAATTGTAACCGGGCACCAGCAGAGGCACAGGGATACAAGCACGCCAAAAAAGCTTAATTCCTTTTTGATTTTAACTGATTTATAAAAGAAAAAATAAGCAAATAATGCAAGTGCCAGTTTAAAAAGACTTGTGTAGCAGTTTAAACCGATTAGTGTATTTCCGTAGGGCAAACGGGTCAGAATGCCACCGATTAGGTTGGCATAAAAGGTAGAATAATACCACATGCAATCAAGCCTGTCTAAAGATAAGAAATTAGTACAGCTGTAGGCTGAATCCGTTATGTCGAGACCCTTGTTCACCTTGAAAAAGGAAATAAAAACAAGGATTGCCGGAAACAAAATCCCTGTAATTATTTTATAAGGCTTTTTATCTCTTATTTTGTTTAAACCTATATATATCTTTTCTTCCACTAAATATTACCCTTAATGTTACCCGTATATTCTCTGATAATGTATTTTGGGCGTCCCTTTACTTCTTCGTAAATACGTGCAATATAATGTCCGATTATGCCAAGACTTAACATTATAAAGCCACCTATTAAAAGCTGTAGCAAAATGACCGTTGGAAAGCCTTCTGCAGCTGTTCCCATAAAATATTTCACAAGTGTCTGGATGCCTAAAATAATACTAAATAAAATCGATACAAAGCCTAAGAACGTAACTGCCTGAAGAGGAGCTGTTGAAAAGCTTGTGGCGTTGTTTATTGCGTATTTTAAAAGGCTTCCAAAGGACCACTTTGTAGAACCGTACTTTCGATTTGCAACCTCGTATTCTATTTTTGTTGACTTAAAGCCCACCCAGAATGTAAGTGCTCTAAAGAAGGTGTTATGTTCGGTTAACCCAAGCAGCACATCCACAACCCTTCTATCTAAAAGCTTATAATCAGAGGTTGCCCTCATATCAATTTTAATAAGCCTACTCATTAGCTTATAAAAAAGTCCGGCACTTAATTTATGAAAAATGCTTTCTTTACCCCTGGAAGACTTTACACCCTCAACTACCTCAAAGCCCTGCTCCCAAAGCTTCACCATATCTTTAATAAGTGCTGGTGGATGCTGTAAATCACAGTCCATCACCACACAGGCATCTCCAAGCGACACTTCAAGGCCTGCAAAAATCGCAGCCTCCTTGCCAAAATTTCTGCTAAAGGAAATCCCTTTTACATGGGGATCCTTTGAGGCTGCCTCGTTAATCCTTTCATAGGTTTTGTCTTTTGACCCGTCATTAACAAATATAAGCTCATAGTCAAAGCTTTGGCCTGACAAGACACCTGTCAATACTTCCACGGTATTTAAAATGTTTTCCTCCTCATTAAAAGACGGAATGATTAAAGATACTAAAGCCATATTTTCTCCAATTTAATAATCAGTGCATGTTCTCCGTTTTAACGTACAGGATGCCGTCTACTACTTTCGTGGAGCCAGTCTCCGGGAAAGAAGGCATATTGACGTATTCGGCGCTGTCATAAAAATTAGCTTCCGTAGGGCGTAAAAAATTAAAGGTAATGCCCATATAATATTTATAAAAATATTCGTAGTTTTCCGGGGTATATAAAAGCCAGTCGCCGTAAAGCCCCACCATGTGGTCTGTCACTTCACCGGTTATGTCGGTTTTAGGGAAGTTTGTATCTCCCACCACTCCGATCATATAAATCGGAATGCCCTGATAATACCCTTGTGTCTGCTCGATTCTGTCAGCAAGGCGTAAGCAGTAGGCGTAGGTTTTTTCGTATTTCTTTTCTAAATTTGAATAGGCAATGTTGTCTGTTACCGCAAAAGAAAATACTATTACAAGCCCCGCGATAACCATTGTCCAGGCAAGAGCAGTAAGTTTTAAATCAAGCTTTAAAGCCTTGTCTATAATCGAAATAAAAATTATTCCAAAGAAGGCGTACTGATAACGCATCAGTAAATGATAGGTTACGTCCTTTGAAATCAATAAAATAATGTTAGAAATAACAGGCGTTATTATTATTACAATTATCGTACCTATATAAAATAAAGGCTTTTTTAAAAGTCCGTTTTCTTTTGCTAAAATTAAAAGCGCTATAAGGGCGCAAAGGATCAATAAAACAAAGGCAACAGCAGAAAATACATTGGATGCAAGGATTTTGCTCTTTAAAATAAAAGTCACAAAGTCTGTATACATAGCCTTTATGGTCGCCGGCAGATTAAGGCTTCCTGCTGAACTTAAGCTGTCAATACCCTGGTAGGAATCAAGCGTCTTACCCTGTATTAACAAAAGGAGTCTTAAAATTGCGTAATATAAAGTCACTCCGATTGCACCCATACAGAGGTATCGAAGAGCTTGCCTGATTTTTGAATTGCCTTCATAAAAGAAGCCTTCAACGACCTTATATAAGCATAAAAGCATCGCTATTGGAAGGTAAGCCTGGTAAATACCCATGCTTAAGGCAAGGAAAAGGGCTCCAAGCAGGAAGCCATATTTTCCAAAGCCTGCAAAATATACTGAAAGGATTGCAAATAATACTCCCAGCATATAGCCATCCATTGTAAATACATAGGCAAAATCCGAGGCTATGGAAGGGAAAGCTACAAGCATTCCTGAAATGAGGCATATTAAAATTCCGTTTTCCACTTTTAAAAGCTTGTTTAAAATAATTGAAGAAATACCTAAATAAATTAAAGAAAGCACCCCTATAAGCCAGGGAATGGAATAATAGCTTGAAATACCACAGGCTGTACTTAAAAACCATCTGCCGGAAGTAATCATGTTCTGGTCAAAATACATGCTGGCAAGCCCGTCGTGATTGGGAGCGTCTAAAGTAAGCGCTGTCATGTGAGTGAGGATGCCGATTATAAAAGCTGACAAAAAGGCAGTTTTTCCATCCTTACCTAATTTGTTATTTAATTTTTCAAAAAACAAATTAACTGTTTCCATCAAGTTCCTTTAAGTGCTTTACTATGTTTTCTGCAATGATTTCGTTTCCTTCAAAATTTCCGTGAAGGCCGCCAAATAGATATTCTGAATAATTGTCTTTATTTATATTTGTTTCATTAAAGTTATCTATTACGTAAATGCCGTATTCAGAAGCGATTTCTTTTTCTTTGGCTATATAATCCGTAAGTGCTCCCTGACCATAATCCGTAGTTGTGTCTCCTAAAAGGCCATATGGACAGGCATAAATTGGTGTGCATAAGATAAGCCTTGCATCAGGCACACCCTCTGTAATGTTTTCTATAACACTGCGCAAAGCACCGCCAAAGGTATCGATATCGTAGGGATCTGATTCATTATCTACCGGCTTTTGATTAAAGTAATCGTTGATGCCGTGTTCTACGATTATATATTTAACACACTCCCAGTCCGTATTGCTTAAGGCTACCGCGGTGTCGTAGGCGTAGGCCGTGGCACCTGCATTATCCTTTTGAGAGGCCATAACCTGTAGTGAAAAATCCTTAGTCTTTAAGGCTTCCGACAAACGTATCATGGTAAAGGCATCGCTGAAATCGCCGTTGTATTCTTTGATTCTCACAAGGCTCATGTTCATGCCGCCGAAGGCGCCGTTTAGTACATTAAAATCGGAAGTATCCTTCATAACCGAGGGCACGCTCCAAAAGGAATGATCCCCCGCCATCATGCTGTCTCCGAACACTACAACATCGTACTTATCCTGTCCGTTTTGATTTTTTAAAACAAGCCATGCCATAAGGAAGGCTATGCCTATCAGTGCAAAAGAAAAGGCCGTCTTTAAAATATTATTCTTCATCCGTGTTCTTAATTCGTTCTTTTATAACGTACTGAGGAGAGTTGTTCATGCAGATATACATTCTGCCTATATATTCTCCGATAAGCCCAAGCATCAGCATTATCATGCCGCCTATAAACATAAGTGCTGTCATAAGTGCGGAATACCCAAGGGGCACATCCGGCAGTACGAATTTTTTAATGATGGTGTATATGCCGTATAAGAAGCCAAAGGCCGCACAGATTGCACCGATTGATGTGGCAATTCTTAAAGGCTTGACAGAGAATGCCGTAAAGCCGTTTATCCATAAATTTAAAAGCTTTGAAAAGGTGTAGCCGGACGTACCTGCCTCACGCTGCCTGTGATTTACCTCCACATTTGTAACATTCTTGGTGGCTCTTAACACAAGACCGATAACATAAGGATAAGAATTTTCATATCTTAGCATATCCTCTACAACAAATCTCTTTACTCCGAAATAGCTTGATACAAAAAGCTCCTTTGGTTTACCAAGCATCACTTCTGTCATCTTTTCATTCATAAAAGTGCCGAAATTACGGAAGGCTGAATGCTTCTTTTTAGCATAGCTTGCGTATACTGCATCAAAGCCTTCATCAAGCTTTTCAAGAAGCTTACCCACTTCATTGGCAGGGGTCTGTCCATCATCGTCAAGGCATATTACATAATCCCCCTTTGCTTCACGTAAGCCTGCCATAAGACCTGAATGCTGGCCAAAGTTTTTTGCAAAGTTAATTCCCGTAATATTTTTATTTTCACCTACAAGCTTTTTAATGGTGCCCCAGGTGTCATCCGGGGAGCAGTCATTTACAAGCACAATTTCGTATTCGTATTTTTTAATCCCATCCATGGTTTCTTTAATTTCAGTCACCACCTTAGGAAGGGTTATTTCAGATCTGTAGCAGGGAATAACAAACGATACCAACATATTTTCTCCTTAAATCAAGCCCTTGCCCACACAAAAAGGGCATCATAGAGTATTATACTCCATTTGCCCTTTATAATCCAACTTAAAATCGGTATTCTTTATTAAATTTCATTTAAAGTATGTCTTAATAACTATAGTATTCTGCAATTTTCTTAACGGCTTTTATAACATCCTTTACTTCTTCATCCGTTAAGGCTGCATAGAAAGGAATACTCATAATCTGTTCATAGGTAGCCTCCGCTACAGGACATAAGCCTTTTTTGTATCCAAGCCTTTCGTAATAAGAATGCCTGTAAACAGGAAGGTAGTGTACCTGAGGACATGTCCCCTCTGCTACCATTGCATCAAAGAATTCTCTTCTGTTACATTTAAGCCTGTTAAGATTAAGTCTTATAATATACAGATGCGGGGTTGTATCTGATTCTTGAATTGATTTCTGAATAAAGATTTCAGGCATGCCTGCAAAGGCTTCATCATACTGCTTTCTTATTTCTTTTCTGCGTTCTGAAAACCTTGAAAGCTTGGAAAGCTGGCTTATTAAAAGAGCTGCCTGAAAGTCTGTCAAGCGATAATTAAAGCCAAGTGTCACCTGTTCATTGTACCAGGGAGCATCCGACTTATTCACCATTTCATCAATGTTTCGTGTGATGCCGTGGGAGCGAAAAAGCAATAGCTTTTTATAAAGCTCATCACTGTTTGTCATGCAGGCACCGCCTTCTCCTGCAGTAACGGTTTTAACCGGGTGGAAAGAAAAAGTAGTAATGTCTGCAATAGAGCCAACAGGCTGACCCTTATATTTTGTGCCTATAGAATGAGCCCCGTCTTCGATTAGGAAAAGGTGATGCTTTTCACAAATTTCTTTAAGCTCATCAAGTTCTACGGCCTGGCCCGTAAAGTCTACGGCAACAATTGCCTTGGTTTTATCGGTAATTTTTCTTTTGACATCCTCTACATCAATGTTATAGGTGTCTGGACGAATGTCTGCAAAAACAGGTGTACCGCCGCAGTAGCGCACGCAGTTTGCTGAGGCTGCAAAGGTGATGGAGGAAACGATGACCTCGTCACCTTCCTGTATTCCGATTGCCATGCAGGCAATGTGAAGAGCTGCCGTCCCGTTTGAAACCGCTACAGCATGCTCTGCTTTCGTAATCTCACACAATTTATTTTCAAGCTCATTGACCTTTGGCCCGCAGGTTAAATAAGGGCTTCTTAAGGTATCCACCACTGCCTGTATGTCGTCCTCTTCAATCCACTGTCTTCCGTAGGATATTTTCTTTGTTCTTACGGGCTTACCGCCAAAAATTGCAAGTTGTTCCATGTTAAATCTCCTATATGTCAATGATATTCGCTCTACACTTCACTACGTCTATACTAAAAGCGGCACTGCGTGCCTTACTAGTACAGCAAAAAATAAGTTCCTAGCTCAATGACGCAGAATGATTTCTTCATATGCAAGGCGAAGGAGGAAGTCGTAGCGGTGGCTACGACGACTGACGACAACGCAGCAGATGAAAAATCAGGCAAGGCATTGGGCTAGTTATTTATTATTCGCTGTACTAGGTACCAGGCTTGTAACCTTGAACCTTTCGTTATAGCACCAAAAGCCTTTAGGCAGTGGGTGCTACAACGCTTTATAAAGCATTGGTTTAAACGCGTTTTCTCACAAATTCAGGCAATATGACAGGCATCAAGAAAAGATAAAGTGAATACCTTACTAAGGCCGCCGGGCCACAAAGAAAGGTATTAAAGTAAAGGCCTGTAAACAAAAGCGGAATCCATAAATCCTTATTGTTTTTGTGTTCCTTAAGAGTATAAAAGGCGATTATCAGCGTTAAATATAAAAACGTTGCAGGAGCAAAAAGCCATGATACAGCAAAAGCTCCCTCCACAATTTTACCGTTTTCAAATTCCTTGTAAAAGTCATATAGAAATCTTATCTTAGGATTGGCTACCGAAGGCTCCATAGTAGTGATATTTGTATATCCTGGCTGTCCGAAGCTATAGAGCACGTAATGTGGCCAGGGATACCAAAGACCATAGGTGTTTTCAAGGAAGGAATCCACGTATTCATATGGGTATTTCTTTAATAATTCAAGCCAAAGCCCGTAAAATTCTTTCTTGTTTTCCTCGTATACATAAGCTTTTAAGCTTCCCTTCGTGGCATCCGCAATTTCCGGCACGTAATAATTATACCACTTGCTTCCGTCAAAAAATTTATTAATTAAAGCTTCCTGATCATCGCTTAATTCATCCTGATGGTAGTGCTTTACTCTCATAATCTGCTGGCAGGGTACAGAAAGCATTTCAGCCTTTGAAACCGTTTCAGAGGCAAGTACCCTTGTAACCGGATACTTATAAATCCCCAAAATTGCTGCAGTTATAAGCAGTAATAAAATTGCTTTCTTTTTATCAGCATCCGATTTAAATACTGCAGCACACCAAAAAGGAAGTATTATTATCAGGGCATACACTGCATTATTTCTAAAAGCACATATTATAAAGGCCAATATTATAAAGAGCACGATATTTTTCTTTTCTTCAAAAAATGCCTTTTTGTCCTGCAAAAGTCTTAAATTGACTAAGACAAAATCTAAAATTGCCACGGCCAGAATGCTGTCTTTTGTGGAAGTAAACACAAAAATCACAAAGACCGGATAAAAGCAAAATATTATATACGAGAAAATGTGCTGCCATGCGGGTACTTTTCTTTTATGAAAATCATAAAACACATATGAAAGTCCAAAATCCATTATCAGCATCTGCACAATAGTATAAGCAAGCACACCCTTATTCATGCTGCCGGTTATATTTAAAATCGTATCAATGCAAAAGCCCAATAAAAAAGTATGCAGAATCGGCTGATGGGTGGAAAGCTCACAGGTTTGATACATTTCAAGCTGCCAGCTTGCATCATAGGCATATATTCCAGGGTATAATGCCAAAAGGCTTGGAAGCCACATAATCAATATTACAGCAAATGAAAACCAAAAATACAAGCAGGAGCTTTTAAATTTTCTATTAAAAAAAGGTGTATTTAAAGATACAGGCTTTAAATTCAAAGCATCAAAGCTGCAATACAAAAAATAAACAATTCCCGTTAAAACTATAGCAAGCGCAAACATAAAAAGCACGCGCAAAACGGTAACGGTAAGCCCTTTCTCATATTTTGTAAAATATCCGACAGTAAAAAACAGTGACATTAATACAGATGGGATTAAAGCAAATATTAAGTTTCTAACAGAAATTTTATGTTTCATTTTGTTAATATAATTCATCCAGCACAAGAACAGATTTTCTATTTTACAGCACTTACCTTCAAAATTTCATTCACGCCCTGAGCGCCTTGAAGCGTATCAATTAATGTAACAGACACAGCCTCTCCCTGATCACTGTAAAATTCAATAATCCAATCCCTACCTGCAGCTTCTCTCTGAATAAGGTATACGTCCTCACGTTCAAGAAGTGCCTCGCTTAAGGCTTCAAGGTTGTTTACAGCTTTCTTTTTAATAAAAATCGGCGATTTATCAGTCCAATAGCATAAAGGAATAATGTTTGCACTATCCTTATAGCCATTATTAAACATTCTGTCACAGGCCCAGTTTGCAACGCTTCCTGTTATGAAATAAATATTATCGTTGTTTTTGTTACAGTATTCGCTTAAAACGCGTTCTTCCTCGATATATTTATCCCATTCTTCAAGATTTTCTTTAACTTTACAGCTTTCGCTTTTTATGCCGAAGAAACCTATTATCAGAGCACAGACTGCGATAACAGAAGAAGCAAAAATCTTAAAATAGCGAATTGGCTTTTCATATTTTAAAAGCCTCTCACCGCATATTTTTTTATAAAGCATGCCTTTTTCATTATCAAATAAAGACCATAGTGCATAAGAAAGAATCATAAATAATTCAAGCATGTAAAGGCCTAAGGATATTCTTTCAGGAAACCTGTTTTTAGCAAGAAAATAAAAAGAAAAAGCAAGCTGATACAAAACACAGCCTATTGGAATCAAAAGGCCAAATACATCAAGCCTTAATAAAGAAAGCACACATAAAAGTGCGGATGAAAGCACTACTAACATTCCTACTGGCTGAGTCTTAAAGGTGTTTACAAATTCATATTTCATGGCCCATATATAGTGGCTTAAGCCGTTAGCTTTTATTTCAAGAGTTTTAAAATATTCTCCGTCTTTAGCAATAGCCTCTGCAGCCTCAAAGGTATAATCCTCCACAAGGCTTATGTTTAAAGACGCAAGGATGTCCCGCTCTACCTCTGAAATGCCAAATTTTTCATAGCTCTCTTTACCATTTTCATAGATTGGGAAGCCGTAATAATCTTCAGACAGTGCACGATTATTGCTATATTCAAGATAATCCTGCCATTCCGTAGAAGCATAACAGAAGTAATCTGTCAAAAACGCAATAAATATTACTGCTATAAACGAAATGATATTTTTAAATAAGGTTTTCTTTTGCGGGCTTTTAATTAAAAGAATTATGTAAAGAAGCAAAAGTAACGGGCATCCCATTAAGAAAACCTGCTTACGTAAAAGCGCCGAGCACATAAAGAAAAGAATTGATGTATAACTAAAGGCCTTTGACTTTTCTGAATTAAATACAATCAAAAGCACGATTCCTGCACAAAACGGAAGGGACGCTATAAGGGTAAACTGGGAATAAAGAATGTGACTTAAATAAATTCCTGCAAAGGAAGCCGTGTATAAAAGCATCAAAAGGCCTTTAACAAGGCGGTTAGCTTTAGTAAGTACACTAAGTGAAAAGATAATCATCCATACTGATGAAAAGTGAATAAGAGTGATGAAAATGTCATACCATGGAAGCTGCGGAATAAGCCTGTAAAAAGCTGCCATTAAATAGCTTAAGGGTGCCATTAAAAAAATTATATGTCCTGAAATGCTGCCATTATATTGTCCATTTACAACACTTCGCATCAATACCTCATCATTGGTATAAAAAGGACCAGAAGAAAAAATATAAGCGCCTGCAAAAAGGAATAAAGACATCACCAGGCTTAAGCCTAAGTCATATGCATATCCCTGTTTCTTTTTGCGTGCGCTTTTTTCCATAATCATTCCAAATGCCTTAATCTTCCAAATCTAATGTTTTAAGAAGCTCTTTAATTTCTTCAACCGTAAGCCACCAGGTGTTGTTGCCGGAGCTGTAGGAGAAGCCTTCAGAAACCTTCTTGCCGCCCTCAAGCACTACCTGACGGCTTTGAAATTTCATCTGAGGATATACGATAAAGTGCCTGTCGTATTCATAGGTGGTAAGTGAATCTTCCACGGTAACCATTATTTCATGAAGCTTTTCGCCCTCACGAATACCTACTTCAGGCTTTTCACAGCCTGGCAGCATTGCTTCTGCTAGGTCTGTAATCTTAAAGGAAGGAATCTTTGAAATAAAGGTTTCGCCTCCCTTAGCATCATGTAAAGCTTTAATAACAAGCTCAACTCCCTGCTGTAAGCTTATCCAGAATCTGGTCATACGGTAATCGGTTATGGGAAGTGTGGTCTCTCCCTTCCTGATTCTGTCATGGAAGAAAGGAATAACAGAGCCACGGCTGCCTGCTACATTTCCATATCTTACGATTGAAAAGTTAACGTCCTTGGCACCTGCATAAACATTGGCTGCAATAAATAGTTTATCGGACACAAGCTTTGTGCCGCCATATAAATTAACAGGATTAACAGCCTTATCGGTTGATAATGCCACTACCTTTTTAACACCTGTATCAAGAGCTGCATCAATTACGTTCATGGCGCCGTTAATATTTGTCTTGATTGCTTCTGCAGGGTTGTATTCACAGGCAGGCACCTGCTTTAAGGCTGCAGCATGCACTACGTAGTCTACACCTTCCATGGCACGCTTAAGACGCTGCAGGTCTCTGACGTCACCGATAAAAAATCTTAATTTATCACTTTTATCCGGAAATTCTTTCTTAAAATCATTCTGCATAATGAACTGTTTAAATTCATCACGGGAATAAATAATAATCTTTTTTGGATTGTAATTATTAAGTACATATTTAGTAAAGGCCTTACCAAAAGAGCCTGTACCACCAGTTACAAGTATTACTTTATCGTTTAACATATCTATGTCCTTTCGTTAAAACTATTATGCTATTTTACAGCATACTGACGGATTTATCAATCAATGATACTAATAATCTCTTCGCTACGGCTCATGTTAATATATAAGCAAAGACCAAAAAATGAGCAGCACCAAAGTCTTCCGTTAATTCAGTCCATGTTGACAATGTTTTCTCTGCTTATGAGCTTTCATCTTTAGCCGCTATACATACAGCAACGTAAGCACAAGAATTCCGCATGCCAGACAGGCAATCAGCAAAGCCTTATCTGAGAAAAGCAAGGTTGTAGGATCTGCATCCGCACGCCCTTTAAATACCAGCAGCAAATACCTTGCCACCATGAAGACCACAACAGGAACTGAATAAATCAAACGCGGCTTTTGAGAAATCGACCATAATGAATAAAACATCACAGTCAATCCTGCACACATAAACACAATCCCGTTTAAAAAGTTCATATCATATACATCAAGAACGTTTCTCGTCTCTCCTCCGGAATATGTGCAAAGTTCACCTCTTCGCTTACCAAAAGCCATAAAAAGCGCCATTCCAAGCACTGTAAGAAACATCCAGTTTGAAACCCCTAAGGTAACTATAGTTCCACCTGCCATCACTCGAAGCACAAATCCTGCCGCTATGCAGAAGCAATCTACAATAGCCTTTCTTTTAAGCCATTTTGAATACAATATATTTATAAAAATATATGCAAGCATATAGAGGAATGCGGGCTTGTTTACATAAAATCCAATTCCAAGTCCTAAAAGTGCAAGTATAACGGTTAATACAGCTGCCTTTTTAACAGAAATCTCGCCAGAAGCAATAGGACGTTCTTTTTTTTCTGCATGTTTTCTGTCGTTTTCCGCATCATTAATATCGTTAAATATATAAACTGCAGAAGATATCAGGCAAAAGCCGAACGTTAGAACTATTGCTTCCAGAAACTTTTCTTTTTCAAGCAGTTCAGAAGAAAATACCATCGGGCAAAAAACAAAAAGATTCTTTACCCAGCTTTTGATTCTGATTTCCTTTAAATACAACCTAACCATTAGGGTCACCTTTATCCAATGTGTCAAGGCTTCAATTGATAGAGTCTTATCTCATATCCAGCCACTGCGCCACGGCTGTAACGCCAAACGCTCCTTATAGCAAACCAAATATTCCGTACTTCTATGAAATGATAGCTTGGCTCCTCGACTGTACAAATATAAACCAAAGGATAGTTTTCATCAAGAGCCCTATAAAAATTTGCAATCCAACCGTAAACCTCCTGATCCGCTTCCAAATATAAATCCCTTTGTGCAGATGAAGTCATTACATATTTAGGTGCATTTCCATACTTATACAGAGAAGGATCACCGGCTTCAAAATTTGTAAAAGCACCATAATACCCTCCCGGATCAAGCGGAGTATTGCAGTCATATTCTGTATTATCCGTTGTAACATTCAATTCCGCAAAAACACTCTGAAGGCAAATTCGACTGTCAGGAGCCAAAAATTTACCAGCTACAGCAATTGCCGAAGAAAACTGATTTACTAAGGGAAGGAATATAAATAACGCAGCTGCAGCCGCAACCACTAGCTTACGCATAGCCTCGCCAAAATCCTCAAATATATAGTAAATTCCGAAAGCGGCAAAAAGAAGTCCCACCGCGTATATCGGAAGTGTATATCTTTCCCAATGAATCGACAAAGAAGATATCGGAAAAATATAGCAAAAGAAAGTCAGCAGCAATAGTGTTTGCCTAAGATTTCTTTTGCATGACCTTACAATTCCATAGACAGCGCACGCGGTCAGTATCAGTCCAAAACGTACTGCAGTGGTCTTAAGGTAAAACCATACCGTCTCTCCAAAATTCAAACCATCCGCTCCCAAATGGTATTGCTTATTCTGTCCGGCAATGGTTTCAAGAACCGATTTCCAGTCCACTACCAAAACAGGAGAAACTGCCATGATTCCAAGAATAACAAAAAGAATTGCAAGAGCACCATTTTCTATAATCTTTATTGGGTTCTTGTAGTATGCTACGCAAACAGCCATTGCAATAATCGCACATCCGAAGGCTCCCGGATATTTTTCGCAAAATGCAAGTGCCGTGAAAAGAGACATTGCAAATAGCTCTGCAACCTTTGGTTTCTCTATGTAGCGCAATGCCATCCATAATACGGAAAGCAAGAAAAACAAAAGCGGAATATCCGGCGTAATGTAGTGCGAATGCTCTATAAATGACGGAAATATTGCAAATAGCAGGCTTGAAAGTAATGCCTTTTCCTTGCCCCACCTTCGTGCAATCAGATATCCCATGATAACAACCCCGACTCCGAAAAGTGCGTTCAAAACGCGCGAGGCCGTTGTGAACAGTGCAAAGTGTTCGCTGTAATTTGTATTAAAATCCGTTAGTCCTTGAGGCGAAAAATAAAAATCCTGTATTGCAAGGTACAAAAGTGTGTTTAATTTAATCGTCACATGATTCGGACGATAATAGGAGTGTATTTCAAAATTGTGATTCAATGCACAGTTGTATGCCCCATTAAAAATAAATCCTTCATCAGGATGTAAATTCGAATACGGCATTCCCCAATCAATGGCTGTAAATCTAAGCACCATTGCAAGTGCAACGATTAAAAGTAAGATTCCGTAATGCCACTTGTTAAACCTGTCTTTAATTACGCTGATTTTCATTGTCATTCCTTTCACAAATCTTATTTTTATGAGATATTACAATAGACAGTATCGGAAGCATCAGGAAATACGGCCACGAATATCTAAAGGAGGTTATCGGAGAAAGAAGCATAATTCCGTATTGTGCAACCATCGGTGCAAATAACAAAAGCTTTTTAGCGGCAAATTCTTTACCCTGCCATGTATATACAAGTATCATTAAAAGTATCCACGGTGCAAAACCTGATACAAAAAATATTCTTAAGCCCCAAGTGCTTCGCCAAAAATCCAAATTACACAAGCTTTCATAATATTTCTTAAAAAATTGCATATTCAAAATGCTTTTGTTTTGAAGCGGAACCGGAAGCTCCTCTGACGAGTAGCTGCTGCATGGAACATATGAAAAATCATAATAGCCCGGATACCAAAAACCCAAAGTATTTGACAAAAATGCTTTTATATACTCCTTTGGAAACTGCAAGCCAAGTTTTACATAAAATTTCCAAAACGCAATCGGATCGCTTTCGTAATGACTTGAAAAGAAACAGCTCTTTGCAAAGTCAGCGCAAAATGGACTATATTCCTGTGGTGTCCATCCTACCATCCACTCAAGGTTATCTATATAATACCCTATTTTTTCGATTTGTTCATCTGTAAGTTCATCTGATCTATTAACCGAAACACGTTGGATTTGCTGAATAGGAACGCTTAGTGCCTCCCTTACCTGCCCCTGTTCTATTCCAAGCGCATTGAAAACAGGACCTGTATATATCTTGAAGAGAATGACAGGGAGAACTATAATGCCAATCAATGCAACATACTTCTTTAGCCTCCTGATACGCGAAATTTTTAATATGAAGACCATCGCAAAGCAAAAGATATAAATATAAATTCCGTTATTTCTGGTGGCAAACATTAGGAAGCTCACTATCGGAAAGAGTACAAAATTTCTCTTATGCCTTGAATATTTCGATTGACATATGACCATTTCTGTAAAGTGACAGCAAAACAGTACAAGAAATGCCGCATGTAAGGTATCCTTTACCATTGTCACCGAAAGCACAGCATTCATAAACCAGAAGGCCATAAACAATATGCTTAAAATAACTATTAAAATCGGAACATTTTTTTTCTTAAGCAGCATAATCATGCGTGAAAGAGCATAGCTCAAAAGCACCATCTGCAAAAATGAAAGAATTCCGAGTCCGACTTCGTAACTTGAGAACAAATTAAATCCAAGGTTCATAAATATTCTTAAGAGCCATGTATGCAGTACCGGATGATGATTGTTCGTGATTTGTCCAAGTGCGCTTGTCGTTTGAGATATTATGTCATACGACAAAACTCCCGGAAAAAGAACGAGAAAGGCAGGTAGCCACATTACAAAAATGAAGGCCCATATAAGCAAGAAAAGTACGCGGTCATCTATCCTTGAAATTTTTACATCTACCTTGTCGTTTAATTTGTAAAAAAAAGAAGGCTTTAGCTTTGGAAATATGCAAATAATAAATACATTTACTGCGGAACACATTACAAAGCAAAGTGTAAAACTCAAAAAATGAACGTTCCCCACACTAAAGTTTTGTTCCTTTGTCATCGGACCGATAACCGTGTAGGCAAGGCTATATAAAAAAGCTATTAGGATTGCTGATATCTTTTTTGTCATTTAGGTCTCAACCAAACCTTTCTTACTACGTAAACATAAAGTTTAACTTTTATTTTTAAGGTTACCTTAAATTATCTATATTTTTTTCAGTGTTTTTATAACTACATAATAACAATTTAATGAAAGCAAGGCTTCCAAATAACACTGCCGTCTCCCAGAGCTCGTTTTCAAATATACAAAACTGTACTGCAAAAGAAACCCATAAGAACCCAAGAAGGCATTCTTCTCTGTGTTCAACCATTGTCTTACAGAATTTAACCAAAAGCCAGATCACCCAAATAATTGCACACGCCCCTATAATAGCGCCGTATCTGATTAGCCAGGCAATATAAGTGTTATGTACATGTGCACAAATGACTTCTCCGGTTGCAGAATAAATAAAAGGATCTGTATTTCCCAGTATACCTATCTGCTTTACGCCTCTCACCCACAAAGAGAGTCTGCTCGATAAAGCGGCATCAATGGATTTAAGCAAATGATTATTCGTAAATTCTCCGAAATAATCCGTACCGTTTATAATTTGGCCACCTTTATTGCTTATATATAAAAGTGCGGTTTTTACTACACCGTTATCCATTTTTAAAATATAAGGTCTTAGCATACTAAAAATAGCAAATATACCCACAGCCAATAATATTGCAATCATGAAACCTGCAATCATTACAAAGAATCTTTTATAAATTTTATCTTTAGAAAGATTTTCTTTACCCGCAAAAGCCCAAGCCATTAAAACGGAGGCAAGTAATGCAACACCGCTAGTTTTATTTTCAATCAATACCATTGAAACAAGTGGATATATCATAAGAGCACAGGTAATAAGAAGATATTTTTTCTTTTTTTCTTTAGCACAATGCCTCTTTATCATAATAACCTTATAGATTAACCCAATAAGCGCAATACTTGCTGTAGTGCCTCCTGCAATTGGGAATACAAAAATACCTACCCACCTTGAATCAAGCTTACCAGTCTGTTCACTTGCAAATATTAAGGAATAGGTCATCAATGTAACAAAATTTAAATACGCAGAAAGGGTTATATATTTACACTGTTTGTTTATTTCATCAAGGGAAAGGTCTAAGATAAGCACTGCCAGTGCAGGCGCAAGGATTATAACAATCGAGCCTGAATTCATAAATGCCATAAGCACTATCATTACAAAAGTGGTAATAATAAAAGGGAGCATCCTTCTGTCTATATTTATTGTTCTTTTCTTTTCATAGGCATCAAATAAAATTACCATAAAAAGCGCTATTAAAAGAAATTTTGAGCCAAGGTAAAGCTTGTACTGATATCCCATGCCGTCCCAGTTGTTAAATATATAGCCAAGCTTGGCGCACACATAACCAATCGGTAATAAAAGCTCTAAAGGCTTAATTTTCAAAGGACTGCTTAAAATTATTAAAACAGCGAAAATGCCTAAGCATGCAAAATTAAAGAAAACGTCCTTTGGCACCTGATATGTATTAATCCAAATAAAGCTAAAGCAGCATAGAATAAGCCACCATAGAATTATAAAGGTTATTTTATTCTGCTTTAATTTCTGTAATATTTTCACGTTCCATACTCCTTTTTTTGGTATACGTCATAATCGGGTACTGTAAAATAAGCCAAAACATTCCTAAAGGCAGATTCCAGTAGCCATTCATAGATAGCTCCGAAAAGCCTGCAAACACACCATAAAGCAAAGGTAAGATCATTGCCGGATTTTTATCTAAAGCTCGTACCATACTGGATATTACATATAAAATTCCCCAGGCAGTCATTAAAAGACCACCGATTAAACCGTATTTTATCAAATAGCACAGATAAAGATTGTGAGTATACAATAAGGCATCCACCTGACCTTTAAGCTTAATCTGCCCCATCAGTTCTGCCCAATATCTTACTCTTTCTGAAGTAAGTCTGTTTATTTTATTTAAAATCGGAATGTCAAAATAGCCTTCCTTAACATATCCAAATTCTGCCACATGAGCAAGGCCGTAAGGCAAATCCAGTAAACCAACATATTTATGCTTTACTAAATACGCCAGAGTGAAAGCCGTAATCAAAAACGTAATAATTACAATACCCAAAATTATTAAGCCTATAAAAATCCGCTTTTTAGTAACACCTTCTTCTTTTCCATGAAGAAAAATAAATGAAGTAAGAATTGCTAAAGCAATGGCCATCACTATGGTCCTTGAATTAACCATAAGAGTTGCTAAAATTGGATATGCCCAAAATACACATAAAACAATAAGCCTTTTAATATTTCTTTCAGACCTTAACCATCTTATAAAAAAGCCTAAGCCTATTAATACAGCAATGCCGCAGGTAGCCCCTGTTGTGGATGTATTTAAAAAAACGCCTACATACCTGCCGGAAACAAAATTGTCAGGCTCTAAAATCAGGGATCGTGTAAACATATAAGCAAAGACTAAATAATAAGCAACACCAAAGCCTTCCGTTAATTCAACCCACTTATCGCTGTCTATGTCAGTTAAAATCAAAGCATAAATCGGAGTTAATAAAGGTATTATGTCGGCATTGGCAAAATAGCAGCCTATAGCAGTGAATAAAATATAAAGCCAAAACAGCGGTGTCTTAATCTGATATTTTAAATGAACAGGTCTGTGTCTTAAAAGATCTAACAGCAATCCAATGGAAAATGCATAAATAACATGATTTTGACGTACCACCACAGAGTATATTTCCCCGTAAAAATCAGCATTAATATTTTTATATTTCCAAAATATGCACAATGTAATTCCTGACAGGATAACAAAAATCCATGCTTTTATATCTTTAAAATTAATATTTCGTAAAAATGCAATTAATAAAAGCATTGCGATAACCGCACGCCCTAAAAGAAGCTGCCTTGGTACTTCAAATCCCACTTCCGGTACATGACACATGTACCAGCATATTATAAGGAAAAAACCTGTTTCAATTAATAATATTAAGTTTTTTCTCTGTAATAACTTCTTCATATATTGTTTACAGTCTCCTATACGTCATTTTGCTTGCATTAAACTGAAGCCCTTATATATTTTCTGAAAGGATAAAGCATCCTTATATTTATGTTAATTCTGGTCTATATTTAATATTAAACCTAAAGTAAACTTTTCTAAAGCCAAAATATTTTTCAGTCAAGCTTTTATTCACTGTCTGTTTCATCAGGTTTAGCACATTTTGCTAAAAGTGCATGGCTGTAATAGTACCAATTATCATTTATCAATCTGCCCCTTTAAAAGGCTTTTTGCTTCGCTCTGTTTTAAATCGTATTCTTCTTTTGTCACTAAGCCCTTGGCAAGCAGATAATCACCAAGGTCTGTTGCGGTGGCACTACCCTCTTCGTTTATATCTTCGTGGCTCAAAAAGGCTTTTTTTATAGTCATTAATATAATCCTTGCATCTTCTGCAAAAGAAATGTTTTCTATGTATTTTATGTCCCAGTTTAATTTTTCTTCCCAGGCTATTGCGTTTCTTCCGTTTACCTGGGCAAGACCTGAAAGTCCCGGCATAACGGTATGTCTTAAACGCTGTTCAGCCGTCATAAACACCATGTCTCTTACTAACTGAGGCCTTGGCCCCACAAGGGACATATCGCCTTTAATTATGTTTAAAAGCTCCGGAAGCTCGTCAAGAGAAGAGGCTCTTAAAAATCTTCCGTATTTATTAAGTCTTTCTTCATCCGGCAGTAATTTTCCGTCCTTATTCTTACGATTATCCATGGAACGGAATTTTACAAGTTTAAATATCTTTTCATCCTTGCCGGGGCGTTTCTGTGTAAAGAAAGGATTTCCACCCATAAAGACTGCACCCAGGATTATAAGCACTAAAAAAATGGGCGAAAGCACTATTATGCCTACTGATGAAATTATAAAATCAAGAATTCTTTTTAGGTATTTTTCGTACATTATTCAAAGCATCTCTTTATGGCTTCTATTATTATATCCTGTTCTTCAGACGTCATTTTGTTGTCGCTTGGAAGGCATAAGCCTCTGTTAAAAATGTCTGCCCCTACGTCGATTGCACCGCCTTCTATGTAGGCATTCGTGCTGGCTCTTCCGTTTCCTTCTATCGTCACAAACCCATTCCTTCTGTATATGGGCTGCATGTGCATAGGCTTCCATATAGGACGTCCTTCTGCATTTAATTTAGAAATTGCTTCTAAAATTTCTGTGGGGCAGGATTTGCCGGACTCTGAAATATATAAAGCTTCGGTTTCTGAACGTACCTGTTTGCACATAGCATCTTTATCTATTAAAAGACAGGACAACCAGAAATTAGGTTCCGAGTTGACTCTGTCATAGGGATTCATGCTTACTGGTAAATTTTTAAAAGCTTCTTTATATCTAAAATATATAGCCTTCTTCTTTGCAATATGCTCTTCAAGATAAGGTAACTGTCCTCTCACAATCCCTGCCACCACGTTACTCATGCGGTAATTATAGCCAAGCTCTTCGTGCTGATACCAGGGCGCTGCCTCTCTTGACTGTGTAGACCATTTACGTGCCTTTTCTGCAGCCTCTTTACTGTCTGTTAAGAGCATGCCACCTGTAGAGCCTGTAATAATTTTATTGCCGTTAAAGCTGATACAGTTATATTTACCAAAGGTGCCTGTCTGAATGCCTTTATATGTGGCGCCAAAGGATTCTGCAGCATCTTCTATTATAATTGCACCGTGTCTTTCACAGATTTTTTTGATTTCTTTTATTTTGCCGGGCACGCCGTAAAGATGTGCCACTACCACAGCCTTCACTTCAGGGTAGCTTTCAAAAGCCTTCTCTAATGCTGCAGGGTCCATGTTCCAGGTATCATATTCCGTATCTATAAATACTGGCACACCGCCTTCATATACTACCGGATTAACAGTTGCAGCAAAGGTCATGTCAGAACAGAATACCTTATCGCCCGGCTTTACTCTTGCAAGCTTAACCGCAAGATGGAGAGCTTCGGTACCTGCAGAAAGTGCAACTGCATAGCCGGCACCTGTTTTACGTGCCACCTCTTCTTCTATGGCATTAATATTTGCACCTACAGTAGACATCCAGTTAGTCTCGTAGGCTTCCTTTACATATTCAAGCTCCTCCCCGTGCATTGTGGGAGATGATAAATATATTTTCTTTTCAAAGGGTTTAAGTTCCATTAATCAGATCCTCTAAAGTGTTAAGAAATCTTTTCTGCAACGAGCCATGCAAATTCCATATTTGTATTGAAGGTAGGATGCAGGCCGTCTCTTAATTTATAATATGAATTATCTTTATTTATATCAGCCGCCATGTAATTTTTAAAATTCCACTCATCTTCATAAGCTGTGGCATAATATTCAACGGTTTCCCTAAGCCGTTCTTTTTTATTTAACCGGTTTGTCCTTACTGCCATAAACACCATAAAACCGCAGAAGCATATGGCAATTCCGAGCACTGCCCACGCTGCGATTGTAGAGTTTATTTTCTTTTTAGTTTTCATGCTCTTCCTGATATTTATATGTGGGTACTATTTTACTTACAGCTTCTTTTACCTTTAAAGGCTCATGTAAGCACACATCCATTAATCCGTCTAAGGAAGCTTCGAATTCATCCCTGTCAAAATCGATAGGGCGGCCGATATGAATTAATTCGTTCTCCGTATTTTTAAGACCTTCCTCGCTCATAAGAAGCTCTTCATACATTTTCTCACCTGGGCGTAAGCCTGTAAAGACAATTTCTATATCATCCCCTACTCGGAAGCCTGAAAGCTTAATGAGGTTTTCAGCAAGATCTAAAATTTTAACGGGCTCACCCATATCGAGTACAAAGATCTCGCCGCCCTTAGCATAGGCGCCTGCCTGTAATATAAGTGAAACCGCTTCAGGAATAGTCATAAAATACCTGATAATGTTAGGGTCTGTAACGGTAACCGGGCCTCCTGCCATGATCTGCTTTTTAAACAGCGGTATAACAGAGCCGTTTGAACCAAGCACGTTACCAAAGCGAACTGCCACAAAATCAGTCTTTGAGCGCTCGTTCATCAGCTGAACCACCATTTCGCACATTCTCTTGCTGGCACCCATGATGTTTGTTGGGTTAACAGCCTTGTCGGTAGACACCAGCACGAATTTTTCAGCGCCGTATTTGTCTGCCATTTTGGCAGTTTTATAGGTACCAAATACGTTGTTTTTAATAGCTTCAGTAGGGCTGTCTTCCATTAAGGGCACATGCTTATGGGCTGCCGCATGGTACACTATCTGAGGCTTAAATTCATTAAAAATCTGCTCTAATTTTATTTCATCTCTTACTGATGCAATTATTACCTTTAAATCTAAGTCAGGAAGCTTTCGCTTTAATTCCTGCTGTATGTCATAGGCATTGTTTTCATATATGTCTACAATAATAAGCTGCTTTGGCTCGTGGGTTGAAAGCTGTCTGCACAATTCGCTGCCTATAGAACCACCACCGCCTGTCACCATTACGGTTTTGTTTTTAATGTAGCCTATGATTTCATCAACGTTTATATTAACGGGTTCACGACCTAATAAATCCTCGATTTCAATATCTCTCAACTGGGAAATGCTTACATCACCGTTTATAAGCTGATAGATGCCAGGTACGATTTTAACCCTGCATTCCGTTTCCTTACATATTTCTGAGATTTCTTTTATTGTCCTTTTGGAAGCACTTGGAATCGCAATAATGATTTCATCAATTTCAAATTCCTTAACCGCTTCAGGGATTGCTTCTCTTCCACCAACAATTGGCACACCCCTAAGCATTTTGCCATGGCACCCTGCGTTATCGTCAATAATGCACTTTACCTGCATCGTGACGTATTTACTTACTTCGATTTCCTTTAAAATGCTGTTACCGGCAGCGCCTGCGCCTATTACCATTATGTTAAGGCGCCTTTCATTGCCACGCTTTAAATTCCAACCGGCTCTTATTATTCTTAAGAACCTGTAAAAGAACCTTGTGCACACGGTCAGGGCACATAAAATAAAGGTATAGAATAGGTAATAGCTTCTGGGTACACTGAGGTTTAAAGTTGAAAATACAAAAATTCTCAATACGCCGTCACAGCCACAGGCCAATACTATTTTAATAAGCTCATTGGCACTTGCATACCGCCACACGCTTTGGTAAAGGCTGAATATAATAAAAAACAAAAGCATTGACGCAATGTCATAAGGAATCATCCTAAGGGCATTGCCATAAAAGCTTTTATCCATTAAGGCAAAGGAAAAATCATATCTTATCCAAAGGGCTCCGATTGCCGCAAAGAGCACGGAAACAAAGTCCCCCACAACAATGCAGGCAACCCTTGCTACTCTTTTACTATCCTTTAAAAAATATGCAATCTGACTTAATCTGTTCCGTTTTCCCATTTACTTAAATTTAAGCCTTTGATAAAGGTCCTTCCTTATACATATTTATGCTTCGGTTTTTGTTTTTTATAAATTCATATAATCTCTTGGCCGCCACCTTAGGGCTCCAGAGATTTTTAATGGTATTATAAGCGTCAGTGCCGATTTCAAGGCGTCTTTCAGGATTTTTATACAAATCCTCAATAATTTTAAATATCGCCTTAGTGTCTGTTGCTTTATACATAAAGCCGTTTTCCCTGTCTTTAATTAAATAAGGTGCAGCGCCGATTTCCTTTGACGCAATCACTACACACCCTGAATTCATGGCTTCGTTTACTACGGCTCCCCAGCCTTCCTTTTTATCGGAGGTTACTAAAAACACATCCGCCCTTGTCATTTCCTCCCTCACCTGTGCAGGAGTCCTTGAGCCTGTAAATTCTATGTAGTCTTCTAAGCCTTTGGCACTTGCTTTAATATCCTCAAAAAGCTCTCCGTCACCTATAACCTTAATGCGGGCATTAAGGCCTGCGTCCTTGATTGATTTTGTAAGCTCCACTAACACCTCCGGATGCTTCCAGTCTATAAATCTTGCAGCCCAAAGGATGTTAAGTGTTTTGTTATCACGCCTCTTTTCATGCAAATCGCTGTATTCAATAAATTCAGGGAAATATCCGTATTTAAGCTTTTTTAAAGGGTAAGCATGAATAATATCAAAATCACCCTTTACATAGGCTCCCGCACAGAGAAGATATATGTTATTTTTATTAAATCTTACATGGTCCTTGTATTTTTTCTTTAATCCCCTTGGAGATATAAACTTCCAACGCCCCTCTTTGTATAATCGTTCCGAATATCTGATAGTAAATTTGTTTTGTTCAAGTCTTGGTATAATCAGCTCTTCATCTTCACAGCCGCCGAAAATAACGCAGTCACTTTCCATAATGAGTTTTTCACAGGCTTCTTTTTCTTCATAATAAAGCATAACGTAGGGCTTATTAAGGGAATTTACGTCCCACCCCATCTTTATTCTCTCTTCTTCCATTGGTTCAGTCTGAATAAAGGTGTAGGCACCGCCTGTTAGCCTGTATAATTCATCGGAAACAGGTATCTGATGATGATTAATGTAATTCGAAACAAAGGTTATCATATACTGTTTTTATTCCTTGTAAAAGTCTGCATCAGAATCACCCTTTAAATAATTATATTGAAGGTATTCATATTCCGTCAAAAGCTCTGAATAAGTGCTCTCCTTATAATCATAAAAATGGTTGCCGTCCCTGTCTGCAAAGCACACTGCCGACACAACCGGAACCGATTCCCTTAAATTATCTAGGTAGGCAAAATAATCTGACATTGGAAGACCCGCCGTCTTCATAATGGTTGGTCCTAAATAGTTAATGCTCATTTCGCCCATATCAGCTTCTTCTATGTCGTAATTAGCATAGATTACAAAGGGTACCTTTGCCTGCATGTAGCGTTTTTCTTCGGCTGTATAATCATAGCCCTCCCACACCGGCACGTAATCATCTGCAAAAAGATAGGGCTGATGATCACCAAACATCACTACAATGGTAGGCTCTGATATGTTGTCAAAATATTCAATAAAATCTGCAAAGGTGTCATCCGTCACTTTTAAAAGTCTTACGTACTCGTTGGCATAATCCACGTTTTCCGTTACGTTAAGTACTTTAATATCAGCATCCTTACCGCCCCAGTAGCCGCCATGATTCTGAGTGGTCACTGAGAAGCAGAAGAATTTTTCATCTGGATTTTTATTTTCAAATTCATTCTGAATTAATTTAAAGGTACACCAGTCTGCTGCAAATTCATCGCGAATGTATTCAACCTCCGGAAGCACCTTTGTTGAATAATTCTTTTCGCTTACAAATTTATCTATTCCCAAAAGAGGGTAAACTCTGTTTCTGTCAAAATATGTTGGGTCGTAAAGGTGCACCGCAGTTGTGGAATAGCCCTGATTTTTAATCATGGTCGCCATGCTTGGCACCTCTTTATTTAAAAGCTGCTGAAATGCCACCATATTTGTAGGAAGAAAAGCAAGTGAACAGCCGGTTAAGCATTCAAATTCTGAATTAGGAGTGTTACCGCCCAGAATCGAAGAAATAAGGGTACCCTTTACGCAGTTTTCACTCATTGCCTTAAATTTAGGAATTGATTCTTCGGTAGTCTCAACCGTCTCTAAATAGTCAATGTCTGTAAAGGATTCATTCATTATGACTATTACATTTGGCTTTACATCGGATATTTCATAGGAGTCTTTAAGCCCTGTATATTTTTCGATTATTTCATCAACCCTTTCTTTTGAATAACCTTCAGGCACATCCAAAAGCGACATATGTGCCGTCATGACACCATTTAATAAAAGACCATTCTCCAAAGCGCACGTTATAGGCGTAAATGGGGTTGTGGTGAAGCCCTTTTTAGATAAATAATCTGTACGGATTAACAGCGTTAAAAGACTCACGCTTACAGCCAAAGAAAAAACGCCTGTTACGATTCTTTCCTTTACCCCTTTACAATTATTGCCATAAAAGAGCCCAATTGCACCAAGCAGCATGATTTCATAAAAGGCTGTGAAAATCCTGTCGTTTAAATAATAGGGATAATTGCCCGCAACCGCAAATGCAGTCTTTGCAGATAAAATATCCGAAAATACAATTGGCGTGCCTCTAAAGGAATATGCGAAATAACCTGCAATGTAATAGGCATACACAAGACCTCCGCCTAAAAGAGCAGCGATTCCTCCGTTTGCCGCAATGCCATATACAAATAGTAAAATCAAATAAATAAATACAATGTTATAAAAGGGTGCCTCTAAAGCACACAACTCAGTTGCTGAAATCAAAGGCTGAAGCTTATAAAAAAGAAAATAAGAAGTGCCGCCTAATAAAATCAAGTCTAAAACGATGCTGAGTGCCTTTGGCGTTTTTTTTATTTTAAACAGTAAAAGCGCTGCGGAAATGCCTGTGCAAATTAACAGCAAAAGCTTATCCTTTGAAGAAACATAATATTCATATTTGTTCTTAAAAATATAGAACACAACGAATGCTGCAAAGGCTGCCAGCACTAAAGCCATAGCACTATAAACATTCTTTTTATGCCAAATAAAATAAGTCTTAATCTTTTTCATAAATAGCTCCATATATTTCTAATAGTCTTTTATAATTAGTGTCTGGGTTGTGGGTAATATGAGCATGCATGGAGGCGTGCTCTGAGGCGTCAAGTAAAAGGCTTTGGTCCTTAAAGAAGCGTATAACGGCATCATAAAGGCCTTCAGAGTCTGTGTTTTCAAACATAAGCCCGTCAATATCCGATTTAAAGATGCCTGAAATACCACCTACGTTTGAGGCAATACAGGGTACCCCTAAAATCATGGCTTCTCCAAGGGAATTTGGTGAATTTTCTATACTTGAAGGGCATACAAATAAATTGGCATTTAATAATTCCTTTTTAATGCCTTCTGCGTCAAGGTTTCCTACAAATGTAACGTGTTCTTTTAAATCGTATTTTTTAATAAGCTCAAGTATGTATTTTCCGTAGGAGCTTATTTTGATTTTATCTTTAAGAGTCTCCTGCCCTGTGATTATATCACCGGCAATTCTTACTTCCGTATCCGGGAATTTTTTAAGTATTTTATTAAGGGCTTCAAGCATTGTATGAAGACCTTTTATCGGGTAATTACCCTGGCTTAAGAAAATCGAATGAGCCTTACAGGTATCAATATCCCAGGCGCCTTCATAAAATTCAGGGCGTAAGGTTTCGTTTAAAAAGTGATATTTGGAATCCGGATTTGTGTTTACAGAAAATTCAAGGTCAAAGGGAGTGCGTCCTGTAATATTGCCTGCAATTTTAAGTGCTTTAACTTCGTTTAAAGCTCTTATGGCAAATTTTTTCTGCTGCTTGATTAAAGAATCCTTTTTTAATATATCCCTAAAGGTAGCGCGATTAATAACGTATTCCGGAAGACCGTCAAAATAGTGGTCTTTATATATATCCATTACTCCCTGTAGGCCTATTAAAAGCTTTTTAGGTGTATCCTTATTTACCCTGCACATGGCAAGAGTATGCGGATATTCCGTACCGAAAATATGGATGACATCGGGCTTAAAATCCTCCTTGATATTTTTAAGGCTTACTTCAAGACTTTCATCGTAAATTTCAGGGTGAACCGTATCCTCATAAAAGCCGTAATATTTTATTCCGTCAATTATTTCCTTATAGCCGTCATATTGCTTTGGCACGGGAAAGCACACCGCAAGATCGAATTCATGGCTCTTTTCAACAGTTGCCGCAATACCCGAAAGCCAGCCCTCCTTATTTGAGGCCTTTAAATTAAGGGAGTGTGCAATTTTAGGTAAGATAATGTTACAAAGCCACAGTATTTTCATGAATAAAGTTTCCTCTTTAAACTTTCATAAAGCTGTGCGGTTTTAGGGTTACGTGCGATTTTTCCTCTTAATTTATAAAGAGTCAGAATCAATACAGTTCTGTATACAAAACGTTTTGAAAACGGAATGTTTTCTTTTACTGCGCGCTTATATTCTGCTTTATCAATCCTTTTATTTGCTTTGCTTTCAGATACTCCGCCGCCCTCATAGAGGCATACTGGCAGGTCTAAATAAAAGAAATTCTGATGAGCTTTAAAATAAGAATAATTAAAGTGTTCAAAATCTGCTCTTATTTTATAGCTTGTATCGAAGCCTCGGTTTAAAAGCGTATCCCTTGAATAAAGAATTGCCTGATGGCAGGGTACATTTCTATAGCAGGTAAAGCCTGTTATTTTAGGAGAAGGCTTTTGAAGAGCTTCAGTGCTTAAAAAATATGCATCTCCATAAGCGATTGTATTTAATAACGGAAGGTTTTTATCTGCGACATTTTTTAAGACATCCTTATCATAAAATTTATCACCGGCATTCATAAATATAATAAAATCGCCCAAAGCCTCTTTAACCGCTTCATTCATGGCATCGTAAATACCCTTGTCTTTATTTATGATAATTTTTACCTTTTCTGAATTAAGAGTTTTTATTGCCTCCGTGGAATTATCTGTAGAGCCCCCATCCTTGACTATGATTTCATAGTCTGAATAAGTCTGCTCTAAGGAGTTTAAAACCGTCTCTTTTAATTTTTCACCCGCATTAAAGGTAACCGTCACAATAGAAAATTTCATAATTAATTATTGTCCTCTTCAGTTGCGGTTTTTGACTTTAATGCCGTAATCTGATCGTCTGTAACCCCTTCCGTTGAATCCGGCCAGAATAAAATCTTAATAGTTAAAAGCATAAGCTTAATATCAAGCCATACGCTGTAATTTTCTATGTAGCATAAGTCAAGCTTTAATTTGTCATAGGGAGTTGTATTGTATTTTCCGTATACCTGGGCATAACCTGCAAGACCTGCTTTTACCTTCATGCGGAAAGCAAATTCAGGCATTGATTCCATATACTGGGCAATAATTTCAGGGCGTTCTGGTCTTGGCCCGATAAAGGACATATCACCCTTTAGTATGTTAAATAACTGGGGAAGCTCGTCTAAACGGCATCTTCTAATTACTTTGCCGATAGGAGTGATACGATCGTCATTTTCTTTGGCCAGACGTGCCACGCCATCCTTTTCGGCATCCACACGCATACTTCTGAATTTAATGATTTTAAATTCCTTTGCGTCCTTAGTGCAGCGCACCTGCTTATAAAGAACGGGGCCTTTGTCATAAAGCTTTACTAAAATTGCCGTTATAAGCATAAAGGGTGAAGACAGCACTATCAAAATAAGAGAACATGCGATATCGATTAAGCGTTTCAATATACGTTGCTCTAATTTAAGGCTGTATTCACGAGTCAGTAAAATTGGTGTGTCGAAAATGTGAAGCTGGTCTGAGCCCGATAAAATAACATCGCTTATTTTAGGCATGATGTAAACACGGATATTCTTACCGTAACAGAATTTAAGGACGTTGTTTCTTTCTGCCGTGGGTATATCCCATATGACAACAGCATCATAATCGCCGAGAGCCTCTTTGCATACAGCTTCAACGCCTTCGCTTATATTCATGGTCTTTAAAATACTGTATTTATCCTCTCTTGATTCAAATTTTCTTTTGATGTCGTCTATAGGACGGTTTCCGTGCACAAGTAAAAGCTCACGCGGCGGAAAAATCCGTTTAAATATCCAGTTAGATAAAAGAGTCCAGCCAAAAGAAACAAAGAGCTGTAGCCCGGACATCTTTAAATAATTAACGGGATACATAAGGCCCAGGCACAAAAGGGATAACTGCAAATAGGTAATGATATTGACAATTGCAGTACTCATGACCTGTGAAAATACGACCTCACCGATTTTCATGTAGCCAATTTTGGTGGCGCCATACATCGTGGAGAAAGCTAATAATAAAAATGCGTAAATTAAAATAATCAGGATATGACCACGACGCCAAAAGTCAAGGCGGATAGATCCCTGATAAAAATTATAATAGTAATATCCGAACAGCCAAATCTGCAGTGCAAGTCCGGCACCGCTGAATAGAAGCTGTAATACTCTTTTAATTGATTCCATTTTACGCATATAAATTCTCCTGCATGCGTTTGTTATAACAGTTAATTTTAACGCATTAACTTATTTTAATCCAATTAGCACAAATCCCTTATTCTTCTTCAAAATTAATGCCGATCAGATAATCATCTATGCTGTCACGACCCTCTGACGTTTCGATACTGCCGTCCAGCCTTCTAGCCGTACTCATAAATTCAATATCGGCATAATCTATATATGTGCCTGATAATTCACCGTTATCAATACATTCCTGCACGTAATTTTCATAGGATAAGGTTTCGATAAGAGTATTTGAATTTTCAAAGGGAGAAAAATCACATACCGATAAAATTATTAAGCACGCGCCAATGTTAAAAGCAATGCGCTCCTTCCTTTTTTCAAATACCTTGAGAAGCACTTCAAGCGTAGCCGAAATAAATGCTTCAGGACAAAAAACAAGACGCCAGTCACATTTTTCTTTTTTATAAAAGGATAAAAATACATTTATAATTACTGTTGCCACAAATACTCCGAATATTTTACCGCCTTCGTTCATGTCGCTAAAGCTTGAAAAAGGAGTTTTGATGGCAAAAAATATACGATCCAGCCTTAAGCATCCCAGTAAGGAGGCTGCAGGAAGCATTAAAAGCAAGTATTTTTTCTTTAATAATAAATACGAAATTAGTGGAAGTGCCACCCCGTAGGCAACTGAATACCCTGTGTAGCCTTCTCTTAATATTACAAAGCCTGCCGTTGAAGGAATGCCGTTAGCTGCAAGATCTGTTCCGCACATAAGGAGCAGCATATACAAAAGCATATAATATTCCATTTTTTTAATGTGAATTTCCCGCCCGATTGTCCATACCAGGCTTAAATTAAGTACATAAACCGTTACAGGAAGCAAAAAGCCCAAAAAGAGACGTACCGGAATATTAAAAAAGTCACACATGCAGGCTATAAACATGGGAAGCACTAAAATTTTATTCCAAATAGGAACACCTGCCTTCATAAGCCTGCCGGTCATGGAGGAATATTCGTATAAGGTGCCATGGGCCATTGTAGTTGAAACCACCTCCCAGGTATCATTGCCTAAAATGGAAGGAGCAAGATAAAAATACGAATATAATCCTAAGGCCGTTGCAGGAATTATAACTAACAAAAATCTTTTATTCATTTCAGGCTTTATTAATTTTCTTTTATTAATGAACAAAAAAGGTATTCCTAAAAGCGAAAGAAATGTAATTAAAGCAAAATAAACCTTTTCTAATGTATAAAGATCAAAATCAAGCTTTAATGCGACTAATAAAACCCCTAAAAGTAACACAAAAAGAGAAAGAAAGCCTAAAGCATACATTTTAAGGTATCCTAAAGTTTTCTCTCTAAATATTCCTAGTATCAGTGCCCCGGTTAAAATCGGAGCAATTAAAAAAACACAAATTCCACAAACTGTCATGAGTCTACCCTTTTATTATTTACATTCTTACGTTATCAACGTTTTCTTTAAACCATTCGTAGGCAAGCTTAACGCCCTCTTCCAAATCCACCTTATGAGTCCAGCCAAGGGAGTGAAGCCTTGTAACATCGCACAGCTTTCTTTTAGTGCCGTCAGGCATGGAAGAATCCCACACTATTTCGCCCTCGTAGCCAACCGTCCTTTTAACGATTTCTGCAAGCTCTCTGATAGTCACCTCTTTACCGGTACCGATGTTTACATGCTGTTCTCCTGAATAATTTTCAAGTAAAAATACGCAGGCATCAGCCATATCATCAACGTATAAAAATTCTCTTAAAGGAGAGCCAGTGCCCCATAGCACTACAACAGACGCATTTTTAACCTTGGCTTCATGAAATTTTCTTATCATGGCCGGCATTACATGGGAGCCTGATAAATCGTAATTGTCGTGAGGGCCGTATAAATTAGTAGGCATGCAGGAGATAAAATCATCTCCGTACTGTCTCTTATAATATTTGCACATCTGCATGCCTGAAATCTTGGCAATAGCATAGGCCTCGTTGGTCTGCTCTAAGGGACCGGTTAAAAGAGCATCCTCAGGAATGGGCTGAGGTGCCCTTTTGGGATAAATACAGGTAGAGCCTAAAAACAAAAGCTTTTTAACATGATTTTCATGGGCTGCATTTATAACGTTACATTGTATCTGTAAATTTTCATAGGCAAATTCTGCAGGTGTAGTGTTATTTGCATTAATACCGCCTACCTTTGCCGCTGCCAGCACCACTACGTCAGGTTTTTCTTTTGCAAAAAAATCATAAACCTGAGCCTGGTTTTTTAAATCCATTTCCTTGTGAGTGCGGGTGATGATGTTGGTATAACCCTTACCCTCTAAATTGCGCACAATAGCGCTTCCCACAAGTCCTCTGTGGCCTGCCACAAAAATTTTATCTGTCCTGTTCATTTTATTCCTCTTTTTGTTTTAAAGCGTAGTCTTTATAAACCTGCAAATAAAAGCCGCAGGAAAAAATGCTTAAAACACATGTAATTTTCTTCATCTGATTCTCTTAATTACCCTTTGCAAGCTCGATATCTGCTTTAACCATCATTTCAACAAGTTCTTCAAAGGTAACCTCTCTCTTCCAGTGAAGCTTTTCTTCTGCCTTGGTGCAGTCGCCTAAGAGAAGTTCAACCTCAGCTGGACGGAAAAATTCCGGATTAACTTCAACCCTAAGCTTACCGGTTTTAACATCATAAGCCTTTTCATCAACGCCCGCTCCTTCAAAACGTAATTCAATTCCGGCCTTTTCAAAAGCAAGCTTAACGAACTCTCTTACCGTATGAGTTTCATTGGTGGCAAGCACGAAGTCTTCCGGCTTATCCTGCTGTAAAATCATCCACATACCCTTAATATAATCGCCTGCAAAGCCCCAGTCACGCTTGGCATCCAGGTTGCCAAGAGATAATTTTTCCTGCTTGCCTGCAAGAATGTTGCCGATGGCAAGAGTGATTTTTCTTGTGACGAAATTTTCGCCACGTCTTGGAGATTCATGGTTAAACAAAATGCCGTTGCAGGCAAACATGTCGTAGGCTTCTCTGTAATTTACGGTAATCCAGTAAGAATATAACTTGGCTACACCATAAGGGCTCTTAGGGTAGAAGGGTGTCTTTTCGCTCTGTGGAGCAGTTTTGGGAATGCCGCCGAAAAGCTCGGAGGTGGAAGCCTGGTAAAATTTACATTTTGGATTAGAAAGCCTCACAGCCTCCAGCAATTTTAATGTGGCAACACCCGTTGCTTCAGCCGTATATTCCGGAATTTCAAAAGAAATGCCGACATGAGACTGAGCCGCAAGATTGTACACTTCATCAGGCTTAATCTTATCCATAAGCATAATTAGACAGGAAGAATCTGTCATGTCTGCGTAGTGCATAAACAGCTTCTTTCCGTTAATGTCTTTATCCCTAAGAAGATGGTCGATACGGTCTGTATTGATGGTTGAGTGCCTTCTCATAAGACCATGCACCTCATAGCCCTTTTCAAGCAAAAATTCGGCAAGGTAAGAACCATCCTGTCCTGTTATACCTGTAATAACTGCTTTTTTCATGATTTTCTCCTATTGCATAAACCCCAATTGATTTTACCATATAGCGCCACGAAATGAAACTCAATATAAGGTATGGTGTTCTTGAACTTTTATAAGTTCAAAATCATCCAGAATATCGTACACCCAGTCGGTTGATAGATGAGATTCTATTATAAAATAGGTTTTGTCGTGACCGGCATATGCATTTGCTTTTTTCTTTTCCTGTAAGGGACTGTGAGAAGTCCAGGTGCCAAGTCTATAGGAATTTTTAGCTTCCACAGCTTCTTTTAAAAACATTTTTTCAGAAATGCTTGTGTAGGAATTTGTCTCTAAAAGACATACTCCATCATCATGCTCTTTTACAATTTCGTTTATATTGTTCCACTTATCGTTACCCCTTGATAAGGCTTCGGCATTTTTATCCGTGACAAAAAGCGAGACAATAAGAAGGGTAGCGGAAATGCCCATTAAAATTATTATTTTCTTTATATTAAGATTATCAATGTGCTTAAGAGCACAGGCAAGCATTAACAGGACAGACGCAGCTATTAAGGGCATCATTACCCTCTCCAAAACTCTCTGAAGGTATATAAAATATACAGTAACCGCGCCGTCAAATATCATAAGTGCTTGTGTTACAAACAGTGAAAACCTGTCCTTTTTTATAAGAAAAAAGGTAAAAGAAAACAAAAATGCAAGAATCAATATAACACCGTAATAAGACTTAAAATAGTTTATTCCGGAGGTTATTGCTGTTTTTGTAAAACACATTTCCGATTCGTTAACCAGCTCCTCTAAAAATGCTGCACTCATGCCTGGGATGATTTCTATATCGTACTGGTCAAGAGCAATCGCTATGCTGTCAGGTATACCTTTTTCTTCATAAAGTTCAAAATTCCACACATATCTTGGCAGCAATCCGTAATCATAGGCTTTTACTCTTACATCATTAAAAACCATATATTCCTGCCATTCAACGCTTCGATAGGCATATTTTTCAATTAAGAAGGATGCAATTACAAGCAAAAGGAAAATACACACCGGTATTATTGCTTCCTTTACCGGTCTTAAAATTTCCTTCTGTCTGTGAATATAAACCATTGCAGCCAGGCATACTAACGGCATCAGCATTAAAAACACCATTTCTCGCATCCACATGCCATTTATCAAAAGCAGGATTATAATGGCATAATCAAAGCCTTTAAATTTCTTTAAGGACGCAATGTAAAAGCAGGCTGTAATCATCAATAGACCAGCATGCACCGTATACTGAAAACCATTAATATATTTAAGACACAAAAGCATTAATACAGCATAGGTTATAATTTCTGTAACAATTTTTCCTGTTTTGCCGGTTACGGCCTTACAGGCATTAAAAATTATCAAAAATACACATGCACCGTCACAGAAAAGAATGTATGCTTCAAACCACTCACCACAAGGTGCAGCAGTGTAAAGGCCTTTAAACAAAAGTCCCAATGGGTACATTATATAAATCAGATGTGCTTCCGGAGTGCCGGTGTAGACACCGCTCATCAAATTATGAAGCATAATATCGTCATTGGAGCTAAAATAAAAACCCCATTTAAAAAAAACGAAAAGTAACGTTAACAGAGTTAACGTTACTGATAAAAATATTGGGTTTAAAAATTTAAATTTTTCGTTTTTCATTGATTTACTCAAAAATGACACCTAATATCAGATGTCTGGTTTCATTTACTTTACCGTAAACTCATACACCTTAAGCCAGCCACCCCTTGTGACATAGCGGTATTCTGTGCTTTTATCTAAACATTCTTCAAAAAATTCTTTTGCTTCGTCCACCTCATCCTCATGACAGTACACTACAATGGTGTCCGTATCTGAAATAGCCCTGACTGCATTAACTGCATTTTTGTTTTTATCTGTTGAAAGAAAACAGATTTTATTGGGAATGGTCCAATCGTAATAGCCATAGCCACCGCCTGTGCCCCCATACACTATCCAGGGCGTATCTGAATTTTCTTTTAAAAATTCAAGATCCTTGCCACCGTCGTTAAGATATGCAATTCCTTCACCGTTATTCAAAACCGTAAGCTCAAAACGAGCTATAAAAAATGCAAGAATAATGCATACAGCAATTCTAAATGCCTTCTTTAAAAAAACGTTCCTTATAATTTCAAAGGCTTTTTCGACTATAATTATAAAGCAAAGTGCAGTAATGAACATAAGAATCGTGGTGGAGCCCCAGAAATATCTTTCTTCATATCCATCAGGCATCGAATAAGTAATTACTATCTGATAGGCTTGGATTGAAAAAAGAGTTAAAGATAAATATACGGCTCTGCTTTTATCAGGTCTTTTATATAAAATAATCAATCCAAGCGTCAGAATAACTGCAATAATCAAAAGCCCGGCGCCTGTGGATACCTGCCCGGCGGTATAGTCCATGATGACACTGTCATAGCCCTTTAATATTAATTTAAATCTCTCGTCGGTTATATTAAAGAAAGAGGAAAGCGCCCTTGCGCCCTGAGCCTTAAGTAAATTAGTAAAGGCATAGTTAAATATAATCCGCGTAAAGAAAAGCGCTTCCAAAAAAGCAATTATCCAGCCATAAACCACCTTAAAATATCTGGATTTAAAGGGAGTAACATTTTCTTCTTTACTTTTAACAATTCCTAAAATCAGCAAATACACGCAGAAGGTTACCGCTACAATTGCATAAAAAGCCCAATAATCATAGGTAGAAAGTAAACCGCAAAGGGTTATAAAAAACATTCCTATAAGTGTTTTTACAGGATATTCTTTTCCTTTTGCAGTATTATCCAAAAGCTTTACAGCAAAAGAAACGGTTAACGCTTCCAGTAAAAGAAGCAGCATGTAAAGTCGCATCATTGTGGCCTGCTCTAACATAAGCCGGTTAAAATAAACACATACAACAAAAACCGTTATAATTGCCGGGATGTTTTTATCCGTGTATTTTAAAAGAGTTTTATAAAGGATAAATAAAAATGCTACATATATTGGTAAATTTATCAAAAGCCCTATCCATATTGAAGCACTGCCCTTTGCAATAAGACACACTATTCGAAAAATAAAATAATAAAGCGGAAGCTGGTCTGCATATTTTGTCATGTAGACTTCCATATCGTGAACCTGAAGATGACCTGAGTCTGCAGCCATAAATCTGATTATGTCACTTCTGTCCTGCCATTCATCTCTCGCTTCATCAGGCCATTGCTACTCAAAGCCGTTGGCAGTCTCAAAGGAAAGTATTTCGTCTATAAACCACACTTCTTTTTTTGTGCCAAGATATATAAATTCAATTACAGCAAGTAAAATTAGTAAAATACCTGCGAGTATTATTAATTTCTCTTGATTAAATGTTTTTGATTTTTCTTTAAAATTCATTCTGAAATAACCTTTGCTATTCTTTTTGCGCCTCTTCCGTCAACTAAAGCCTTTGCCTTTTTAGACATTATTTCACGCTTAAGTTTATCTAAAGACAAAGCGATTGTTTTTTCATGAAGAGTCCTGTAAAAATCTTTATCTTTTCTTACGTCCCCTGCATATTCCATAATACTTCGCTTAAAAAAGCCTAAAGCACCAAGAATCTGGTTGTCTGCAAGCACGTAATTGATGGAAGGAATGCCGCAGGCGCACAGCTCATACTGAGTACTGCCTGCCGCCGTTACGGATAAATCGCTCTTTAACATAAGGCCTTTCATATCCGTTACGTTTTGATGAATTTCTATATTTTTATTTCCCTTGGTAAGATGTTTTATTTGCTTCAAATCTTCCGAAAAAGCACCTACCACAAAAGTATAATGAAGGTCATCAGGATGCTCACATATTTCCTTTGCAAAATTTAAGGCTACATGTAAAGAATCCGCACCGCCTGTTAACACAAGCACGTTTAAAGCCTTCTCTTTAATTAAAGCAGGTGCAAGAGCTTCAAAGTCCTTTCTTAAAGGGGCATATTCAGTGCCCCTGCAGCATTTTGGAGGTTTACCCTTGTATAAAATTTCGTAATCCATATCCTCTGCATAGACATTGTAATTAATAAGAGTGTCAACGGGATATGCAAATGCTGCAAGATCGTCAATGTATGCAGTCTTTGTAATCGTCTTTAATTCATTTAGATAGTTCTTTGTCACATAATAACTGTCAATTACAATGCACGAAGGCTTATATTTTAATATAAAGCTCTTAAATTTTGGAAGCTCATCTTCTAGGTTCGTATAATCCGTATCAAGAATCAGTGTCTCAAAGCCCCTTGAATTAACAAATTCTTCAGAGACCTTATCTGCTAATACAAATTTTACAGCTATTCCGTTTTCTTTTAACGCTGCCGCCACCGACATGCATCTCATAAGATGCCCGGTACCAAGGATATGGTTTCCGTCTGCTCTTAGGAAAATCATAAATTATTTCCTTACCGCTTTTATAAAATCCTCTGTTTTCATATCATAAGAGGTGATTTTTTCATTTAAAAATTTAGTGTCACCAACAGAATGGTATGTGCCAATTCCAATCGGAGTTTTCTTTAAATCCTTCCAAAAATCCACATACGAAAAAGCATCCTTAAAGAGTTCAATTGCGTTTTTATTAAGGTTTTCATAGCTTGATCTAATAGTCTCTCCGTCCCCATGTGTCACAAGTCTCTGGGCAATAATAAAGCCTTTATCAAGTGAAGCATCCATATAATGAAGAGTAACTCCTCTTGGGGTACCCTCCGCAAGGCTCCATAGATTGGGAGATGCACCTCTGTTAAAGGGAAGGTATGAATTATGAAGGTTTACCGCATTAAAATCAAGTGCCTCAAGCATTTCCTTTGTCAGAATATATCTATAGGTATAGCTTACAGTAAGGTCAAAGTTTTCCTTCTTAACCCATTCAACAGACAGCCTGTCTTTAATAAAGGTTGTTTCGTGCCCCTGTTCCTTTATCCAGTCAAACAAAGGAAGCGCACATTCGTTATTGTATAAGCATAAAATTTTCATATTACTAATCCAAAAATTCCTTTGTAATTGGGTGACCACGCTTAATGTCCCTAGGGCAGGGCCTTCCGATAAGCTCCTTTAAATATTTAGGGGCAATTCCGTAACCGGGTCTTATGGAGCGAATATTCTCATTTGTTATAATCTCATCCTTTTTTATATCCTTAACAGCAAATAGACTTCTTCTGAAGATTGTTGAAGATTTTTCTTTGGTCGTAAGCTCGTAATCAGGGCCCTTTGCAATTAATGCAGCATTTCTGATATTCTTAACCATCCTGGCAAAATCATCAATTTCCATACTGAATTCGCTGTCGGCGGTTTTAATTGTTTTCGAAAGACACACATGCTTTTCTACCACTACTGCCCCAAGGCTTACGCCCACAACTGCCGCAAGGCTTCCCTCGCTATGGTCGGAAAGGCCGACGTTCACGTTAAATTTTGATTTCATGTCAGGGATGTTGCCAAGATGCATATCCTCCCAGTTGGCGGGGTATTCACTGCAGCATTTTAACAACACTACCTGCTTATTACCCATTCTGTAGCAGGCGTCAACAGCCTCCTGAATGTCCTCAACACTTCCCATACCGCAGGATATTATCATGGGCTTTTGTTTAGAAGCCGCATATTCAATAAGCGGAATATCCGGAAGCTCAAAGCTTGCTATTTTATAGGCCTCTGCCCCAAGCTTTTCAAGATAATCAACCGCTGTATTGTCAAAAGGCGTCGAAAGAAAGTCAACACCGCATTTTTCACATTCTTTTTTAATAGCCTCATGCCACTCCCAGGGGGTGTTGGCATCCTTATAAAGGTCGTGAAGTTTATAACCGTCCCAGAGACCACCCTTTATCTGAAAATATTCGTTATCACAGTCAATTGTAAGAGTGTCTGCAGTGTAGGTCTGAATCTTTAAGCAGTCTGCACCGGCCTTAGCCGCCTTACGCACTATTTCAAGAGCATTTTCAAGGCTTCCTGCGTGATTGGCACTCATTTCGGCGATTATATATACCTCGCCCTTTTTAATCTTTTCAAACAGCTGAAACATATTCTACCTCACGTTTTCCAAAAGACATTATATCCCATTGTTTTAAGCTATTCAATGAAAAAAACTTAATAAAGCCTTAGGAAAGATGTATTTGCCTTATTTTTAATAATCGTTTAAACTTAGATTTATGAATAAGAAAAAATATACACGCGTTTACGTCTGCCACACCTATTATCATGCATATATTTCATTTTTAAAGGAGCTTGCCCTTCCAAAAGAACAGCAGGGCTCTGCCCATTTAATACTTTCAAAAATGTCCAATAAATTTGAAGCCTTTGATGAAAGAGTATTGAAGACAGGCGTTTTTGATAAGGTTATCAACTATGACGAAAAGCGTGAAACAGAATACGAAGGGCTGTCAAAATATAAGGAAGATCACGGAAATCAGCTTTCAAATATGCTTTCGCGTATCATTTTTACCAAAAAATTTTCAAAAGCCCTTGAAGCGGATGTGCCCGTTAATTTTAAGGATTATGAAGATATTTTTGTGTTTAGCGATAACGACCCCATCGGATGGTATTTAAGCGGTCACCACATTTATTATCACTCGGTGGAGGACGGTCTTAACACCCTTGCCCCCTGCGTTCTGGCTGTAAGTGAAAATAAAAGCTTTTTAAAATTGAAGCTTTTTCTAAGTGATAAATTAAATATTTTATTTATAAGAGACGGCTTCAATAAATATTGTCTTGATATGGAGGTTAATGATATCTCGGTTATCGGATACCCCTGTAAAAAATACAAGGAAGTACCCAGAAAGCCCCTGCAGGAGCGCTTGACGGATGCTGATAAAGAAATTCTTTTAACTGCCTTTGTTGATAATTTAGATGAACTGAACAAAAAAATAGATGCCCTTGACCCTTCAGCCAAAAACATCTTAATTTTAACGGAGCCCTTATGCGATTTAGAAACCCGTAAGCGTCTCTTTAAGGACCTATACGAAAGATATTCTAAAGAAGGCAATGTATTCTTTAAACCTCATCCCAGAGACTATCTTGATTATGAAAAGGAATTTCCTAAGGTGCCTAGGTTTAACGCAAGCATGCCCATGGAAATTTTGAACTTTTTTGATAAGGTTCACTTTAAGAAGGTGGTTTCGATATTTACAAATTTAAATGCTGTTTCTTTTGCTGAAGAAAAAGAACTTTTAGGCACCAAATTTATGGATGCCTATGAAGATCCTTCAATTCATGCATGGATAGATGAAAATAAATTAATGAAATCCCACAGTAAATAATTATTTCTGCAAAAGTTTATATTTAAGCTCGGCAAGAAGCCAGTCTACCTCTGTGTCAATATCCTGAACCTCCATTTCGGATATGCACAGAGGTTTTATTTTGCCCATTAAAAGATTTTTGTTTTCCTTAAATCTTTCAACGTTAAAAACATAGAACTGACCGGCATCATGATAGTGCTTTTCTAAATCCTGAGAGCGCGAAAAGGAATATTCAGGATAAAGAAATTCTATGTTTTCACCTATCATGTGAAAGGCGCGCTGAGGAGGGTAGGAAAAGTCCACAACAGGGATTACCGTATCAGTATCCCCTGCTGTGAGAATTCTTATTCCTTCCTTAAGCCTGTCGGCTGTAATAAAGGGAGCTGTTGGATAAATGCAGCAGGCGATATCAAATTTTTCGCCGCGCTTTTCATATTCCTTAAGCACCTCCAGAATTACATCCGTTGTGGAGGCATAGTCATTAGAAGTCTTTTCACTTCTTAAGAAAGGAACTTTTGCGCCATATTTTTTAGCAATTTCTGCAATTTCCGTATCGTCTGTCGACACCATTATGGTATCAAAAGCCTTTGAGGCTATTGCTGCCTCAATTGAATAGGCAATTATCGGCTTTCCGCAGAATTCCTTTATATTTTTTCTCGGTATACGTTTACTGCCGCCACGGGCGGTAATGATGGCAAGTGTGTGCATGAAATACTCCTGTCTGATTGGCACAAGATATCAGATATTTAGTGTCCCTTTATGATTATTTAAATAGTCTGTTCATAGCAGAGAAAATTGCATAAACGGAGGCTCTGGTGATGTTTGAGCTTACGCCTACACCATAGGTAACTGCACCGGTGTTGACATCCAGCAAGTGAATATAGGCTGCAGCCTTTGAATTTGAACCGGCCTGTAAAGCATGTTCCTCGTAGTCAAGAATCTTAATATCAAGGTTAAGGTTCTGGATAATACCGCGCTTAACAGCATCGATAGGACCGTTACCGGCAGCTTCGAAGGATTTCTTTTCGCCGTGGTCTGTAAAGTCAAGGGTGACAACCGTGTCAAAGTCTTCTCTTCTTTCGCCTTTGTAGTCTTCAACCTTAAGCTTTTCAAAGTGATAAGGCTCTTTTGTGGCAAGATATGCTGTATCGAAAGCATCCATAATCTGCTCGTAAGAAACCTCTCCCTGCTTTTCGGAAATAGCCTGGATAATATTGGCAAATTCCTTATGCATGCCCTTAGGAAGCTTGAAGCCGAAATATGTGTCCATAATGAAAGCAACGCCGCCCTTGCCGGACTGTGAATTGATGCGTACAATGGGCTCGTATTCGCGACCGATGTCTGAAGGATCGATGGGAAGGTAGGGTACCTCCCAATATTTATTGTTTCTCTCCTTCATAGCCTTAATGCCTTTGTTAATGGCATCCTGATGAGAGCCTGAAAAAGCTGTAAATACAAGCTTGCCTGCATAAGGATGACGTGGATGAATCGGCATCTTTACAAGACGCTCGTATATTTCTATTATTTCATTTACGTGGGAAATTTCAAGTTCAGGATTTATACCCTGTGAAAACATATTATAGGCCACGTTCAAAATGTCTACATTACCTGTTCTTTCACCGTTACCAAACAAAGTGCCCTCTACCCTTTCAGCCCCCGCCAAAATTGCAAGCTCTGTAGCCGCAACGCCTGTACCACGGTCATTGTGTGGGTGTACGGAAAGGATTACGCCGTCACGATTTGAAAAGTGCTTATTGCACCATTCAATAATGTCTGCATATACGTTTGGTGTAGTCATCTCAACAGTGGAAGGGAGGTTGATGATTACCTTGTTATCCTTGCTTGCGCCCCACTCCTTTAAAACTGCCTCACACACTTCAAGTGCATATTCAGGCTCTGTGCCTGTAAAGGATTCTGGAGAATATTCAAGGATGATTTTTCCGTCAAATTTAGCTGCGCGTTCCTTGACCATTCTGGTTCCGTCAATTGCAATCTGCTTTATCTGCTCCTTATCCATGTGGAACACAACGTCACGCTGTAAAACGGATGTGGAATTGTAAATGTGCACGATTGCCTGCTTGCAGCCCTGAATAGACTCAAAGGTTCTGTCAATTAATTCTTCTCGGCACTGAGTCAGTACCTGCAGTTTTACATCCTCCGGCACAAGCTTTCTTTCTATTAGTTCTCTTAAAAAGTCATATTCAATCTGACTGGCTGCTGGGAATCCAACCTCGATTTCCTTAAACCCCATCTTTACCATATACTCAAAGAGCTCTATTTTTTCGCTCACTACCATTGGGTCGATTAGCGCCTGGTTACCGTCGCGTAGGTCTACGCTGCACCAAATGGGAGCCTTTTCAATCTCCTTGTTAACCCATTCGCGCTCAGGATATTTAAGCACCGGGTTGCGTCTGTAACGACTGTAGTTAAGCATGTTAGTTTCCTCCTGTAGTTTTACGCTTTAATTTCTTAAAGTCTGTGTATATAAATATACCCCACTCCGTATCGAAGTGGGGTAACGTTTTCAAAAATTATTCTCCAAGACCGCTTTCAACGACTTGTACAAGCTTAGCTAAAGCTTCCTCCTCGTCCTCGCCCTCGCAGACAAATTCAATTTCATCACCACATTTAACACAGGCTCCGAGAACGCTTAATACACTCTTAGCATTAGCCGTGTTTTCACGATACGAAAATGTAATTAAGGATTTAAACTGCATTGCTTCCTTACATAGGATGCCTGCGGGTCTTAGGTGTAGCCCTGTAGGATTTTTAATTGTAACTTTCTGGCTTACCATCTGTAAATTGCCTCCATATGATTAGTGCACTTGCGCTTACATACGTGTTAACTATATCATCTTTTAAATGTAAGGGCAAGTTAAAGTTCTATAAATTTAAAGATCTTGATTCTTACAAAATCTATTATAGTGCCTGCTGCGTAAACAATTAAAACAGCAAGCATTAATCTTCCTAAAAATTCCATAGTAGAAAGTCCTAAAATATCGTATATGCCAAGCCATTTTACCCAGTTATACCGCATGCATAAATTTTCATGACACAGATATACGCCAAGTGCCATTGGCGAAAGAAAACATATTATTTTTGATGCTTTTTCTCCCATGGGCTTTTTGTTTAAAAAGCATGCAAAAATGCCGACTGAGGCAAAAAGCGGAAACATATGGTTATAATCCATGCTGACGCGTGAAATTTCATATAAACGAGAAAATTTTTCATTTACAAAACCAATGGCTCCGCATTCAAAAAGTATTAAAAAGCTCGCTGCAAAATAAAGCAGTGCCCCGCGATAAGGATTTGTCAGATGCTTAAAGCCGTATAGCTTAAAATAAGCACCGATTAAAAAGACAATCAAAAACCAAAGCATGCTGTAGCCTGCTTCGTCCTCCATAAAGCTAAAGGGTAAAAAGCTTTTAAAGAAGCATTCATATATTAAAAGCGCAATTATCATTGTGCCAAACTGCTTTTGTGTAAGAGCCTTTACTCCAAAAGAAATCAACGGCTGCAGCATGTAAATCACTATGTATGAGGTCATAAACCAGTAAAGCTTCATGTGCACAGGGAAAATCGCATGCAGAATAAAATATAAATTGATTTCCTCACCTACATCTATATTAAAGATCAGACACACAAGCAGGGTGCCAAGAGAATAAAAAATGCACTGAGCCACCAGGGAAATAAGTCTTCTTATTTTGAATTTTGAATCAATTAAAAAATATCCGGAAATTAAAATAAAGATATTTACGGAAGATATGGAAAGCGCCTCAAAAGTCCAGGCAATAGCAGCATTTACGGCATTGCCTTCAGTAAGGCTTTTTAGATTTTCACCCTTCGAAAGAGCATGCAAAAATATAATCATAATCATGCTTATTATTCTTAAAAGCTCGATATTTGCATTTCGTTTTTTTGTTTCTGTCATAATTTGCCTTATCTTTTGTTTATAATTTGTACTTGATCTTATCGTTAACGTCTATTTCAGTACCAATCTGCACTTCCATTACCTTTAATAAAGTATTTGCCTTAAGGGTATGCTTACAGCCCCGAGGGAGGCTTACTACATCTCCCGGTTTAACCCTTTTCTCTTCCCCGTCAATAACCGCTAAGCCTTCGCCCTCGATTACAGTCCATATTTCATCACGTCTTTCATGACTGTGATAATTCATGGAATGCCCCGGGTTAAGGGTTACCTTTAATGTAATACCGTTTTCTTCAACATCAACTACCTTGTAGCTTCCCCAGGATTTTTCTCCATACATTACAGGGCCTTCAAGCTTATCAACAAAGGGCTTCATGTAGCTTGACTGATGCTTATCTGCCACTAAAATTCCGTCAGCACTTGCAGACACCACCACATTTTTAAGTCCCATTGCAAGCACCGGCACGTCCATTTCGTTTATCACGTAGGCATTTTCGCAGGTATCGTCCATTAAAACATTTCCTAAGGCCTTATCCTTCATTACATATGTCAGCGTTTCCCAGGTACCTATGTCCATCCAGGATCCGTCAAAGGAAACAGCCTTTATAGATTTTTCTTTTTCTACAACTGCGTAGTCTATGCTTATTTTATTGAGCAGGCTATATTTATTCCTTAAATCCGTAAAATCAGTAAAATCCATTAATTCATGGGATTTTTTAATCATATAATTTAGTTTAAAGCCAAATACGCCGCCATTCCATAGGGCGCCCCTTGCTACTAAAGCTTTTGCCCCCTCTAAATCAGGCTTTTCTTTAAATTCAAGCACCTCCCCTTTGGAGTCAGTTAAAATGTATCCGTATTTTTCACTTGGATATGTAGGCTTTATGCCCATAAGGGTAATGTTTTTATTACCGGTTTCCACTTCAGCGGCAATCTTCTTTATTGTTTCGAAATAATCTCTTTCGACGTAGGGGTCCACCGGACACACTACCACAGTTTCATCCATGGAAACCTTCATTTCATCCTTAAGAAAATTACAGGCAAGGGAAATTGCAGGGAATGTGTCACGCCTGTCAGGTTCAATACAGATGTTTACTTTATCTCCCAGCTGATTAATAAGGCAGGCCGCCTGTCTTTTGCTTGTAGCAATTGTAATCTGTGTATTTTCCTCTTGAAACGCTTCTTTAAGCCCATGGTATATGCACTGCACCATGGACTCATATTCTCCCGCATCGTTTTTAAAAATTTTTAAAAACTGTTTACTTCTTACGTCATTGGATAAAGGCCAGAGACGTTTCCCAGAACCCCCGGATAATAAAATAATCTGCAAGGTTTACTCCTTAGTTTATATCTAATTTATTTCAACTATACCAATGCTGCCCTGATAAGCAGGTGTAAATATGTGTTCAATTGCATTCTGACTAATCGGAGCCTCAAGTGGGTAATGAATATGAGCTGCAAGAACTGCCAGAATGGGTGATTCATCCTCATAAATCATATCTATAAATTCAGCAGTGTATTCATTAGGCGCGTATGCTGCGTCATTTCCCCAGTAAAGAAGTCTACCGCCACGCTTGTCCATACTAAGCTCGTACAAAGCATCAAAATCCTCTAAAGCAATAGGCACATGAGTCGCCACCACAATGGGTTTATTTAAAGAAACAGCATCCCGTAACGTAATTATCCCATCTTCAGTAATGTCCATATAGCTTTTATTTATACCCACTACCACTACTTTTCCAAGGTCATAAGCAAAAACATCCTCGTATTCACAGATTTTCTTTTGCCGCTCTATTGCCGCCCCTTCATCCTGTATTTCAAGCCAGTAAGGCATAAGGTCATGGTCGGAGCGAAGATAAATAAAGGGTTTATTGATTTTATCAAAAAATTCCTTTAATGCCTGGCAGTTAGCTTCAGAATTAAAATCAATTATATCCCCGGCAAAGACAATTAAATCAGTATCAAGGCTGTTTAATATATCCGGAAGCTTTAACAGTCGTTCATAGGCAGTTAATCCTGCAAAACAAAAATCTGTTTCAATTCTTGAATTAATGGTTGCCTCGTTGTCTTCTAAAACCTCGAAATTAGAAATCGCTGCGTGAAGGTCGTTTACCACGATAATCTTGTAGCTTTCCTTAACCTCAGGTAATTCAAGCTTAACAATTTCTGCTGTATAAGAATTTTTATTTAATATTTCTGAATTCGACTTTTCTTTATAGCCACAGCCACACAGGAAAAGACACCCTAAAAACATTAGTTTTATTAAAAGGCGCTCGGACTTAAGTCTAAGCGCCCTGTCTAAAGATTTAATTTGTTTCACTTTTAAATTCCTTAAAGCATTACTTCTTCGATTAATGAAGCAAGCTTCTTTGCTTCATCAAGAATAAGCTCCCTGTCATTACCTTCAATCATAACTCTTACTAAGGGTTCTGTGCCTGAAGGACGGATTAATACCCTGCCCCTTCCGGCAAATTTAGCCGTAAGCTCTTTAATGGCCTCTGCAATTTCAGGGTATTCCATGTAGGTTTCCTTTTTGTGATTGGGAACGTGAGCTCCTACAAGTGCCTGAGGCAAGATTTCCACAATCTTGGCAAGCTCTGATAAAGGCTTACCGGTTTCCACCATTACTTCTAATAAGTGAAGGGCTGATAATAATCCGTCACCTGTTGTATTGTCATCAAGGAAAATAATGTGACCTGACTGTTCCCCTCCAAGGTTTGCACCGATTTCCTTCATGCGCTCCAGTACATATCTGTCACCCACTTTAGTCTGCTCGATGTGAAGCTTTTCTCTTTCACCCATCTGGAAGAAGCCTAAATTACTCATAACGGTTGCTACTATGGTATTCTTCTTTAATGAGCCTTTTTCTTTCATGTAGTTACCGATGATACCCATAATCTGGTCACCGTTAACTTCCTTACCGTTTTCGTCTACGGCAAGTAATCTGTCGGCATCACCGTCAAAAGCAAGTCCTACATTTGCCTTTTCGTATACTACTCTTGCCATAAGCTCTTCCATATGGGTAGAGCCGCAATTTGCATTAATATTGGTGCCGTCTGGAGCGTTGTGAATCGGAATAACCGTTGCACCAAGCTCCTTTAAGGCTTCAACGGAAGTATAATAGGCTGCGCCTTCAGCGGTGTCCACAACGATTCGTAAGCCTGTTAAATCGGCATTTATCGCTTTAATTGAATGATTAATGTATTCTTCTCTTGCATCGGTTCTGTATTTCACCTTGCCAACCCCTGCACCGATAGGAAACTTAACTCCCTGCATTTCTGATTTAATCAAGGCTTCGATTTCATCTTCCAAAGCATCCGGAAGCTTATAGCCGTTTCCGTCAAAAAATTTAATACCGTTAAATTCAACTGGGTTGTGGGATGCGGAAATAACTACTCCTGCATCCACCTTATATTTCTTGGTTAAATACGCAATTGCAGGAGTAGGAAGCACGCCGACATATACGCAGTTGGCGCCTACCGAACAGGCACCTGCCATAAGTGCATTGGCAAGCATGTCTCCTGAAATTCTTGTATCACAGCCCACCATAATTGTAGGCTTGTGCTGATTTTCTTTGCTCAAAACACATGCCCCTGCCTGACCTAATTTTAAGGCAAGATCTGGAGTGAGCTCTTCATTGGCTACTCCTCTGACGCCGTCTGTACCAAACATTCTGCTCATAAATTATTCCTCGTTTTTCGTAAGTTTAACTTTTATACCAATGGAGTCGTTACAGCTAACGGCTTCAGGTAAATCCATCACAAGATATAAGTTGTAAATGCCCTCTTCAAATTCCACGGAATCCTTCAAAAGAATATAGTCTTCAAAATCCACGCGGAAGTTAAGCTCTGATACCTGAAGCTTTTCAAGATCCTGGGCAAGACCTGTAAGTGTAAAGCTGATGCTGTCATCCTTGTCAAGCACAGCTGCGCTAAAGCCTTCAGGCACGTTTTCAATGCTTACATTTCGTAAATAGGTAGCGTAGGTCTCATCCGTTAATGGCTCGATATAAACTGTAATGGTAGCCTTTCCGTTATATGAAGCATCCCCAAGGCGGGTACCGTCAGGTAAGAAGTCTGCTATGTTAAGCACTACCATCATGTCCCCTGCCTGGCCTGTAATGTTAAGCTCTGATGCAGGAATTCCTACGTAAGTGGTATTTTCAATTACAGACTGTGAGCCTGCAATAGTGACAGTCTTTGGACTACATTCCATTTCCCCTGTAACTGCATAGCCCTCAGCCGGAAGACCGCTTGTGGAGTAATAAATCGGCACCTTTTTGGTGGCTAAAATTTCAACGTCTACTCTGACGCTGTCTACGTTCATTTCAAGATTTGAATCGTCCACGGCATTACCGTCTGCATCATATAAAACAATGTCTGACTGAGTGGAAATATCACTTGTAAAGCCTGTTACTTCAACGTCAACGTATGCCGATTTAATGGTTGAAATTACAGATTCAGGACCGCTTACACGCACCTGGTTCTGATTTGGCTCTACGTTGCCTAAAATAAAGCCGCTTTCAATTTCTCCGGAGGTGGTGGCCTGTAAAGGAAGCTGAATTGACTTTCTTTCTTCGATATTTACATACATAGTATCGATGGATGCACGAATGCTGTCCACCTTGTCTGAATGCTTTGAAGTAGTAATTTCGATTGGAACGCTGGTGCCATCCTGTGAAAGCTTATTCATATCCGCAGTAGCCACTACGTTATCGATGGTGGTGCCAAGCTCCTGAATGACGCTTCTGGGGGCCTTGATTACGACCGAGGAAATTACAGATGTATCGCTCAATACATCAAGGGTTTTATTGTTATTTGTAATAGTGGAAGCATTCAATACTCTGACAGGGACATTTTTATAGGTCTGCGCAACAATAGGGTCAGTTACATTTACCACTACAAACCATAAGACTACCGCCACAATTAAGGACGCAATCTTAAGACCTAGGTTTTCCGTTATTTTCTGTTTTGTGAATTTTTCTTTAATTTTAAAGTTAGGTGTCATGCTTTCTTACCACCTTTCCCTTTAAAGAAATTATGCTTTTTTTCTTCGTCCTCAGGCTTATCCTGAATGAATTCAAGATAATGCCTTAAGGTCTCGTTATCAGAGCTTCTGATAAGCTCGCCTTCATAGGCGATGCTGATGCGTCCGGTTTCTTCAGAGACGATTATTGTTAAAGAATCCGTTACTTCAGAAATACCTACGCCTGCTCTGTGACGTGTACCAAGCTCCTTACTTAAAGAAAGATTTTCTGAAAGTGGAAGATAACAGGTAGCCGCTGTCACACGGTCGCCTCTTACTACAACTGCACCATCATGAAGAGGTGTATTGTGTTCAAAAATGTTAATTAAAAGCTGGCTCGAAACTACCGCATCCACTTCAATACCGGTGCGTTCCACATCGCCTAAGGAATTGTTCTGTTCTATTACGATTAAAGCGCCTGTTTTAACCTTAGCCATTTCGTTGCAGGCACGTATAATTTCCTGAATGGTATGGTCTGAAAACCTTCCTTCGCTACCACGGTTTCCATCAAAAAAAATGACTGAAGATAGGAAGTTTTTCTTACCCAACTGTTCAAGAGCTTTTCTTAATTCTGGCTGAAATACCACCACAATGACCGTTGCCACGATAGAGAACAGCTTATTGGCAATCCAGAGGATAGTGGACATATCGAATAATTCTGCGAAAAGCAAAAACACTACAATTACAACTATACCTTTAAGTAAAGCGTAAGCCTTAGTGTTCTTTATCCATAGAAAAATCTCGTAAACCAAAAAGGCGATTACGAGTATTTCTACAAAGTCTGTCCAGGATACTTCCGGCATATTGAATTTTTCAAAAGCTGAGCGCACAAATTCAATTATGTTTGCCATTAATTTTTATTTTCTGTCCTCTCTTGGATTTCTATTTATACCATTCCGCATTGCTGCACTGGCTGCCTTATTTCTGACAGTCTCTCTTGCACGCGAAGCAGTATCACTGTTTTCCCTTGTATTAGCCGTGCGTCTTATAGGAGAAAAAGCCTCTGAAGCACCACTCGCAGGGCGTTTAGCCTTGGGATGGCTGCTTAAAGCTTTAACAGCTGAAGGCTTAGACGCTGTCGGTTTTTTATTAGTTTTTCTTTTGCCGTTATCGGATAATTTAACGGTGTTCTTAGGAACAGCTTTTACGTAATAATAATATTCGTCATCTTCAAACTGAACCCTTTCAACACGATTATAGTCTAAGTCAAAGCAGAAATACTGTAATATTACATTAAGAATTATTGAAATTATTGTGCCAAGGAAGGCGCCGCCTAAGGAAACGTTTCCGTTAAGAGCTGAATTGGCAATTAAAATAATGAAAAAATCTGCAAGTGTGCCTGCGGCGATTGCAATTGCCCAGCTGTAGTTAATGGAAAGTCTTCTGATTACATAAACGATTAAAACAGTGGTGCAGAAAGCAACGATATAAACAATCATTGTCTTATCTGAAAACAGGCCGTCCACAACATTCTTAAAAGCGCCAATTTCTATTGAAATGCCGCCGGCTTCACTGCCAGAAAAGCTGTCAACGCTTACGTTTATGTAGTGGAGCACAAAATAAACCACTACGCCGCAGCCCACCGACACTATGGATGAAGGTGTTCCGATAAGACCCATTGCAACAGGCATTACATAAGGAATTTTAAACACAAAGGCTAAGGGTACCAAAAGTGCTGCAACCGAATCCTTTGAGGAAAATCTGAAATATAAAAGAAAGAGTATTAAGAATATTGCAAGCACTAAAATGCAGCATTCGAAAGAAAGTGCATAAACATGGGCCGTTGTAATGACTGCAAGTATTACAAGTGTTAAATTCATAGGAAGAAAGGAGCCTGCCAATGCCACGATTAAAGTGATGGCTGAATTTGAAAGACGGCTCATAAATCCGATTTGTGAATTTATTCTGCTTAATGCAATGAAGGTAAGTAAGAATTTAAGAACCGGTAAAATAAATACCTCGTTTTTACCAACAAACTGTTTGATTTTTTCTTTTATTACAAATAATTGTTTCATTTATTCCTCTTCGCTTTCCAATGTATCTTCCGTATTATTCTCATTAACGTAAAGCGTTCCTAAAAGCTTTAAATTATTGAAATAACGTTTTAAATTGTGTTTTGCCTCACTGAATTTAACCGTAAAGGAAATGTAGACGATTACACAGTAAGAAACGGTGAAAACAACGTAATATTTTAAAACCCTTGTGGCAAATTCCAAAAGATCCGTTTTGTAAATATTGACCATAATGTTTTCAAAATCATAATAAATGTAGACACCAAAAACTATCATACATGCGATAGTGGCACATATGACAGCCTTTAATACCTGCAGACCTACATAGTCGCTTCTGAAGTGGCGTGCAACAGATTCGTTTTTTTTGCCTTCACCCTCTTCATAGGAAGCCATGCGGGTCATCAGTTTCACTCTTTTTTCATTTAGCATAACTCACCTGAAAATATATATTTCCCCCCGAATACAGGCTTTTAATTAAGGAAGCGCATACGGGGCGATTCTTTAACATCTTTCTTAACAGGAGGCTCAACGGGTGTCTTTTGTGCAATTGCCTGCTTAAAGCCGTTAGCCATCTCGTTTTTACATTTTTCGCAGAATCTGCCAAAACGAATTGTGGTGCCGCAGGATTCACAGGAAAGCTGTACCATTGAATCTTCAGAAAACTGAAGTCTTTCTTCTCTTAGCCACTGCTGAATCTGCTGTACTTCAACCTCACATTCTCTTGCCACTTCATGAATTCCGCAGCTTGCGTGATCCTGTATATATTTCTTTACCTCTTTGAATTTATCTTCCAAAGCCTCACGGCACGAAGGACAGGTAATTGGTCCTGATAAATAGTTAAACATTTTCCCACATTTTCTACAATTACGTACGTTCATATTTCCCTCCAAGGATTATTTTGAACTGCTAGATTCCCGCTCTTGACAGGCATAGGAAATAAACTTCCTTTACTCCCGCTCTTTTAAGCTCTGCCGCAATGGCATCAATTGTACTTCCTGTTGTAAAAATATCATCAATAATAACTACTCGCCTAAAGTTTACAACATTTTCTGTTACAATAAAAGCCTTTTTCATATTAATGATACGACCTTTTTTGTCCTTGTACTTTTGAGGCAGAGTGTTTTTAAGGCGGGCTATTACATTTTCTGCCATAGGGATTTCCGTAAGTCTGGAAATTTCTCTTGTCAGCTCTTCAGCCTGATTATACCCTCTCTTAATTAACCTTTTCTTACTAATGGGAACAGGTATCAAAGCATCAGCCTTTAAGCCTGACAGCCAGTCTGAAAATTCCGTTGCCATAGCCTTTCCGTACGAATTTCCGTATTCAATACGGTTCATATATTTAAAGCGGTATAAGCTTTCAAAAATCGATGAATAGCCGTAAAGGCATCGTCCTCCGTCATAAAACCTTTGAATAATCGCTTTATCTTTTTCATAATATTCTATATCAGAAACCTTTATTAACTTTTTCTTACATTCCCGGCAAATGCCTTCTTCCGATATTTTTCTGACATCGTCACATACAGGACAACGCTTAGGATATAAAATCCTTAAAATATTCATTTAAAATTTTACATCTCACCGAACACTTCGAGTATACGCTTTTTTAATCCGGAATATCTTAAGTTTTCCTGATTATTTTCTATCATTTCCTGTACGACGCTTGAATTTCCGATCATCACAAGACAATTTTTGGCACGCGTTACACCCGTATATAGCAGATTTCTGTTCATAAGCTGCTTAGGGCCCTGCATAATCGGCATGATAACTGCCTTATATTCACTGCCCTGAGCTTTATGAACGGTTACGGCATAGGCAAGCTCCAATTCATCTAAAGAATTAAAGGGGTAAGTCACCCTTCTTTTATCGTCAAATTCGACCGTTAAGCTTGCATCGCAGTCGTCTATTTTCACGACTCTGCCAGTATCTCCGTTAAAGACGCCCATCCCTGCGTCTATTGGGATATTGTGAAGGCCTAATATTTCCCATTCGGCCTGGTAATTATTGCGTATCTGCATTACCTTGTCGCCTTCTCTGAACACCGTCTCACCGAAGGCGTGCTCTTTTTTTGATTTATCAGGCGGATTTAATGCCTCCTGTAAATAATTGTTTAAAGAAACAACCCCTAAGGTACCTTTTCTGGTAGGGGTGAGCACCTGTATGTCAAAAGGCTCCACCTGCACATAGGGCGGAAGGCTTTTTAGTATCAATTCAACAGTGTTTAGTAAAATCTTTCGTGAATCGTTTCTTTCGATAAAGAAAAAATCCTTACTGCCCTTTTCAACCACAATTGGCTCACCGTGGTTGATTCTGTGGGCATTTAATACAATATCTCCAGAGCCCTCCTGTCTGTATATTTTTTCTAATTTGGTAACAGGAAAGCATTCAGATTCAATTAAGTCCCTTAACACCTGTCCCGGGCCTACGCTTGGAAGCTGGTGGTCGTCACCCACCATTATAAGCCGTGCTCCTGATGGAAGTGCCTTTAATAAAGCCCTGAATAAGAAAATATCCACCATGGACATTTCATCCACAATTACCGCATCCACTTTTAAAGGATTTTCTTCGTTTCGTTCAAAGCCCGCGTTGTTTTTATCATCTTCCAATGCCCCGCTTAGCTCTAACAGTCTGTGAAGAGTCTTCGCTTCATAGCCTGTGGCCTCCGTCATGCGCTTTGCCGCTCTTCCTGTAGGTGCCGCCAGGGCAAGGTCGTAGCCTTCGCTTAAGAAATACTCAATTAATGTCTTTATGGTGGTAGTCTTACCGGTGCCAGGACCGCCCGTTATAATAGACACTCCGTTGGAGGCTGCCTTGATAACTGCCTGCTTTTGCAAATCGTCAAGCTCTATATTGTTGCGGTTTGCTATTACGCTTATTCTTCCTTCCAGTAAATCCGCATTTTTTTCACCATCTTCAAAAAATTCTAACGCTACCGTTCTAAGAAGTGCTGCCGCCGACTGTTCTGCATAGAAATTGCTGTTAGAATATACCGCCGATTCCCTGATTATCAATTTCTTTTGCATTAAAAGATTTTGAATCTGTGGCTCAATTGCCTCTTCCTTTACTTCTAAAATTTCTGAAGCCTTTGATACGAGTATGTCCATGGGCAGGTACATAAAGCCCTGTCCTACAGCCAAAGAAAGGGTATAAAGAATCCCGCTCTGAATGCGATAATCAGAATCTGTTTTTGTACCCATTTTGCCGGCAATTTCATCGGCGGTTTTAAAGCCGATGCCGTTTATGTCTTCTGCGAGCCTGTAGGGATTTTCCTGTAACACCTTATATATTCTGTCTTCGTAATAAGCATAGATTTTGATGGCAAGGCTATTGCTGATGCCGTAGCTAGATAAATACACCATGGCATCACGATAGCCCCTCTTTTCCTGCATCAAAACTCCTATTTCCTGGGCTTTTTTAAGGGTGATGCCCTTAATGCATTCAAGCTTCTCAGGATAATTTTCCATTACCTCAAAGGTGTCCTTACCAAATTCATCGACGATTCTTTTGGCAAGAGTTGGACCTATTCCCTTGATAATGCCCGAGCTTAAATAACGAAGGATTGCGATTTCATCCTCCGGCTGTATTGCTTCGTATGAAGTTACCTTAAACTGTTTTCCGTAAATTCGATGTTCTGTCCATTCGCCCGATAATTTAAGCATCTCGCCTTCGGACACAGAAAGAAAGGAACCAACCGCGGTTTCCTCTGTGTTATCCTCCATGACGAAGTTCAGCACAGAGTATCCGTTTTCGGCGTTTCGATAGGTAATAGAAGATACATATCCCTGAATAATTTCCATATCTGTCAATCGTAGTTACGTTTCATCTGCTCGTAAAGCATCTGAGCAAGGCCGAGGCTGTTGGTCTTAGTAGACTGAGCTGCAACCTCCTGTATCATTTCATCCTTGAAATAATCCACAAGCGTGGAGGTCGAAGAGGATGAATATTCCTCACCTTCTAAGGTTTCCGTCATTTTCTTAAGGCACTGCTCAAGAAAATATGCTTCAAACTGCTTGCACACATCCATTAATTCATCATCTGTGGCGTTTGTATAATCGGCATTTGTACTAATGCCTGACGCAGCAGAAGAGGCAGTCCTTGCGCTGTCTGCTATATATTGACTGTATATACTTGAGATTGAAGAAAAATCTATATCACTCATGCATTATCCTTTCGGAATTATTACACTTAATTAACGAAGGTTATTGGCCTGCTGCATCATTTCATCTGTTGCGGTTATTGCCTTTGAAGAAAATTCATAGGCTCTCTGGGCTGTAATCAAATTAACCATTTCATCCACAACCTGCACATTTGAGCCTTCAAGATATCCCTGGCTTACCTTTGTCTTTTCAAGAGTAGTGTTAGTAGCTTCGTTTAAAGCCGCGCCGCTGGCAGCTGTCTGCTGATAAAGGCCTGAATCAGTTTTTTCAAGGCCTGCGGCGTTGTTAAACTGATAAATACCGAAGGTAATACCTAGGGACTTAGGATTGTTGTTTTCATCAGGATAACAGAAGGTACCGTCTCCTGTAACTGTAATACGGCTTGCCACATAATCAGTGCCAAAGGAAATAGCCTGACCGTTTGTGTCAAGTATGGGAAGGCCATCGCTGTTTGTCAGCATTATGCCGCCGTCAGAATTAATGGCCCACTTGAAGTCACCGCTTCTTGAATAATATGTATTGCCGTCTTCACCACGTACCGAAAAAAATCCGCGGCCCGATAAAGCAAAGGCTGTATCCGATTCACTTGCAAGTAAAGCGCCATCTGTAAAAATAGAGGTAACAGAAGCATTTCTGACACCCAAACCTACCTGACAGCCTACAGGCTTTGTATCGCCGTTAGCGGATGTGGTCTTAGTCTGAATTGTCTGGTAAAGTAATGATTTAAATTCATTAACCTCGGTTTTATAGCCTGTTGTGTTAACGTTTGCAAGATTATTGGCAATTGTGTCTACGTTAGTCTGCTGAGCACGCATTCCTGTAGCTGCCGTCCATAAGCTTCTTACCATTTATAGAGCCTCCTTAGATTCTGCCTAACTGTGTGGCTGCGATTTCAAGAGTTTCGTCATAGGCCTTGATTATCTTCTGATTAGCCTCGTACTGACGGGTGATGCTGATTAAATCAACCATTTCAGTTACGACGTTAACGTTGGAAGTCTCAAGGTACCCGGAATAAACTGTGCAATCTGCTGCCTGAAGCGTAGCTCCCTCTACTGCATTTAAGAGATTCTCTCCGTATTTCTCTAAGTAATTATAATCAGCAAAGTCCACAAGCTGAAGCTGTGCCACAACCGTGTCATTCTGTATTATGCGTCCCTGGGAATCAATGGCGGCTTCCTTAAGCGGGTCGATCTGAATACGACCGTTTGTACCCATTACATAGTCGCCGTCTTTGGTAGTAAGATATCCGTCAACCGTAAGCGTAAAGGAACCGTCACGTGTGTATTTCGTGGAGGTCTCTCCTGCCTTATTGGTAAATTCAATTGCAAAGAATCCGTCTCCGGACAATGCAAGATCATAGGTGTTGTCCGTAATTTTAAAGGAGCCCTGTGAATAATCCGTATAATTTTCACCAATCTTGACACCGGGAGTGTTAACTCCTATACGGTGTGGAATATTGGCAGCTTCCGAAGTATCTTTAACCTTTACAGCTAGGACTGAGTCGAAGGACTGGCTTGTGGTTCCTTCTTTTTTAAATCCTACGGTGGTGGAATTGGCAAGGTTATTGGTAAGCACGTCCATGCGGTGCTGTTCATTTACCATGCCTGTATAAGCTGTGTATAAACCTTTAACCATGCCCAGTCTAGCCTCCGTTAATTGTCTTAGATTAAATCTTTATAGCCTGCAAGGAATTCAACATATTTACCGGTACCGATGGCAACTGCTGTCATGGGCTCCTCGGCTGTCATAGTGTTGATACCCATTCTATCTGAAATCAGCTCTTCAAGACCTCTAAGCAGGCTGCCGCCGCCTGTAAGCACGATTCCTCTTTCACCGATATCTGAAGCAAGCTCCGGAGGGGTTTTTTCAAGAACCGAGTGAATGGCGTCTACAATCTTGGCTGTAGTATCCTCAAGTGCCTCTCTTGTTTCTTCTGAAGAAATGTTGACGGTTACGGGAAGACCTGTTACAAGGTTACGTCCGCGTACGTCGAGGTATTTAATGTCGCTTGTCTTAAAGGCGCTTCCGATTTTGATCTTGATATCTTCTGCTGTTCTTTCGCCGATTAATAAATTGTGTTTCTTACGCATGTAACGCACGATTGCTTCATCAAAGTCATCGCCTGCTACTTTAATGGAGGTACTCTCAACGGTGCTGCCTAAGGAAATAACAGCAATATCGGTAGTACCACCGCCTATATCAACAATCATGTTGCCGCAGGGCTTTGCTATGTCGATACCGGCACCAATTGCTGCAGCGATAGGCTCCTCGATAATGGAAACCTCTCTTGCACCTGCCTGGTAGGTAGCATCTTCAACGGCCTTCTTTTCTACTTCAGTAACGCCTGAAGGCACGCAAACTGCGATACGTGGCTTGCGGTAGGTACGTCTTCCAAGAGCCTTTTGGATGAAATATTTCATCATCTTTTCTGTAACTGTATAGTCAGAAATAACACCCTGGCGGAGCGGTCTTACCGCAATAATGTTACCGGGTGTACGTCCAAGCATAAGGCGGGCATCCTCGCCGATTGCTTTGATTTTATTGGTATCTCTGTCAAAAGCTACAACTGAGGGCTCCTTTAATACAACGCCCTTTCCTCTGATATAAACGAGAACAGAAGCTGTTCCCAAATCAATTCCCAAGTCTGTATACTGCATCTTTAATCCCTTTCTATATTAAGCAAAAGCATAATCCTGTTCATACTGAATTGATTATACCTTATCATAGTTTTAAATAAAAGGGACTAAATTATTTTTTTAGAATCTTTTAAATTTTATCGGCAGGTTTGGTCTAATACTTTAGGATAAAATGCCAGGCAAGTAATAATGCATGTATATGCAGGTCTTTTAAATAGTTTCCGCATTTTTCATTTTTAAGAAGGGTCAATGATATTTGCAATCAGCCTTGCTACGGCTCTGCTAAAAGCGGTGATACGTGCCTTACAAGGTGCTTAGTCTAAAACCCCACCCCGTTTATTTCATCCTCATTTTTGATTTTTTAAGTTCCTTCTTAACATATATCCCCGTAAAGGATTTTTTGTTTTCAGCTACCTCTTCAGGGGTACCGCAGGCGATTACTTCGCCTCCGCCATCGCCGCCTTCAGGCCCCATGTCGATGATATAGTCGGCGGTTTTGATAACGTCAAGGTTATGCTCAATGACTACCACAGTGTTGCCGCCTTCAACAAGTCTTTTGAGAATATCCGTAAGTCTGTGTACATCCGCAAAGTGAAGACCGGTTGTGGGCTCATCAAGAATGTAGATAGTCCTGCCGGTTGAACGTCTGCTTAATTCAGTGGCAAGCTTAACTCTTTGTGCTTCACCGCCTGATAACTGGGTTGAAGGCTGTCCAAGCTTAATGTATCCAAGCCCCACCTCGTTTAAGGTCTTTATTTTGTCCCGTATCGAAGGCACGTTTTCAAAAAATGCAACTGCCTCTTCAACGGTCATGTCCAGTACATCGTAAATGGATTTCCCCTTATATAAGCACTCTAAGGTCTCCCGGTTATAGCGCTTCCCGCCACACACTTCGCAGGGCACATATACGTCCGGCAAAAAGTGCATTTCAATTTTTATAATACCGTCACCCTGGCAGGCCTCGCAGCGGCCGCCTTTTACGTTAAAAGAAAATCTGCCTTTTTTATAGCCTCTTTCTTTAGCCTCTTTAGTGGTGGCAAAAAGGTCACGAATCTGATCAAACACACCTGTATAGGTGGCAGGGTTTGAACGGGGTGAACGCCCTATAGGCGACTGATCGATATCAATTATCTTATCAAGCTGCTCGATGCCTTCCATTGAATCAAAATTGCCGGGAATGGTGCGGGCACGGTTAAGCTTTTTTTCAAGGTATTTATAAAGTATTTCATTGGTTAAGGAGCTCTTACCGGAGCCTGACACACCTGTCACGCAGGTAAACACACCAAGTGGTACTTTAACGTCGATATTTTTTAAATTGTTTTCTTTTGCCCCATGAATGGTCAAAAAACCGGTGGGTTTGCGCCTTATATCAGGCACAGGGATAAATTTTCTGCCGCTTAAATACTGGCCTGTGACGGATTTTGAAGCAGCCTTAATGTCTTCAACAGTACCTTCTGCCACGAGCTTACCGCCATTTACGCCGGCGCCTGGGCCTATGTCTATTATGTGATCTGCAGCGTACATTGTGTCTTCGTCATGCTCCACCACAAGCACCGTGTTTCCAAGGTCACGCAAATGCTTTAAGGTTGCTAAGAGCTTATCATTATCGCGCTGATGAAGTCCGATTGAAGGCTCGTCCAAAATGTATGTAACTCCCACAAGGCCTGAGCCTATCTGGGTAGCAAGACGTATACGCTGGGCTTCGCCACCAGAAAGTGAAGCGGTGGCACGTGACAGTGTAAGATAAGAAAGTCCAACATCCTTTAAAAAATTCACTCTTAATAAAATCTGTTCAATGACCTGATGGCCTATATATTCCTGCTGCCTAGTAAGGTTTAAATTTTTCATGAAATCCAAAAGCTTTGCTACAGAAAGAGTGGTGATTTCATAAATGTTTAAATCCCCGATTGTGACTGCAAGGGACTCTCTTTTAAGTCTCATGCCCTTACATTCTTCACAGGGAGAAATGTCCATAAAGGTTTCAAATTCAGCCTTGGCGGTTTCTGAAAAGGTCTCGCGATACCGCATTCTGCATATTTCAAGAATGCCTTCCCAGGTGACTTCATAGACACCCTGGCCACGCTGACTCTTATAATTAATCGGAAATTTTTCTCCCTCGTTACCATACCACAGCATTTTCTTTATGCTGTCAGGATAGTCCTCAAAGGGTGTATCCATATCAAAATCGTATATCTGCATTAATGACTGCATGATGGCATAGAGCCAGCTCTTTTTATCCATAATGGATTTAAAGCCGTTTACCTGAATGGCACCCTCATTTAAAGTCATGGATTCATCTGGAATAATCAGGCTTTTTGAAAATTCCATTTTGTAGCCAAGACCTGCACAAACAGGGCAGGCACCGAAAGGATTGTTAAAGGAAAAGGATCTGGTTTCAACCTCGGGAATTGAAATTTCACAGTCTGGGCAGGCAAAATTTGTGGAGAAGGTAAGCTTTTCGCTTCCAAAAACATCCACATCCAAAAGGCCGTCCGTTAAATCGATTACTGTCTCAACAGAATCCGTTAAACGTTTTTGAATGTCAGGCTTTATCACAAGTCTGTCTACCACAATGTCGATATTATGCTTGATATTTTTGTCTAATGCGATTTCTTCTGAAAGCTCATACATGTTACCGTCGATTACGGCACGCACATATCCGGAACGCCTTGCCTTATCAAGAAGCTTTTCGTGCATACCTTTCTTACCCCTTACAATTGGTGCAAGAAGCTGTATCTTTGTGCCTTCTTCCAAAGAAAGAATTCTGTCTACAATCTGATCTACCGACTGCTTATTGATAACGCGACCGCAATTAGGGCAGTGAACAATACCGATGCGGGCATACAAAAGTCTGAAACAATCATAAATTTCAGTAACCGTTCCGACTGTAGAACGTGGATTACGATTAGTAGACTTTTGGTCGATTGAAATTGAAGGAGAAAGACCTTCGATGTTTTCAACATTAGGCTTTTCCATCATGCCTAAAAACTGGCGTGCATAGGAAGACAAAGACTCCATGTAGCGTCTCTGCCCTTCCGCATAAATTGTGTCAAATGCAAGAGAGGACTTTCCAGATCCGGAAAGTCCTGTAATTACAACAAGCTTATTGCGTGGTATATCCACATTTAAATTTTTAAGATTGTGTTCATTGGCCCCACGGACTTTAATAACCTCGCCCTTAGGACGCATCTTCGTTTCTGACATTTCTACCTCTGTTTATTCAAATTTCTGTTTCCTATCCGATATGAAGCTTTATTTTTGCTCGTCAATGATAAAGGTGGGACGCCTTCTTGAAGCGTCAAGGGTACGCCACAAATATTCGCCCAATACACCCAGCATTGAAAGCACCAGGCCTGCTGCCAGCAATAATACCGTCATGATGGAAGCCCAGCCTGAAATCGGTGTACCGTTTGTGAAATATTCAATCAAAATCAAAATAAATGCTATAAGCGCTGCAATGTCAAAAATGATCCCGATATAGGTCATAAATCGAATGGGAGCATAAGAAAAGCTCATCATTGAATCCATTACAAGCTTGAATTTCTTGGCAAGAGTCCAGCGTGATTTACCCTTTTCTCGATTTTTTCTGTCAAAATAAATCATCTCGGTTTTAAAGCCTGCCCACATTACCTGAAGGGTAAGGGATGAATTTTTTTCATCCATGTTTTCTATTACATCAATTACCTTTCTGTCGATAAGGTAACAGTCGCAGCCACCCTGAGGCATATTTTTATTTATAAATTTACGTACGATTCCATAATATCTGTTGGCAAAGAAAACCTTTATTTTGCTCTCATCTCTTGAGCGCCTTACAGCAAGCACAACCTTGTTGCCCTTTTTCCAGCTTTCATACATTTCTAAAATCAAAGTGGAATCCTCCTGAAGGTCTGCCTGCTTTGTAACTGCACAGTCGCCTCTACATACGCTTAAGCCTGCAAGAAGTGCCGCATGCTCCCCGAAATTTCTTGATAATTTCACAAGGCGCACGTTTTCAGGGTCTAACGCTTTTATTTCATTCATCACCTGCCATGAAGAATCTTCTGAACCGTCATCCACCATTACAATTTCATAGTCTCCGATTTTTGAAAGAATCTTTGCCTTCATGTCTTCGTACAGGTCCATAAGGGTGTCTTCGTTATAGTATACAGGAATTACAATTGATAATCTGCTCATTATTTAATGCCCATTTCCTTTAAATATTCATTATAATCGCGGATGTATTCATTACCGTCATAGTGTTTGTTGGACATTACCAAAAGAACGGAATCTGCCGAAAATTCATACATATCCTTCCACAGCATTGTGGGAAGGTAAAGTCCCATACCAGGCTCATTTAATTCTACCACAAGCTCTTCATGCCCGTCGGTAATGCGCACCTTGCTGGTGCCTGCCACGTTTACCATTAAAAATTCAGATTCACGGTTTGCATGCTGCCCTCTCACAACCGTCGCATCCGATCCGTAGATATAGAAAACTCTCTTAATATCAAAAGGAATATCCATGCCGTCCCCTTCGATTACCACAAGGTTTCCCCTCTCATCCCCCAAATCTCTGAATTTAATTATCTTTATCTTCTCTTCAAGCTTCATAAAACTCCTATCTGAAAGCATTCAAAGCATCAATTACGTATTGCTGTTCTTCGTTAGTCATGCCGTTAAACATAGGCAGCGAAAGAACGGAATCTGCATATTTTTCGGTAATAGGGTACTCACCCTTTTTATGTCCAAGGTATGCATAGGCTTCCTGAAGATGAGGCGGAACAGGATAATGAATGATGGTGCCGATTCCCTTTTCCTGTAAATAAGCCTTCAATTCATCGCGCTTCTCACATCTTACCACATATTGGTGCCATACGGCAGTAGCTTTTTTGCGGACTTTCGGTAAAATTATCAAGGGATTATTAATGCCCTCATTATATTTTAAGGCCAAAGAAACTCTTTCTAAAGTAAGCTCATGCATATGAGAAAGTCTCACTCTTAATAATCCTGCCTGAAGTTCGTCAAGACGAGAATTAACGCCCACCTCTTTATTGTAATATCTTACTTCGCTTCCATAATTACGAAGCATCCTCATTTTACGAACAATTTCTTCATCATCTGTCACAATTGCACCGGCGTCGCCGAAGGCGCCAAGATTTTTGGACGGGTAGAATGAAAAGCAGCCTATATCTCCAAAGCTTCCTGTCATTTTTCCGTCAAAATATGACTCATGACTCTGAGCGCAGTCTTCCACAAGCTTTAAATTGTGACGCTTACAGATGTCCACTACATCATCCATTTTATTAGCCTGACCGTAAAGGTGTACCACTAAAATTGCTTTTGTCCTATCTGTAATCAGAGACTCTATTTTTGAAGTATCAATATTGTAGCATTCATCTGGCTCTGCAAATACCGGAGTGGCTCCGTTAATAGTAATGCCCATTACAGATGCAATGTAGGTATTGCCCTGTACGATTACTTCATCGCCTTTTGTTATTCCTAAAGCTCTGAAAGCAAGGATTAATGCATCCAGACCACTTGCAAGACCTACACAGTATTTACTGCCAACGTATTTTGCAAATTCTTCCTCAAAGGATGAAACCTCTTTTCCAAGTACATACCAGCCGGAGCGTAACACATAAAGCGCCTTGTCTTCAAATTCCTTCTGATATTTTTCAAAGCCTTTGTCCATTCGATTCTGTGGAACGTTCATAATTTAAACCTCTACTGTTTTGAATCTTTTATAAAAATAACCGGAAGATAGTCCAAAAGGAATCTACTTCCAAAAGAGCATATAAGAAATGGTATATTGCTTTATGGAAGGCACATAGTCAATGATATTCGCAATTCGCTTCGCTACGGCTCTACTAAAAGCGGCACTACGT